>JBAIWX010000270.1:0-4640 GCA_037916975.1 Gemmatimonadales bacterium
CCGTCGCCGAGGCGGCGCGCCGGCTCGAGACGGCGTGGGACGTGCTCGAGGCGGCGGCGCGGCGGGAGGTGGGCCGCTGGGGCGGGGGGGTCGCCCGGGTCCGGTCCTGGCGCCGGCCGACCTGGCCGCTCTGGACGATCACCGCCCTCGTGACCGGGGCGGCGGCGTGGCTCGGCCTGGTGCTGGGGGGATACCTGCCGGTGCCGGCGGCGCTCCGGCCGTTCGCGGAGTGGTGGTGGGCGCGAGTGCCGTTCGCATGAGCGTCGTCGGCGTGGGCATCGACCTCGTCGAGCTCGAGCGCGTGCGCCGCATGGTGGCGCAGTATGGCGAGCGGCTCCTGCGCCGCGTGCTCACGCCGGCCGAGCGCGAGTACGCGATGCGGCACGCCGATCCCGTCCCGCCGATCGCGGCGCGCCTTGCCGCGAAGGAGGCGGCGTTCAAGGCGTTGAGCGGGCTCCCCGGGGGCCGGGCCGCGAGCTGGCTCGACCTCGAGGTGGTCCGCGGCCCCGAGGGCGCCCCCTCCCTCGCCCTGCACGGCCGGGCCGCCGAGATCCGGCAGGCGCGTCCGGGACTCGTCGTGCACCTCTCGCTGACGCACTCGGAACACTCGGCGGCGGCGGTGGCGGTCGCGGAACTGCCCTGATCGGGGCGACCCACCCTCCGGAAAGATCCCGACCTAGCGATTCGGAAACCCGGTGCGTAGGTTTGCTGGGTCTTCACCAAATTAGATTGAAAATGATTCTCATCGGCGCGGTCGCGGCTCTCCACATCCTCTCCGCCCCCGATTCCCAGGCGGTGCCGTCCCACGCGCTGGTCACGCCGCTCGTGCGCCGCATCGCGGCCACCACGCAGCTGGCCGCGCAGGAGTACCGGATCGGCGTCGTCGGGGGCCGCGTGGTGGCTGCGGCCGAGGTGGAGGAGGCGCGGCTCTTCCTGGTGGAGGCGCGGCGCTCGGCGGACCAGTTGCCGGGCGCGGCGGCGGCGCGGGCCGGCCGCGAGCTCGACGAGGTCCTGGCGCTGGTGGCGCGGAGCGGCCCGCCCGACACCGTCGCTGCGCGCGTGCGCGCCCTCGCCGAGGGGCTCGCCGGCGAGCTGCACGTCGAGCTCGACGAGATCCCCGAGCAGGCACCGCGGCTCGCGCGCGGCGCGGAGGTCTTCCGCAGCCGTTGCGCGGCTTGCCACGGCAGCCTCGGCGCGGGCGACGGCCCGCAGGCGGCGGGGCTCTCGCCGCGCCCCGCGAACCTCGCCGACCGCGCGGCGCTCGCCGACGTCACGCCGCTCGACTTCTACCGCCGCGTGACGTTCGGCGTCGTCGGGACGGCGATGCCGGCGTTCGAGGCCGAGCTCTCCGCCGAGGACCGCTGGGCGGTGGCGGCGTACGCCACGCTGCTCCGGCTCCCGCCCGCCGCGGGCGACGTGCCGCCTGCCCTCACCGTCTATCCCACCACCGCGCGCATGTCCGACATCGCCCTCGCCGGCGCGCTCGGCGGCCGCACCGACGACCCGGCGACGCTCGCGCGCGTCGCGGCGGTGCGGAGCCTGCAGCCCGCCGAGGGCGGGACCGCCGACGCGGTGATCGGCCGCGTGCGCACCCAGGTGGACGAGGCGATCGCGCTCGCGGGGCAGGGACGCTTCCCCGACGCGAGCGCGCGGGCGTTCGATGCCTACATGACCTTCGAGCGCGTCGAGCGTGACGTGCGGGCCAAGGCGCCCGCGCTCGCGGGCGACCTCGAGACCGCCTTCGCGTCGCTGCGCACGCGGAGCGCCGGCGGCGCCACGGTGGCCGAGCTCCAGGGCATCCGCGCCACCCTCCTCGCCGGGCTCGAGAAGGCCGAGCGGGTGCTCGGCGACAGCCTCTCGCCGCTCAACCTCTTCGTGCAGTCGTTCGTCCTCCTCGTGCGCGAGGGGCTCGAGGCGATCCTCATCCTCGGGGCGCTCCTCACCTTCCTCGTGAAGACGGGGGCCCAGGAGCGGAAGCGCGACATCCACGTCGGCGTCGGCGCGGCGCTCGGCGCGAGCGTGGTGACCGCGGTGCTGCTCGAGACCGTCGTGCAGCTCACCCCGGGGAAGCGCGAGTCCGTCGAGGGCGGCACGATGCTGGTGGCCGCGGCGGTGCTCTTCTACGTGAGCTACTGGCTCATCTCGAAGATGGAGGTCGCGCGCTGGACGCAGTTCGTGAAGAGCCGCGTGCAGGACGCGGTCACGAGCGGCTCCGCGCTCGCGCTCGCCTCGGCCGCCTTCCTCGCGGTCTACCGCGAGGGCTTCGAGACGGTGCTCTTCTACAAGGCGCTCTTCGTCTCCGGCGGCCCCGGGGCGACGGTGCTCCCGGTGGCGCTCGGCATGGTGGCGGGGGCCGTGGTCCTCGGCATCGTCTACTGGGCGATGAACCGCTTCGGGGTGAAGCTGCCGCTCAAGCCGTTCTTCGGCGTGACCGGCGCCTTCCTCTACTACATGGCGTTCGTCTTCGCGGGCCGGGGCGTGGCGGAGGTGCAGGAGGGCGGCCTGATCGGCACGACGGTGCTGCCGTGGGCGCCGCGGATCCCCGCGCTCGGCGTCTACCCGACGCTCGAGTCCCTGCTGGCGCAGGGCCTGCTCGCCGGGCTCTTCGTCGGGGCGCTCCTCTGGACGTTCGTGATCCGCCCGCGCCGCGAGCGGCTCGCCGTGACCCCGGTGCTCGTGCCCGGGCCCGTCGAGGCGGCGCGGGCCGCGGCGCGGGAGGGGATCGCCCGGGCATCGGTGGATCCGGAGACGGTGGTCGGGGAGGCGGAGCCGGCGGCTGCCGGGCAGCGGGAGCTCATCCGGTCGCTCGAGCGGATGGAGGCCGACCTGGCGGCCGTCCGCGCGGAGGTGGAGCGGATGCGCGACCAGCTCGCGAAGCAGGCGGACCGCCCGGGGAGCGGCCGCCGCTGACCGGCCGGCCCGACCGGGCCCGGAGTCGCGGCGCCCCGCTTCACGGCGGGGCGCTGCATTTTAGGGGGGAGCAGGACCAGCCGCGGAGGGGAGGACGATGTCGCGTGCGTTCGTGAAGGAAGACGCCCCGGAGGGGCCGCTCCGGGGCATCGCGCTCCCGGCGCGGGACGACCCGGCGTTTCCCCTGGCGGCGGCACGGGCGCTCCTCGCCGGTGCCGATCAGGGCGACACCGGGCCCGCCGAGGCGGCGACGGGGTGTTTCTTCGGCGACCCGGGGCTCGTCGGGGCGGTGAACACGCTGCTCGACGACGCGATCGCGCGGGGCGACGAGCGGATGGAACAGCTCGCCCGGCGGTTCCTCCGCCGCGCGGGGGCGCCGAGGGAGGAGTAGCGCCGCCCCTACCGCGCCTCGCGCGCGTTGTTGCCGCGGTCCGCGTCGGGGAGCTTCCCGTCGGGGTCCACCTCCGCCTTCGCGATCCGCTTGCCGTTCCGTGCCCGCCACGTGAACCGCGGCCCCAGGTTCCAGGCGTCCACCGGCAGCGTGAGCTGCTCGGCGGTCCCGTCGGCGTAGGTGACGCGCAGGAAGATCGGCAGCTGCATCTCGCCCCGGTTGGCGAGCGTCACCGTCGCCAGCGGGCCGCCATTGTCGATCGCCTCGACCGCCTGGTCGGGACGGTGCGTCGTGTAGACCCAGTCGTTCCAGAACCAGTCGAGGTCCACGCCCGTCCGGTCGCGCATGAGGCGGAAGAAGTCGGCCGGCGTCGGGTGCCGGAACGCCCAGGTGCGCAGGTAGTCGCGGTAGGCCTCGTCGAAGCGCTCCTTCCCCAGCACGTGGTAGCGGAGCGTCTGCATCATGAGCGCCGGCTTCTGGTACCCGGTCCAGAAGAGGTCGCGGCTCTCCACCGGCCGCGTGATGAGCGGCTGCTCCTGCCCCGGGATGGCGTGGTCGGCGTAGAGGTGCAGCGGGTGGACCTCGATCGAGTCGCCGTACGCGGTGCCGCGGAAGTAGTTCGCCGCGTTGGCGAGGTCGATGAAGGTGTTGAAGCCCTCGTCCATCCAGGGGTAGAGCCGCTCGTTGCTCCCCACGATCATCGGCGTCCACTGGTGGCCGATCTCGTGGGCCACGACCCACTGCAGCTCCTCCCGGTTGGGCCCCGCGGGATCGAAGGTCATCATCGGGTACTCCATCCCCTCGATCGGCCCCTCGATGCTCGTCATGTGCGGGTACGGGTAACGGAGCCACTGCTCGCTGAAGTACCTGACCGCCTCGCGCGCCATCCGGTTCGCCTCGGGCCAGCGCGTCGCCGAGGGGCGATAGAGCGTCTGGATGAGGATGCCCTCCCAGCCGCTCGCGTCCCAGCGGAAGTCGGGGCTCGCCGCGAACGCGAAGTCGCGCACCGAGTCGGCGCTGAAGCGCCAGGTGAGCGTGCCCGCCGTCGCCGGCCGTGCGGCCGCGGTCCCCGCCTCGGCGGCGGTGATGATCGCGATCGCGGTGTCGCTCGTGCGTGCCCGTGCGAGGCGGGCGCGCTGCGCCGCGGTGAGGACCTGCTCCGGGTTCCGGAGCACGCCCGTCGCGGCGACGACGTATGCGGCCGGGACCGTGATCGCCACGTCGAACCGCCCGTACTCCAGGTAGAACTCGCCGCCCCCGATGTACGGGTCGTGGTTCCAGCCCTTCACGTCGTCGTACACCGCCACGCGCGGATACCACTGGCCCAGCTCGTAGAGCG
>JBAIWX010000271.1:0-7974 GCA_037916975.1 Gemmatimonadales bacterium
CCGCGCCAGCGCCGCGCGATCCGCCGCCGCCGCCTCGGCCTCGGCGGTGGCCGCCGCCTTCGCCGCCCCGCCGGCCTGGAGCAGCGGCACTTCGAGCGCGAGGCCGAGCAGCAGGCCGCTGAAGCCCGCGGTGCGGCGGAAGCCGGTGATGGGACGCAGGTCGGGCACCTGCGCCGCCCGCGCACGGTCCCGCGCGGCACCCGCCGCCCGCGCGAGGGCGTCGGCGCGCGCCACGTCCGGCGAGGCCGTGACGCCGGCCGCGGGGGCTGCCCCCTCCGCCGGGCCGCAGGCCAGCGGCTCGACCTGCACCGGCTGGCCGGGCGCCGCCCCGACGAGCCGGGCGAGCTCCGCCTCGCTCCGCGCGGCCAGCGCGGCACGGCGGCCGGCCCCGGAGCGCGCCGTGGCCGCCTCGAGCCGCGCGCGCGCGGCCTCGCCCCCGGCATTCCGCCCCTCGAGGGCGCGGCGCGACATCGCCTCAGCGAAGCGGTCGAGCGCGTCGGCCTCCTCCGTCGCGTGCCGCGCGACCGCGGCGTCCCGCTCGGCGAGGGCCGCGGCGGCGACCGCCGCCTCGCGCAGGTCGGCCTCGGTCAGGTCGGCCCCGAGGCGTGCCGCGTCGGCGAGCGCGCGGGCCTCGCGGAGCGCCGCGCCCCGGTCGCCCCCGAGCGTGAGGTACCACTCGAGCGTCGCCTGGCCCTCCGTGCCCGCCAGACCGTCGCGGCCCGTCACCTGCCGCTGGGCACCGAGGTTCTCCGCCGTCACGGTCAGCAGCGGGTTCCGCCACGCGCCCGCGCGCCCGATGAGCTTCTCGGCCGCGTCGGCCCGGCGGCGGGCGGCGCGCACGGCGTCGCCCTGGGCCACGGCGCGCCGCAGCAGCTCCGCGGCGGGAAGCCGCAGGGTGTCGGCGGGCGAGGCGGTGATGAGCAGCAGGAGCAGGTGGAACGGCACGTCCCCATCCGGGTCACGAGAGTCACGCCAAGGGTAGCGCCCGCACATGAACGGGCCATGAACGCCGGGCCGATTGACGCAACCCGCGCCGGGGCACGATGTTGCGCACCGGGAGGGACGATGCGGATCCTCTGTGTCGAGGACGAGGCGCGGCTCGCGGAGAGCGTGGCGCGCGGGCTCCGGCAGGCAGCCCACGCCGTGGACGTGGCGAGTTCGCTGGCGGAGGCGCGGGCGAAGGTGGCGCTCGACGAGTACGACGCCGTCGTGCTCGACCTGGGCCTGCCCGACGGCTCGGGGCTCGAGTTCGCCCGCGAACTCCGCCAGCGCGGCCAGCGGCTGCCGATCCTCATGCTCACCGCGCGCGACACGGTGCAGGACCGCGTCCGCGGGCTCGACCACGGCGCGGACGACTACCTGGTGAAGCCCTTCGCGCTGGAGGAGCTGCTCGCCCGCCTGCGCGCCCTGGAGCGCCGGGCGCCCGAGTACCGGCCGACCGTGCTCCGCATCGCCGACCTGGTCGTGGACCCGGCGACGCGCACCGCGGAGCGCGCCGGCGAGCCCGTCCCGCTCACGACGACGGAGTTCGCGCTCCTCGAGTGCCTCGCGCGCCACGCCGGCCAGGTGCTCGGCCGCGCCCACATCAGCGCGCACGTCTGGGACGAGAACTACGACCCCGCCTCGAACATCATCGACGTGTACGTGGCCCGGCTGCGCCGCAAGGTGGACCGCCCGGGCCTCGTGCCGCTGATCCATACCCTCCGCGGCGCCGGCTACACCCTCGACCCGGCGCGGCGCGCGTGACGGGATACCCGCTCCACGGCATCCGGGTCCGGCTCGCCGGCGCGTTCACGCTGGGGTTCGCCGTGCTGCTCGCGCTGGGCGGGCTCGCGCTCTGGTGGCGCCTCGGCGAGGAGTACCGGCAGGACTTCGACCGCGAGCTCCGCAACACCGCCGTGTCCGCCGTGGCACTCTTCCGGCACGACGAGCCCGAGTTCCACTCGACCGTCGCGACGGCGGAGCACCTGCTCACCGAGCTCGTCTTCACCGACCGCCTGATCGTCGCGGTGGACAGCCAGTACCGGCGCTTCGCCTCGACGCTTCCGTACGCCGGCGCGCCGCTCCTCGACGACCTCAATCCCCGCCTGCGGGCGCCGGAGCCGGCGACGGTCGAGCTCTCGGCGGGGCACGTGCGCGTGCTGGAGGTGCAGCTCAAGGAGGGCGTGCGGCTCCTGATCGCGATGCCGCTCGCGCCGCTCGAGGTGCGGCTCCGCGCCCTCGGCGTGACGCTGGCGGTCGGGCTCCCGCTGATCCTGCTGGTCGGCGCGGGCGTGGGCGTGATGGCCTCGCGCAGCGCGCTCCGGCCGGTGATCGCGCTGGCCGATGCCGCCGAGCGGACCGGGGCCGCCGTCGAGCGCGGGGACGCCGGGCTCCCGCCGCTCCCCGTGCCGGCGGCGCCCGACGAGCTCGGCCGCCTCACGCAGGCGCTCGAGCGGCTGGTGGCGCGCGGGCAGCGCGCGGTGCAACGCGAGCGCGAGGTGGCCGAGCAGCAGCGGGCCTTCCTCGCGGACGCGGCGCACGAGCTCCGCACGCCGCTCGCGATCATCCGCAGTGAGGCGGAGGCCTCCCTCGCCGCGGGAGGTGACCGGGAGGCGCTCCGCAGCGCGCTCGCGAGCGTCGCGGCCGAGGCGGCGACGCTGGGGTCCCTCGTGGGGGACCTGCTGGCTCTCGCGCGCGAGGCGAGCCCGGCGAGCCACGCCGAGCGCGAGCGGCTCTTCCTCGACGACCTCGCCCACCGCGCCGTCGCGCGGGTCCGCGCGCTGCCGGCCGCGGCCGGCCGCACGATCACCTTCGGGGAGTTCGCCGAGGCGCCGGTGGTCGCGAACCGGGCGCTGCTCGAGCGGGCGATCCTCGGCCTCGTCCACAACGCCCTCGTGCACGCCGCGCCGTCACCGGTCGAGTTGAGCACCGGCACCGAGGGCGCCGCCGCCTGGATCCGGGTGCGCGACTGGGGGCCGGGGATCCCGGAGGGCGCGGAGGCGCGGGTCTTCGAGCGGTTCGAGCGCCTCGACCCGGCGCGCCCGGGGAGCGGCCTCGGCCTCGCCATCGCGCGGCAGATCGCGGCGGTGCACGACGGGGCGCTCGTGCTGGAGCGGCCGGCGGACGGCGGCGCGGCGTTCGTGCTGCGGCTGCCGGCCGCGGAGGACGGCGCCCCCGCCGCGGCCCCGGCGCGCTGAGGCGGCCGCCCTCCCGCCACCGGTCGAGGGCCCGGAACGCACGAGCCCGCCGGCCATCGGCCGGCGGGCTCGCGCCTGTCGGGCGGACGCGGCGGGGCTCAGCTGCCCAGCAGCGCCGCCGCGGCGTCGAGGCGACCCTTGCCGTAGTACGGGTCGGTTCCGGGCTCGCCGAGGTCGGCCGCGCCCTGCAGGAGTGCCGCCTTCACCTGCGCCGGCGAGCCGAGGCGCTCCGAGAGGAGCGCCGCCACGCCGCTCGCGTGCGGCGCGGCCATGCTGGTGCCGATGAAGCCCGCGATGAACGTCCCGGTGTTGCAGCTGCGCCCGGTGACGGGTGTCGTGGGCGTCGGGCTGCTGCTCGCGTAGCGGAGCGTCGTGCGGGAGCAGGCCGCCCAGACCGGCGCGAGGCTCACCGGCTGCCCCGCCGCGTCCAGGATGTAGTTCCCGCCCGGCGCCGCGAGGTCCACCGCCGAGCGGCCGAAGTTGCTGTACAGCGCGAACGCGTCGGGATTCACGAAGGGACCGGTCGCGGCGAGGCCGGTGGGCCCGGTGGCGGAGACGCAGAGCACCGACGACGCGCTGCAGTACGCCTTGAAGCCGTCGCCGTCGTGGTCGAGGTCGGTGGAAGAGTTCCCGGCGGAGACGACGAGCAGCGTCCCCTTCCGCGATGCGTGGTTGATCGTGCGGTTGATCAGCGCCACGAGCCCCTTCGTCCCCGCCTTCCCGAAGGAGCCGCCCAGGCTCATGTTCGCGACCCGCGCCCCGACGTCCGCCGCGTAGCGCATGCCCGACAGCACCGCCCCGACGGGACAGAGGCCGCGCATCGTGCAGACCTTCACGCCCACGAGGCTGACGCCCGTCGCGACGCCGCCGACGACGAGCCCGTTGCTCGCCGCCGTCGAGCCGACGTGCGTGCCGTGGCCGTTGAGGTCACTGATCGGGTGCCGCCCGGCACCGACGTACTTCGCGATCGAGTCCGCCTCGCCCACGAGGTCGGTCGAGCGCCCGAGGTCCACGCGGCCCGCGAGGTCCACGTACGTGTAGTCGAGCCCGGTGTCGAGGATCGCGATCCGGGTGGACGGCGCGCCGAAGACGCCGGCCGCCCAGAGCCGGTCGGCGCCGATCGCCTTCATGTTCCACTGGAAGCCACGCGTGTAGAAGAACGCCGCGGCCGGGTTGGCCGCGATCGCGCCGGCGTCGGCGGACACGCCCTCGGCCTCCACCGCCTCGACCGAGGCCGCGGGCGCGGCGAGGAGGACGGGCTCCTCCTCGACCGCGAGCACGCCGCGGGACTGGGCGAGCCGCCCAGCGGCGGCCGGGGAGAGGCCGCTCACCGCGACGAAGCCGAGCGCCTCGTCGGCGAGCTCGACCCGCCCCCCGAGGCGCGCCACGGCGTCCACGAAGCCGGCGGGGGCCGCGCCGGCCGAGGTGAAGCTGACGAGGTGGCGGCCGCTGGTCTCGCCGGCGGCGGCCGTGAGGAACGCGGCGCGGGCGGTGGCGGACGCGGGCGGGGCGGCGGGCTCCGGACCGCAGGCAGCGGTCGCGAGCGCCAGCGCCGCCAGGGACACGAGGCGGGACGGGCGAGTCATCCGGTGGCTCCCCAGGGGGTGAAGGGCCGGGCTGGAGCGGTTGTCTTGTCGGCGCGAACATGCCCGCGAACGCGGACGGCGCAGGATACGCGAGGCCCCGGCCGCCACACAAGGGCGGCGGCCGGCGTGTTCGGCACGGTGTACCTTCCTTGCCGTTCCCCGGCGGCCCCGGCGCCGCGCACCGGCCATTCCCGAGCGGACCCCCATGAGCGATACGCTCGCGCGCGTCGAACTGATGGTGCTGCTGCTGGCCGCGATGCTGGCGCTGATGGGCCTCGCGCGGCGGCTCACGCTGCCCTATCCGATCCTGCTCGTCCTGGGCGGGCTCGCGCTCGCCTTCGTCCCCGGCCTCCCGCCGATCCGCCTCGCGCCGGACGTCGTCTTCCTCGTCTTCCTCCCGCCGGTCCTCTGGGCGGCGGCGTACTTCACCTCGTTCCGCGACTTCGTGCGGAACCTCCGCCCGATCCTCCTGCTCTCGGTCGGGCTCGTGGTCGCCACGGCGCTCGCCGTCGGCTGGGTGGCGCACGCGCTCATCCCGGGCATCGGGTGGGCCGCCGCGCTCTGCCTCGGCGCGATCGTCTCCCCTCCGGACGCCGTCGCGGCGACCGCGGTGCTCCAGCGCCTCGGCGTGCCGCGGCGCACGATCACCGTGCTCGAGGGGGAGAGCCTCGTGAACGACGCGAGCGCGCTCGTGCTCTACCGCGCCGCCGTCGCCGCGATGGTGAGCGGCACCTTCTCGCTGGGCGCCACCGCCGCCGACTTCGCGTTCGTGAGCGTGGCCGGCACGGCGGTCGGGCTCGCCGCGGGCTGGGTGACGCGCCACGCCGTGCGCCTCATGCCCGAGGCGTTCGGCAAGACGGCCCTCACCCTGCTCGGGCCCTACCTCGCCTGGCTCGCGGCCGAGCGCTGTCACGCGTCGCCGGTGCTCGCCTGCGTGGCGGGGGGCCTCTACGTCCGGCACTACTTCAGCGCCGAGGTGTCGCCGCTCGTGCGCGTCGAGGCGCGGAGCGTCTGGAACCTCGTCGTCTTCGTCCTCAACGGGCTCATCTTCATCCTGATCGGGCTGCAGCTCGGGCCGCTCCGCGCCGAGTTCCGGCCGGAGACCGGGGGCCGCGTGGTCTGGTGGGGCGTGGCGGTGACGCTGGCGGCGATCGCGGTCCGGCTCGCCTGGGTCCCGCTCGCTACCGCCATCCCGCGCTGGCTCTCCCCCAGGCTCCGCGCGCGCGACCCGATGCCGCCGCTCCGCAACGTGGCGATGATCTCGTGGGCCGCCATGCGCGGCGTGGTCTCGCTCGCCACGGCGCTCGCGCTCCCGCTCGCCACCGCCGACGGGCGCCCGCTCCCGTACCGCCCGGAGATCGTGGTCATCACCTTCATCGTGATCCTCGGCACGCTCGTGGTGCAGGGGCTCACGCTGGCGCCGCTCGCCCGGGCGCTCGGCCTCTCGGGCGAGGACCGGGCCTTCGAGGAGGAGCAGCGCCTCGCCCGCGAGGCGGCGGCGCGCGCGGCGCTCCAGCGGATCGCGGAGCTCGAGGCGGAACCGTGGCTGCCGCCCTCCGTCGCCGAGGGTGCACGGCTCCACTACGAGCGGCGGCTGCGGCGCTTCCTCCCGGAGGCGGTCCTCGACCCCACGTGCAGCGAGGTGCACGCGGAGGCGCAGCGGCGGCTCCGCCTCGCGGTGATGGGCGCCGAGCGCGGCACGGTCATCCGCCTGCGCAACCGCGGCGAGATCAGCGACGAGGTGCTGCACGAGGTGGAGCGCGAGCTGGACGTGGAAGCGCTGCGCCTCGGCCTGGGCGAGCTGCCCGGCCCCGTCTCCACCTGAGCCGCGCACGCCGCCTCACTTCCCTCCGCGCCCGTTTCGGCGATCTTCCCTGCCGACCCGGCGGCCCGGCCGCCCGCGACGACGCCCCCTCTTCCCGGCCCGCTCCATGGACGCGCACGCGCTCGACTTCCTGAAGACCCTGCTCGGCACCCCGGGCCCCTCCGCCTTCGAGCTCGCCCCGGCCCGCCTCTGGCGCGTCGAGGCGGAATCGGTCACGCCCGCCGTCCGCGGCGACGTGGCGGGGAACTCCTACGCGACGCTCGCGGGTCGGGGCGGGCCCTCGGTGATGCTCGCCGGCCACATCGACGAGATCGGCGTGATCGTCACCTACGTGGACGAGCAGGGCTTCCTGAGCTTCGACGGGATCGGCGGCTGGGACCCGCAGGTCTTCGTCGGCCAGCGCGTGACGCTCCTCGGCCGGCACGGGCACGTGACGGGCGTGGTGGGCAAGAAGGCGATCCACCTGATGGACCGCGCCGATCGGGAGAAGGTGTCGAAGGTGGAGGAGCTGTGGATCGACATCGGCGCCGCGAGCCGCGCGGAGGCGGAGGCGACGGTGCGCATCGGCGACCCCGGCGTGCTCGCGACGGGGCTCCTCGAGCTCCCCAACGGCCGGCTCGCGAGCCGGAGCCTCGACAACCGGATCGGCGCCTTCGTCGTGCTCGAGGCGCTGCGCCGCCTCAAGGCGTCGGGCCCCGTCGCCGCCACGGTCACGGCGGTGGCGACGACCCGCGAGGAGATCGCGATGACCGGCGGCGGCGCCCGCTCCTCCGCCACCGACCTCGCCCCCGACGCCGCGATCGTCGTGGACGTCACGCACGCCACCGACTGCCCCGGCATGGACCGCCGCCGCCACGGCGACTACCGCCTGGGCGGCGGCCCGGTGATCTCGCGCGGGGCCGCGGTGAGCCACGTCCTCTTCGACCTGCTGGTCGAGGCGGCGGAGGCGGAGGGGATCCCCTACACGATCGAGGCGTCGGGGCGCGACACGCGCACCGACGCCGAGACGATCTTCAACGCGAGCCGCGGCGTCGCGACGGCGCTCGTCTCGGTCCCGCTCCGCTACATGCACAGCCCGAACGAGCTCGTGGCGCTCGAGGACGTGTCGCGCACCGCGGACCTGCTCGCCGCCTTCTGCCGGCGGCTCGCGCCCGGCACCGACTTCGTCCCGCGCTGAACGCCCGCCCCCGGACGCACGACGCCCCGCGCGCCGGGCGGCGCGCGGGGCCAACACCACCGGCACTCAGCCGGCGAAAGGCTCCACGGAGAGGTACCGCTCGCCGGTGTCGTAGGTGAAGGCCAGGATCTTCGCCCCGTCCTTGATCTCCGGCAGCTTCTTGGCCACGGCCGCGAGGACCGCGCCGGACGAGATGCCCAGGAGGAT
>JBAIWX010000272.1:0-3341 GCA_037916975.1 Gemmatimonadales bacterium
CGCCGCGACGAGCCCGTCGGCGTCGGGCGCGGGACTCAGGCGCGCTCGGCGCGCGCCTTCCGCCGCTCCGCCGCCGGGGCGGGGGCGCTGGTGGGCCGGGCCGCGGCGCGCGCCGCCTCGACGCTGATGTGCTTCGACTGGACCAGCTCGCTCAGGTGCTGCTCGAAGGTCTGCATCCCGCCCTCCTGCCCCGCGGCGAGGAGGTTCTTGAGGTCGCCGACGCGGGCGGGATCGCGGAGGCAGGCGCGCACGGCGGGCGTCGCGAGGAGGATCTCGCAGGCGACCACCTTCCCCGAGTCGTCCTGCCGCGGCAGCAGCTGCTGCGCCACCACGGCGCGGAGCGCCTCGGCGAAGCGCACGCGGCCGATCTCGCGCTCCTCGGCGGGCAGCATGGCGACGACGCGCTCCACCGTGTGCGCGACGTCCGGCGTGGGGAGCGAGGTGATGACGAGGAGCCCGCTCTCGGCGGCCTTGATCGCGGTCGCCACCGTCTCCGGGTCGGCGAGTTCCCCGATCACGACGACGTCCGGGTCCTGCCGGAGCGCGGCGCGGAGCCCGGTGGCGTACGTCTCGGTGTCCACCCCGACCTCGCGCTGCGTGACCGAGCAGGTCAGGTCGCGGTGCAGGAACTCGATCGGGTTCTCGACCGTGACGATGTGCTTCTGCTGCGTCTGGTTGACGTGGTGGATCATCGCCGCGATGGTGGACGACTTCCCGCCCCCGCTGATCCCCGCGACGATCACGAGCCCCCGGTCCGCCTCCGCGACGTGCGCGAGCTGCGGCGGGAGGCCCAGCTGCTCGAGCGTGGGCACGGCGAAGGGGATCACCCGCATCACGACCATGAACGAGGAGCGCTGCCGCAGGATGTTCACGCGGAAGCGCCCGACGCCCGGCATCCCCCACGAGCAGTCGAAGTCCCGCAGGCGGTCGAGCCGCGCGCGGTCCTCGTCGGTCGCGAGGAGCTTGAGCGCGATGGCCCGCGTCTGGTCCGGCGTCAGGCGCTGCTTGGTGAGCGGCACGAGCCGCCCGTTGATGCGCGCCCGGAAGACGTCGCCCGCCTTGATGTGCAGGTCGGAGGCGCCGCGCTCGACCGCGGCCCGGATGATCTTCTCCATGCGTCAGCCCCCCGGCCGGAGGAAGCCCATCGCGTCCTCGAACTCGCGGAGCGTCTCGCCCGCGATGCGCCGCGCCTTCTGCGCGCCGTCGCCCAGGATCTCCTCGACCCGGCCCGGGTGCGCCGCGAGCTCGGCGGCGCGCGCCCGCATCGGCGCGAGGGCCGCGGCCAGGTTGTCGGCCAGCACCTTCTTGCAGTCGAGGCAGCCCCACTCCGCCCCGCGGCACTTCCGCTCCACTTCCGCGACGGTCGCCGGCGGCGAGAAGTGCCGGTGGAGCGAGAAGATGTTGCAGTCCTCCGGGTGCCCCGGGTCGGTGCGCCGGACGCGCGCCGGGTCGGTCTTCGCCGGCCGGAGCTTCTGCCAGATCGCCTCGGGCTCGTCGAGCACGCCGATCGTGTTCCCGCGGCTCTTCGACATCTTCGCGTCGCCGTCGAGGCCCATGATCCGCTTCGCGGCGGTGAGGAGCGGCTGCGGCTCGGGGAGCGGCTGCACGCCCTCGCGCACGGCGAACTGCGCGTTCCAGCGGCGGCAGATCTCGCGCGCCAGCTCGAGGTGCTGCACCTGGTCCTCCCCCACCGGCACGAGGTCGGCGCGGTAGAGCAGGATGTCCGCCGCCATCAGGATCGGGTAGTTGAGCAGCCCGGCCGGTATGCTCTCGAGCTGCCCCGACTTATCCTTGAACTGCGTCATCCGCTCCAGCTCGCCGAGCGGCGTCACCACGTTGAGCAGCCACATCAGCTGCGCGTGCTCGGGCACGTGCGACTGCACGAACAGCGTCACCCGGTCGGGGTCCACTCCCGCGGCGAGGAGGCCGATCGCCATCTCGCGCGTGCGCTGCCGGAGCTGGACGGGGTCGTACCCGTGGCTCGTGAGCGCGTGGAGGTCCACGACGCAGTAGATGCACTCGTAGCGCTCCTGCAGCGCGACCCAGTTCTGGACCGCGCCGAGGAGGTTGCCGATGTGCAGTTCGCCCGAGGGCTGGATTCCGGAGAAGATCCGCGGCATGCGGGGCAAGCTAACCCGCCATCACGGAGCGTCGCAAGACCTTGTCATCCTTTGACTTACTTACCGCCGCCCGGGCCGCCGCGGAGCGTGCCGGGGCCTACCTCGCCCAGGCCCGCCGGCCGGACGGCCCCGCGGCCTGGACGGTGAAGGACCAGCGCGACTTCGTCACCGAGGTGGACCGGACGGCGGAGGGGCTCATTGCCGAGGTGCTCCGGGCGCACACCCCCGCGGCGGCGATCATCGGCGAGGAGCTCAACCCCGGTGCCGTGCCCCGCACCGGCGTCGCGTGGATCGTGGACCCGCTCGACGGCACCACCAACTTCCTGCACGGCGTGCCGGCCTTCGCCGTCTCGATCGCGGCGCAGGTGGACGGCCGGCTCGAGGCCGCGGTGGTGCTCGATGTCCCGCGCGCCGAGCGCTTCGAGGCGGTCCGGGGCGGCGGCGCCGCGCTCGGCTACGAGCCGCTCCGCGTCTCGGCCATCGCGGCGCCCGAGTACGCCCTGATCGGGACCGGCTTCCCCTTCAAGAACGTGGCGCGGATGGGCGAGTACCAGGCGCAGTTCACGCGGATCGCGGGGGCCACGAGCGGCATCCGGCGTCCCGGCTCCGCCGCGATCGACCTCGCGTGGGTGGCGGCGGGCCGCTTCGACGGCTTCTGGGAGCAGCAGCTCGCGCCGTGGGACATCTCGGCGGGGATCCTGCTCGTGCGCGAGGCGGGCGGCCGGGTGACCGACTTCGCCGGCGACGAGCGGCTGGAAGGCCACACCTCCGTCGTGGCGGGGAACGCGGCGCTCCACCCCTGGCTCCTCGCCACCGTGCAGGGGGCGGCATGACCGAGCCGGCGCGCGAGCCCTGGGACGAGGCGCTGCCGCTCGGACGCTGGCTTGACGCGGTCGAGCGCCCGCAGCCGCTCCCCGCCGGCGGGCACGTCGGCGCGGTCACCGCGGCCTTCGCGGCGGCGCTGGTGGCGAAGGGGGCGGGGATCGTCCTCCGCTCCGCCGCGCGCGCCGCGTTCCACCCGCTCGCGGGGGCGGTGCTCGAGGAGGCGCGCGCGCTCCGGCTCGCGGCCCTCGCGCACGGGGCGGCCGACGACCGCGCCTACGCGGCACTCCTCGCGGCGCGGCGCGCGGGCGGCGCCCCGCCGGCGGCCGGGGCCCGGCACGAGGCCTACCTGCAGGCGGCGCGGGTGCAGGTGGAGCTGGCGGCGACGGCGGCGGCGGT
>JBAIWX010000273.1:0-7683 GCA_037916975.1 Gemmatimonadales bacterium
CAGCGCAAACACGACCACCTGCGGCGGCGTGCGATGGAGCGCCGACGCCGGGTCGAGGAGCTCCTGCCGGTACTGGCCGTACTGGCCGAGCCGCACGTCCAGCAGGAGCCGGCGACGGAGCCCCGCCACGCGCGTCGCGGGGACGAGGTGGTCCACCGTGGACGCCGCGAGCAGCGCCACCGACACCCGCGCGAAGCCGCCCGGCTCCGCCGACGCGGCGTCCGCGAGGGCGCGGTCGAGCTGGATCGTCTCGAGGAAGCCCAGCCGGTGGTTCGCGAGCTGGGCGAGGCGCTCGAGCCGCGCCGCCGGATCGCCGAGTGCCCGCGCCGCCTGCAGCTCGCCCCGGAAGTCGGCGGCGAGCGGCAGCGCGTCGAGAGTGGCAGGCTGCCGGGGGGCCTGCGCGCGCGCCGGTGCCAGGGGCGGGGCCGTCGTCACGGCGCCCCCGCCGGCTGCGGCGTGGCGAGGCAGCGCTGCAGCTCCGGCCCGGCCGCCTCGAAGAACGCCACCGACCACCGCTCGGCGCTCGGCCGGTCGAGGTGGAGGCCGTCGAAGGTGCGCAGCCCGGCAGGCTGCGGCGCGACGAACGGGACGCCGAGGGCGGCGGCGACCGCCCGCGCCGTGCCTGCCTCCGTCCGCTGCGCAGGCAGGATCGTGAACAGCACGCATCCCGCAGGGACCGCCAGCGTCGGCAGGAACGCGCGGCCGGCGGCGACGTACTCGCGCACCTTTGCGGTGTCGACCGCCTCGTCGTACTCGACTTCGGTCGCGCGGAAGGGCCCGCCGGCGACCTGCCACATGCCCGTGCCGCGCGCGCGGAAGATCGCGTAGTCGTCCCGGCAGAGCACGGGGAGCGCCGAGCACACCGGGCGGTGCACGAACTGCCAGAGGCGCTTCTGCCGGTAACGCGCCTCGGTGCCGGCCTCGTGCATCACGGCAGCAGCCGGTTGCGAGACCTTGTCCCTGAAGAAGGAGTCGATGTTGATGACGTACGCCCGCGCGGTCGGGACGACCTTCGCGAGGAGCGGCTGCTCGAAGGTGCGGTTCTCGAAGTGCGAGAAGCCCAGCAGGTAGAACCTGGCGGGTGCCTCCGCGAACCATCGGCGCGTCGCGTCGCTCGAGAAGCCGAACTGCGTGCGGCTGTTCCCGAGGAACACCACGTCCGCGCGGTGCGCCGCCTCGATCGCCGACGGCTCGAGCCCGAACCAGAAGGCGCCGTGGTCGTAGTCGGCGTACTTCGTCGCCTGACAGTACGAGAGATACCGGTCGTCGCCATAGCCTCCCGCCCGGCAGGCGAAGATCCCGTCGTGGCGTACGCTGACGCCGATTCCCGCCACCATCGCAAGGACCAGGACGAGCGCGTACAACCCTGGACCGCCCGACACCTCCGGACGTTCCTGCCGAGCGGATGCGAGGGCCGGGGCAGCGGGAGTCTGCACGATCCGATCAGTCCTCAGGGGTTGGGAATCGCGGGTAACCATGCCCGCGGGCACACGCCGCATGCAAGGACGCGTCCGAACGATTGCAGAGGCGCCGCAGTGGGCACCACTGGTCGAACGGGAATCCCTCGAGTCGTTCAACCACATGTAAGACAACGACTTGAATCGTCAATGCGACTCGAGTCGCCGTGGCGCCCCCGCGGCCCGGTCGCGCCGGGACGGGCATCCGGCGGCCCAGTTGACACGCGGGCGCCACGAATCCGTTGCGGCGAGGCGGCGATCCGGCCGCGTGGAACTCATAAGGGTCGCGTCGGGTCTACGATAATCAATGGCATCGTTGCGGTTCTGCAACAGCGTCGCAACTGGGACGAAATCGGAACGGGCGAGCGCCCGCCCGGGAAGGCGCGCCGGACCGAGACGGCGACCGGCACAGCCGGGAACGGTCCCCCTCAAGCGGGGTTAGGGCGGGGTTGAGGCAGGGCGGGTGCGGAGGCGACGCCCACGATGCTGTGCGCGCGATGCCGATCGGGGCCACCCGGGAACTGCCCGCTTCTTGCGAGGATGAGTCGCCTGCCCCTCCTCGGGGTTGCCGCCCGATCCGCGCTGCGCCGGACGCTTCCGGTGCATGACCGTCGCCGAGGGTTCGTTGCGCAAGTTCCTCCTCTTCCTGCTGCTGCTCCCCGTGCTCGCGGCCGGCGGCCTGCTCGTCAGTTCCGCCGGAGCGCGGCAGCGGGCGCACCTAGTCTTCCTCGCCGCGACCGGCCGCCTTCCGGGCATCCGTCCGCGAGAACTCGTCCACCTCCTCCGGCCGGGTGCCGGCTTCGCGCTCGACGCCCTCGAGAGCTCCCGCAATCCGCTCGCCGCGCTCCGCGTGCCGGACCGCCTGCGGAACGATTCCGCCGCAGCGAGGCGCATCTTCGCGGCCCGCTGCGCGCAGTGCCACGGCGCGAACGGCGAGGGCATCACCGGGCCGTCGCTCGCGCCCGCGAACCGACGGCACGGCCCGTCGGACTGGGCCACCTTCCGGGTGCTGCAGGACGGCGTCGCGGGCACGGCGATGCAGCCCGCGGGCCTCGCGTTCGACGACGCCTGGCGCGTGGTCGGCTACCTGCGGCGCATCGGCCGGACGGCCGACGAGGCGCCGTCCCGCCCGCCCATGGCGCCGGTCACCGAGGCCGACATCGCCGGTGCCGACACCACGACCTCGGAGTGGCGCACATATACCGGGGGCTGGTCGGGCCGGCGCAACCGGGACGTGCCGGGCCTGACGGCGAGCAGCGTGCGGCGCCTCCAGCTCGCGTGGGCCTACCAGCTGCCGAACGACCCGCCGGTCTCCCAGTCGGTGCCGATCGTGGCCCGCGGCCTCCTCATCGTCACCGGCACCCTCGACGTGATCGCGCTCGACGCGGAGGACGGGAGCCTGGCCTGGCGATTCCACCGCGACCTGCCGGTGGACGTCAAGCTCTGCTGCTCCCGCGCGAACCGCGGCGTCGCCGTCTACGGCGACCTCGTGTTCGTCGGCACGCTCGACGCGCACCTGATCGCGCTCGACCTCGCCACCGGCCGGGTGCGCTGGGACGTGACCGTCGCGGATGCGGCGCAGGGCTACAGCATCACGAGCGCGCCCTTCCCCGTCGCCGGGAAGCTCGTCACCGGCATCAGCGGCGGGGAATTCGCCGCCCGGGGGTTCCTCGACGCCTACGATCCGGCCACGGGCCGCCGCCTCTGGCGGCACTACACGGTGCCCGCCGACGGGGAGTCGGGCCGCGAGAGCTGGCCGGCCGGCTTCACGCCGGGAGGCGGCCCCACCTGGGTGCCGGGCGCGTACGATGCCGCGACGCGGACGCTCTTCTGGGGCGTCGGCAATCCGTCGCCCGACTTCGCGGCGGAGCTGCGGCCGGGGTCGAACCTCCACACCAACTCGGTCATCGCGCTCGACGTCGAGACGGGCCGGCTCAAGTGGACGTACCAGTTCACCCCCAACGACTCGCACGACTGGGATTCGGCGCAGACCCCCATTCTCGTGGACGCGGTGTGGGAGGGGCGCCCCCGCGCACTCCTCGTCTGGCCCAACCGGAACGCCTTCCTGTACGTGCTCGACCGGAACACGGGCGAGTTCCTGCGGGCGACGCCGTACGCGCGCCAGACGTGGAACGACGGCTTCGACGCGCAGGGACGGCCCGCCATCCGCGCCTCGTCGCTCCCCTCGCCGCAGGGGACGATCGTCTATCCCGGCGTCGGCGGGGCGATCAACTGGTGGCCGTCGAGCTTCAGCGACCGGCTCGGGCTCGTCTTCGCCACGATCCGGGAGGACGGGAGCCTCTTCTTCCGGGATCCCGAGCTTACGGGCGAGTCGGGCCAGTACCTGGGGGGGCGGACGCAGCCGATCCCGGGCGAAGGCCGCCCGATGTCCACGATCGCTGTGGACGTCGCGACCGGACGCATCCGGTGGCGCACGCCGCCGCCGGAGCACCGGGTCACCGCGATGGGCGGCACGACCGCGATCGGTGATCGGCTGGTCCTCGCGGGCCAGAGCACGACACTCTTCGCGCTCGACGCGCGGACCGGCGAGCGCCTCTGGCAGGCGGGGCTGGGCGGGCCCGTCCAGGGCGCACCCGTGGTCTGGCGGGGAAAGCTCGGCGCCCGCATCGCGGTCACGGCGGGGACGGTGCTCTACGTCCTCGAGGCGCCCGCTCGCTGAGGGCGAGGCGCGCGCGCAGGTCAAGTACGCCACCGGCACCACCGAACGTCGAGCCCCGGGACCTCATGCCCGCCCTGCAATCCGCACGTCGCCTGGCCGGAGGCTTCGCCCTCGCCTTCACCTCGGTGCTCACCACCCTGCTGGTGTGCGAGGCCGGGCTGGCCCTGTTCGACTATCCGCCCCGGCTCACCGAGGATCAGCGGCTGTTCGTGGAGTACGACTCCGTGCGGGGCTGGCGGAACGTGCGCGGGAGCGGCGGGCGCCTCGTGACCTCCGAGTATGACGTCGCGCTGGACTACAACGAGCACGGTTACCGAGGGCCGCTGCACGCCTACCCGAAGCCCGCCGGCACGTATCGGGTGCTGCTCCTGGGGGATTCGTTCCTCGAGGGGTACACGGTCGCCCTCGAGCACCGGGTGGCCGAGGTGGCCCAGGCCTCGCTGGCCGGCCTGCACCCGCCCGGCGGCGTCGAGATGGTCGCGCTGGGCACCGCGGGCTACAGCACCGACCAGGAGCTGCTGTGGCTCGAGGCCGAGGGACTCCGGTACGCGCCGGACCTCGTGATCCTGATCCTCGTCGACAACGACTACTGGTACAACAACCGCGACACCTATCCGCGAGGGCCCAAGCCCCTCTTCCGCGCCGCGGGTGATTCGCTGGTCCTGACCCACGTCCCCGTGCCGCGGCTCACGCCGCCGGACAGCGCGGCGCCGGGAGCCCAACCCGCCGCGATCCGGCTCAAGGCGTTCCTCGCCCGGCATTCACGGCTGTACCGACTGGCGCGGCGGGCGATCGAGCGCTCACCGGCGATCCGGGCCGTGGGAGCCCGACTCGGGCTCATGGACGCACCCGCGGACCGGGTCCAGTCGAAGACGAGCGTGGGCCCGATGCCGGAGGAGTTCGCGGTGTTCGCCGAACCGCTTCCGCCCGCCGCCGATTCGGCCGTGAGGCTCACGGGCATGCTGCTGGCGCGGATGGACCGGGAGACCCGGGCGGCCGGCGGCTCGCTGGTCGTCATGCACGTTCCCACGAACCAGGCCGTCTACCCGCCCGGCGCGCCCCAGTCCACCCGCTACGAGCGCCCCGCGCCCTTCGGCGATCCTTCGAGGGCGTCGGCGCTCTTCGCGCGCGTGTGCCAGGAGGCGGGGGTCACCTGCGTCGATCCGACCGACCGCTTCATCGCCGAGGCGGGATCGCTCGCGGCGCGGGGCAGGCTGCTGATCTTCCCGCAGGATGAGCACTGGAACGAGGAGGGCCATCGCCTCGCTGGCGAGGTCGTCGCGGGCCTGGTCCGGTCCGCGATGGAGGGCGGCCGGCCGCGCCAGGCCCCGCCCGGGCCGCGAGGGCGGTGATTCGCCGGGCTCAGGCGTTGCCGAACCGGAGCCGCAGCCGGCGGAGGCCGTTCCGCGCCAGCGCCTGTTCGGCCGGCTCCAGTCCCGCGACCCAGGCCCCCACGGCGGCGAGCGGAAGCAGCAGCGCCACCTGGGCGAAGAACACCACGAGGTTGCCCGGGACCCACAGCCGCTCGAGCAGCACGCTGGCGACCGCGAACGGGGCCACGCTCACGAAGGGCCGCACGAAGGAGTGCACGAGGTACTCCCGGGCCCCGAGCTGGAGATGCCGGCGGCAGTACCACGGCGCGAACACGACCGAGAGCACGATCCGCGGGATGGTGGTACCCCACGCCACGCCGACGACGCCCAGGTGCCTGCCGAGGAGCACGCTCAGCGCCAGGTTGGCGACCGCCTCCCCGACGTAGGCGGGGATCAGTCCCTTGTGCAGGGCCATCGCCATCATCCCGCTGGTGACCACCTGGTAGCTGGCGAACACCAGGAGCCCGATCGCGAGCACCTGCAGCACCTGCCCCGACCGGCCCGCGTACTCCGGCCCCATCCACAACCCGATGAAGGTGCGACCCCGGACCAGGAAGGTGACCACGATCGGCAGGAAGACGATCGTGGTGAGCCGCAGCGAGTCGCGCATCAGCCCCCGCGCGCCGGCGACGCCCTCCGACGCCTGCCGTGAGCTCACCAGCGGATAGAGGGCCCGGGAGACCCCGCCCAGCACCTGCAGGGCGGCCTGCGCCAGGTTGCCGCCGATGACGAAGAAGGCCACCTGCGCCACCGGGAGCAGCGCCGCCACGACGACCGCATCCGAGCTGAAGATGATCATCCCGGAGGCGTGCAGGATCGTCGTCACCGCGCTGAAGCGGATCAGCTCTCGGCAGACTTCGGCATCGAAGAGGCGGCGGGTGATGCCGAGCCCGGGCCGGAGGCGATGGCTGGCGATCCAGTAGAGCGAGCCCCGCAACAGCAGGACCGCGAGCTGGAGGGTGGCGAGCGCGACGATCCCGTGGCCGGCCCGGAGCGTGAACACCACGCCGGCGGCCCGCAGGACCTCGGTGCCGAGGTCGATCAGGTTGAGGAGGTCGAAGCGCTGCAGCCCGGCCAGGACCGCCCCGTACGCCCCGCTCACGAGCGCGACCGCCACCGAAAGGCCGCAGAGCACGACGCCGATGCGGCCCGCCTCGAAGAGGCTCGGCGGGACCTCGAAGAGGTGGGGCAGCCCGGCCGCGAGGCCGAGGCCCAGGATCACGGCGGCCGTGCCGGCCGCGCTGAACATCACGAGCGCGGCTACCACGACCCGGTTGAGCCCGTCGAGGTCCTGCTGGGTGTCCTTCTGGGCCACGAAGCGCGTGACGCCGACGCGCACCCCGAGGTCGAGCAGGCCGAGGTAGCCCACGACCGAGCCCAGCAGCGCCCAGAGGCCGTACTGCTCCTGCCCGAGCCGGTGGACGACGAACGGCGAGAGGAAGAACGTGATCGCCGTCCCGGCCAGGAACGCCGCCCAGTTGGACAGGACGTTGACGACCGTCTTCAGCATGCGCCCCTCGCCGCCCCTCCGACGCGCGCGCGGCGGGTCACGTCATCGGCCCGCCCGGCGCCGGCGCCCCGTCCGCGCGTTCCAGCCAGATCTCGCGCCAGTAGGGGAAGATCGCCCGCGGGCACCACATGTGATACTTGCCGGCGCACACCACGTCGTCGAGGATCACGCAGTCGCCGGGGATCGTGATCATCCGGCCGGTCTTCTCCTCGATGATCCGGCTGACGCGCGCACGCACGGTGTAGGTGCCGCCGCAGAACGGGGTCATCTCCCGGTCGAAGTAGAGGCCGCGGTTCTTCTGGTTCCGGTCGATCGTCGCGCGGATCTCGGGCACGGCCTTGACGCGGACGCGCTCGCCCGGCTCGAGCCCGAGCACCTGGTGCGGCGTCCGGGTCAGCGTGCCCGGCAGGTCCTGATAGGGCATCCCGCCCCGCAGCCGCTGGATGGCGTTGAAGAGCCGCATCTGGAGCTTGTAGCCCCGCAGGTTCTCCGTGCTCCACCGGAACGCGTACCAGGCCCAGCCCTTGAACGCCTGCCACGCGCCGACGTTGCCCGAGACGACGTCACGCAGCAGGTGCATCGGCTCGAACCACCCCAGCGGCCGGCTGGCCCGGAGCACCTCCGTCGCCTGGCAGCGGTAGTACGTGACGCCCGCCTCGGGCT
>JBAIWX010000274.1:0-19235 GCA_037916975.1 Gemmatimonadales bacterium
GGGATGGTCTTGGGCTGCATCAGTGGGCCCCCTTCCGGCGCGGCATCGGGATCATCTCCTTGATCTCCTGGATCGCCACGATGGGGAAGTGCTTGAAGAAGAGCGTGAACCAGAGGCCGAACCACCCGAACGAGCCGAGGAGGACGAGCCAGTCGGCCCAGGTCGGGTTCATCTGGCCCCAGGCGTACGGCAGGTAGTCGTTCGCCAGCGACGAGACGACGATGACGTAGCGCTCGAACCACATCCCGAGGTTGATGAAGATCGAGATGACGAACAGGCCGGTCAGGTTCGTGCGGATCTTCTTGAACCACAGCAGCTGGCTGACGAAGGCGTTGCAGATGATCATCGTCCAGCCCGCCCACCAGTTCGGGCCGAAGGCGCGGCGCCAGAAGGTGGTCTGCTCGTAGGTGCTGCCCGAGTACCAGGCGACGAAGTACTCCATCGCGTACGCGTAGAACAGGATCGTGCCCGTCAGCAGCGTCAGCTTCGAGAGGTTGTCGAAGTGGTAGTCGGTGATCATGTGCTCGAGCTTCAGGTACTTCCGGAGCGGGATGAGCAGGGTGAACACCATCCCGACGCCCGAGTAGATCGCGCCCGCCACGAAGTACGGGGCGAAGATCGTCCCGTGCCAGCCGGGGATGAGCGAGCTCGCGAAGTCCCACGACACGACCGAGTGCACCGAGAGCACCAGCGGCGTGGCGAGCGCCGCCAGGTAGAGGTAGGCGCGCGAGTAGTGGCGCCACTGGTTGTCGGTGCCCTGCCAGTTGAGCGAGAGCATCCCGTACACCTTCTTCCGCCACCCCGTCACCTTGTCGCGCACGGCGGCGACGTCGGGGATGAGGCCGAAGATGAGGAAGCTGCTCGAGACGGTGAAGTAGGTGGAGATGGCGAACACGTCCCACATGAGCGGGGACTTGAAGTTCGGCCAGAGGTACCGCTGGTTCGGGTACGGCAGCAGCCAGTAGAAGACCCACTGGCGCCCGATGTGGATGATCGGGAAGAGCGCCGCCGTCATGACCGCGAAGACCGTCATCGCCTCCGTCGCGCGGTAGACCGCCGTGCGCCACGGGGAGCGGAAGAGGTAGAGGATCGCGGAGATGAGCGTGCCGGCGTGGCCGATGCCGACCCAGAACACGAACGTCGTGATGAAGACCGACCAGAAGACCGGCGGCTGGTAGCCGGCGAGCCCCAGCCCCTCCTTGAGGAGGAGCGTGAAGGTGATCACCCCGACCACGAAGAGGCCCACCGCCCCGGCGAGGAGCAGCAGGTAGCCCCGCGTGGCGGGCGACAGGGTGCCGACGACGTCGCGCGTGACGTCGGCGTGCGTCTGCGTCGGCGCGGGCTGCGCGATGGCGGCCATCAGTGGTGCTCCCCGCCGCCCGAAGCGGCGTGCTCAGCGGGCTCCACGTGCCGCACCTTGGCGAGGTACGTCACCGCGGGGCGGACGTTGATCTCCTCCAGGATGTGGTAGCCGCGGCGGTCCTGCTTCGCCGCGCGCACCCGGCTCGACGGGTCGTTCATGTCGCCGAAGGTGATGGCGCCCGACGGGCAGGCCTGCTGGCAGGCCGTCACCACGTCGCCGTCGGCGAGCGGCCGGTCCTCGAGCTTCGCCGTGTGCTGCGCGCCGCGGATCCGGTGCACGCAGAAGGTGCACTTCTCCATCACGCCGCGCGCCCGCACCACCACGTCCGGGTTGAGCTGCAGGTTGAGCGGCTCGACGAACGCCGCCTTCGCGAAGGCGTGCCAGTTGAAGTAGCGGACCTTGTACGGGCAGTTGTTGCCGCAGTAGCGGGTCCCCACGCACCGGTTGTAGACCTGGCCGTTGAGGCCGTCCGGCGTGTGGTAGGCCGCGTAGACCGGGCAGACCGGCTCGCAGGGGGCGTTGTCGCAGTGCTGGCACATGACCGGCACGAAGCGCGCCTCGACCGGCTCGCCGTCGGTCCCGCCCTCCCAGTACCGCTCGATGCGCATCCAGCTGAGCTCGCGCCCGCGCAGCACCTGGTCCTCGCCCACCCACGGGATGTTGTTCTCCGCGTAGCACGCGGTGACGCAGGCGGAGCAGCCGGTGCACCGGCTCAGGTCCACCGCCATGCCCCACATCGGGTGCTCGCCGGCGTAGTTGCCGAGGCGGCGGCCCTTGCCGTCCTCCTCGCCCACCTGGCCCTTGCGCCAGCCGGCGATCGCGTCGAGCTCCCGCTCGGTGTTGATCTCGTGCGGCGGGTGGCCGGCCGCCTTCGCCGCCTCCTCCACCGTGTAGCCCTTCGCCGCGTAGGCCAGGGGCATCGCCTCGGCGATGCCGCGTCCGAGCTGGCGCGGGGTGCCCTCGGTCTTCGCGACCTTCCGGTACCCGCGGGTGCGCTCGACCTGGACCTTTTGCGAGACGTAGGCGACGAACCCGCCCGCCGGCGCGCCGAGGAGGTCGAGGACGTTGGCGCCCCGGCCCTTGGCGTACTCGCCGTACTCGGTGTGGCCCCAGCCGAGCGGCACCGACACCGTGTCGGGCCGGAGGCCCGGGTAGATGTAGGCCGGCGCCTCGATCGTGCCGTGCGCCGTCGTCAGGCGGAGGATCTCCCCCTCGCGCACGTTGAGCTTCGCGGCGGCGTCGGGGTGGAGCTCGACCCAGGCGTGCCACGTGATCTTCGTGACCGGGTCGGGGTTCTCGAGGAGCCACGGGCGGTTCGTGCCGCGGCCGTCGTAGAGGTTCCGCGTCGCGTGCGGCACGAGGACGAAGTCGCCGCTCCCCTCGAGCGCCGGGAGGTCGCCCGCCACCTGCGCCGAGGCGAGCTTCACCGCCGCCGCCGCGGGGGCGGCGCCGTAGTCGCCGCCCTTCGCGAGCGCCGCGCGCCACCCGGCCTCGCCGCCGGTCCGGCCCGCCCACGCCGCCTTGAGGTACGCCTGGAAGTCGGCCGCCGAGAGCTTCGCGAACGCACCGCCCGCCTTCTGCGCCGCCTTGAGGAGCACGTCGCCGGTGTGCATGCCCGGCGTCACCGGCTCCATCACCGGCTGGTTGAGGCCCCAGAGCCCGGCGCGCGGGTTGGCGTCGTCCCACCGCTCGAGCGCGTGCAGGTTGGGGAGGAGGAGGTCGCACTGCGCCGCGGTCTCGTCGAGGACGAGCGCGGTGCTCACCTTGAAGGGCACCTTGGCGAGCGCCGCCCCGAAGCCCGCCTTGGCGGGAAGGGCGTAGACCGGGTTCGCCTCGTGCACCAGCAGGACCTGCACCTGGCCGGCCGCCATGTCCTTGGCGAGCGCCGCGACCGCGCCGTAGCCGTCGCCGTGGTCGAGGTCGGCGCCGAAGAGCACCGTCTGCCCGATGTTCCCCGCGGCGTAGTTGAGCAGGTTCACCGCCGCGCAGAGCTCGGTCGCGCCGGCGTGCTGGCTCGAGATGCCGCCCGCGACCGCGAGCCCCGGGCCCGCCGCCGCGAACTCCTTCGCGACGCGCTCGATGACCGCCGCGGGGATGCCGCTCGCCTTCTCGGCCGCCTCGGGGGTGTGGGCGGCGAGCGCCGACGCGAGCTCGGCGGGCCCTCCCTTCTGCTGCACCACCACGTGCGCCATCGCGAGCGCCACCGCCGCCTCCGCGCCCGGCGCGCAGCCGAGCCACTCGTCGGCGTTGAGGCCGGTGAGCGCGGCGCGGGGCGCCACGTACACGTGCCGCGCCATCCCGCCCTGCGCGAAGCCGTGGCTCGCGGCGAAGCCGCGCTGGTTCTCGACCAGCGGGCCCCAGGTGTCGAGGAAGTCGGCGCCGAAGGACAGGATGTACTTCGCCTTCGCGAAGTCGTGCGCCGGGACCTCGTCCCGGCCGAACGTCCGGCGGTTCGCCTCGCGGAGCGGCTCGAGGTCGAACGGCTGCCAGCGGACCACCTTGCCGCCCGCCGCGCCGGCGAACTCGCCGAGGAGCGTGCCGAAGGTGCCGCGCGGCGCGCCCGAGAGGACGGCGACCTGCCCCGCCGCCGCGCCGACCTTCTGCGCGAGCGTCGCGATCGCCTCGTCCCACGTGATGGCCTTCCACGCCCCGCCCTGCTTCGCCATCGGGCCCTTGAGGCGCGCCGGGTTGTAGAGCGCCTGGAGCGACGACTGGCCGAGGGCGCAGAGCGCCCCGCGGTTCACCGGGTGCTCCGGGTTCCCCTCGAGCTTGACCGCGCGGCCCTCGCGCGTGCGCACGTGGAGGCCGCACCCCGCCCCGCACTCCGTGC
Organism: Gemmatimonadales bacterium; assembly: GCA_037916975.1. Taxonomy (GTDB): domain Bacteria; phylum Gemmatimonadota; class Gemmatimonadetes; order Gemmatimonadales; family GWC2-71-9; genus JAGGAG01. The sequence continues at coordinate 4,194 of JBAIWX010000274.1, forward strand.
AGGTGCTCGCGTACCACGTGGGCACGCCCGGCACCTGGTCCTCGGACTGCACCAGGTACGGGATGAGCTTCTCCACCTTCTCGGTGGTGCAGCCCGAGAGGACCGCCGCCCCGGCACCGGTGGTGCCGAGGACGGTCAGGAACCGGCGGCGATCGATCGTCTTCCGTTCGTCGGCCATGCGCGCTCCAGCGGGCGTCAGGCGTCGCGGCGGCTCAGTAGTGGCACGCCGTGCAGTCGCGGTTGACCTTGCGCTCGAGGTGGCAGTTGATGCACCACCCCATGTTGTTGATGTTGTTCACCTTGTAGACCTGCGGCATCCGGGCGACGTCCCCGTGGCAGGTGGCGCAGGCCGTGGGGCCCATCGCCTTGATGTGCCGCTGGTGCGGGAAGTGGACGTGCCGCGCCACCCAGTGCACGCGCACCCACTCGACCGGCTTCTTCGTGTTCCACGACTCCCGGACCTTCGCGATCTCCTTCTGGTTGGCGCTGTCCGAGCCGCCCACGAGCAGGTGGCACCCCATGCAGGTCTGCATCGAGGGGACGCCCGGTTCCGAGGAGACCGCCGCGGAGTAGTGGCAGTACTGGCACTGGATCTGGTACTGCCCGGCGTGGATGTCGTGCCGGAAGAAGATCGGCTGGCGCGGCCCCTTCAGGGCCGCCGAGTCCGCCGCGGTGAGCACCACCGCCTTGCCGGCGACGGCCGCCGCGGGCGGGGTCTGCGCGGTGGAGGGCCGCTGCCAGGCGGCGACGGCCACGATCGCCGCCACCGCTGTCCCGCCGAGGAAGAGTGCCGCCTTCCGCATCGTCGGATCCGTCGGAGAGTGGAGATGCCCCGCACGAAACGGCGCCCCGCAGGGCGCCGACCGGCGTCGAAGTCTTGTGAAAAAAGTCACGAAGGCCGGTCCGTCCAGCCCCCGCGAGCCGCGACAAGTATAACGGCCCGTTCGCTTTGGGAAAGGCCCGGGGGAGGCGGGGCCCGACCCGTGCGGCCACTGCCTGCGCGGCGGCACCGGCCCGGGATCGAGGCCGGCGATCCGAAACTACCCGGAGGCCCCGCTTCCCGTTCCCTCGGGGGTCCCGAGCGGGTCGCTCCCGGCCGCCGGCAGCGGGGCCCCCGGCCCGGCCGCGTCGCCGGGCGGGCGCTCGACGGGGATCCCCTTCCGCTCCAAGTACTTCACCACCTCGATCCCCATGGCGCGCAGGAGCTTGGCTTCCCGCTGGTCGAGCCCGGCGCGGAAGAGGATCTCCCGCAGCGAGCGCGCGACCCCCTCGGGCTGCCGCGTCTTGAAGAACTCGATCGCCCAGAGGGCACGGGTCCAGTCGGCGAAGAGGAGCTCGTGCTCCTGCCCGGTGGCGGGGGGCGCCTCGCGGCGGGGCGGCTTGAAGGGGATCGCGTCCCCGCCGGCGGCGGTCCAGAGCTCGTGCAGCATCACCCCCACGGCCTGCGCGAGGTTGAGCGACGAGTAGGATGGGTCGGTCGAGATGGTGACGAGGGCCTGGCAGCGGTCCAGCTCGTCGTTCGTGAGCCCCTTGTCCTCGCGCCCCGCGACGAGCGCCACGGGGCCCAGGGTGCCGCGCCCGAGCAGCTCCGCGGCCGCCTCGCGCGGGCGGAGCACGCGGCGCTTGGCGGTGCGCTCGCGCCCGGTGAGGACCATCGCGTAGCGCTGGTCGGCGAGGGCGTCGGCGAGGGTGGGGTAGGTGCGGATCGCCGCGATGAAGTCCGCGGTGTGGTGCGCGATCCCCTCGATCCGGTAGGCGTCGAGCTCGACCTCGGGCGCCACGACGCGGAGCGCGTGCACGCCGAAGTTCCGGCAGAGCCGCACGCAGCTCGCGACGTTGACGAGGTCCTGCGGGGCGACGAGGACGAGGGTGACGGGGACCGGCAGCATCGGCCGGGGCGTCAGGCCTCGCCCACGAAGCTCGTGTCGATGCGCTTGGCGCGCAGCGACGCGACGAGGGCGGGCTTCTCGACCGCGCGGGTGTAGGCCTCGCGCGGCTCGATCACCTTCTGCTCGACGAGCTCGAGGAGCGCGTCGTTCAGCGTGATCATCCCCGCCTTGCGGTTGGTCTGCATGATCGAGGGGATCTGGAAGGTCTTCCCCTCGCGGATCAGGTTCGAGATCGCGGGGATCGAGAGGAGGATCTCGCGCGCCGCCACGCGGCCGCCGCCGACCTTCCGGCAGAGGGTCTGGGAGATCACCCCGCGGAGCGACTCCGAGAGCATCACGCGGATCTGGGACTGCCGGTCGCTCGGGAACTGGTCGATGATGCGGTCGATCGTCCCCGCCGCGGTGGTCGTGTGGAGCGTCCCGAAGACGAGGTGGCCCGTCTCGGCGGTCTCGATGGCGATGGAGACGGTCTCGAGGTCGCGCATCTCGCCCACGAGCACGACGTCGGGGTCCTCGCGGAGCGCGGCGCGGAGCGCCTGCTTGAAGCCCCGCGTGTGCAGCCCCACCTGCCGCTGGGTGACGAGGCTCTGCTTGCTCTCGTGGACGAACTCGATCGGGTCCTCGATCGTGAGGATGTGGTCGGTCCGCGTCCGGTTCACGAGGTCCACCATGGCCGCGAGCGTGGTGCTCTTGCCCGAGCCCGTCGGGCCGGTGACGAGCACGAGGCCCTTGGTGAGCTGGCAGAGCGCCTGGACCTCGCGCGAGAGGCCGAGCTCCTCCGCGGCCGGGATGCGGCTCGCGATGACGCGGAAGACCGCGATCGGCCCGTGGCGGTCGCGGCCGGCGTTGCAGCGGAAGCGCGCGAGGCCGGGCACCTCGTACGCCCAGTCCGCGTCGCCCGTCTCGCGGTATTCCCCGGCCTCGCGGGCCCCCATGATGCTGCCGAGGAGCGCCTCGAGGTGGTCGGGGCGAAGGGGCGGCTGCGGCTCCCGGCGCAGGTCGCCCTGGATGCGGAGCACCGGGGGCTGGCCCGCGCGCAGGTGCAGGTCGGACGCCCCCGACTCGACGAGCCGGCGGAAGAGGCCCTCCATCTCGCCGCGCAGCTCCTCGACGGGCCGCGCCGGCGGGCCCTGCGGCTCGGCGCGGATCGTGACCACCGGCCCCGCGTCGCCCGGGGCCACGAGGACCCGCACCGGCCCCGAGGGCGTCCCGTAGCTCCACTCCGCGGCGCGCTCGCCCCCGAGCGCCTCCGCGTGCCCCGGGGGGGCGATCTCCCGCACGAGCGCCAGCACCTGCGGCGCGGTGAGCGCGTCGCGCGTGACCGCGCGCGCCGCCCCCCCGGGCACGAGGAGCGCCACCGGGCGGCCGGTCGCGAGCTGGAGGGCGTCGGCGCGCTGCTCGCGCATCACGTCGATGAAGCGGTCGAGTTTCGCCACGGTCGTCACTCGAGCGGCCGGACGCGACGGACCTGGGCGTGGTGCACGAACCACGTGGTGTCGGGCGTCCAGACCGCGAAGAAGGGGCGGTTGGTGTTGAGGTAGTCGAGGGCGCGCGCCCGCGTGGGCGGGAGCTCCACGAAGGCCCAGCCGCGGAGCACCGACCCGTCGCGCAGCGTCACGTCGATCGGGAGCTGCTTGGCGGCGTGCTCCCGCACGGGGTCGGGGACGAGCCGCGCGCTCGCGCAGGCGACCCAGGCGAGCCCCGCGCGCGGCAGGAACTCGACCGCGCCGTCCCGGTGCGTGAACGGCAGGAAGGGCTCGTCCCGGTTGAGGAGCTCGAGCGGCGTCTCGGGCCCCTCGTGCTGCGCAGCGCGCGACATGAGGTGCAGGTCGCCGGCGGCGGAGGTGCCGTCGTCGAGGCGCACCTCGACCGGGAGCCGCTCGCTCCGCGCCCACTCCGCCGACGGCGGGACCGGCGCGCTCACGCCGCCCCCGCCAGCCGGGCGAGGGCGTCGCCGGTGAGGCGCCAGGCCTGCCACTCGTCGAGCGGCGCGGCGCCGAGCCGCCGGTAGAACTCCTGCGCGAGGGCGTTCCAGCCGAGCACCGACCACTCCATGCGCCCGCAGCCGTCCGCCACCGCCTGGCGGCCGAGGGCGGCGAGGAGGGCCTGGCCGACGCCGTGGCGGCGCGCCTCGGGGAGGACGAAAAGGTCCTCCAGGTAGAGGGTCGGCCGCGCGAGGAAGGTGGAGTAGGTGTGGAACCAGAGGGCGTACCCGACGGCCCGCCCGTCCAGCTCCCCGAAGAGGACGTGCACGCGCGGCGCCGGGCCGAAGGCGTCGGCGACGAGCCGCTCCCGCGCCGCCGCGTCGGGCGGGTCGAGCCGCTCGTAGCGCGCGAGCGCCTCGACGAGCGCCACGAGCGCGGGCCCGTCCCCCGCGGCGCCCGCGCGGACCGCGACCGCGCTCACCCGCGGATCTCCACGCCGGCCTGCTGCTCGACGAGGCGGATCGCCTCGAGGTAGTCGGCCCCCTCGCCGAGGGCCTGGCGCGCCCGGCCGTAGAGCTCGTGCGCGAGGGCGAGCACCGGGCCGTCCACGCCGAGCTGGCGCAGCAGGTCCACCGCGATGCCGGCGTCCTTGTGCAGGAGGGCGAGGCGGAAGGTGTTCGGGAAGGTGCCCGTGAGCACGCGCTCCGGGACGAGGGTCTCGCTCACGAAGGAGCGCCCGCTCGAGGTGTTGAGCGTCTCGAGCGCCGTCCGCGCCTCCACGCCGGCCTTGACCAGCGCCGCGATCCCCTCGCCGACCGCCAGGATGTTGACGGCGAGGAGCGCGTTGTTCACCGCCTTCATGGCGTGGCCCGCGCCGACGGGCCCCAGCCGGACGACCTTCGCGCCGAACGCGGAGAGCGCGGGCTTCGCGCGCTCGTAGGTGTACTGGTCACCGCCGACCATGACGGTGAGCGTGCCGGCCGCGGCGCCGTTGGTGCCGCCGCTCACCGGCGCATCGCAGAAGGCCACGCCGTGCGGGGCGAGCCGGGCCGCGATCCGCCGCGACGTGGCCGGATCGCCGGAGGTGCAGTCGGCGAGGAGTGCCCCGGGCCGGAGCCCGGCCACGAGCCCCTCGGGCCCGTCGAGGAGCGCCTCGACCTCCGCCGACGTGGGGAGGCAGGTGAGCAGGACGTCGGCCGCCTCCGCCGCCTGGCGCGGCGTCGCGACCCACGCCACGCGGTGCTCCCGCGCGAACGCCTCGGCCCGCGCGGCGGTGCGGTTCCAGACCGTCAGGTCGTGGCCGGCGGCGGCGACGCGGGCGGCCATCGGCGTGCCGATGGCCCCGAGCCCGAGGAAGGCGACGCGGGCCACGTCAGTCCGCCTCGCCCTCGCCCCCGGCCGCCTCGGGCTTCCGCTGCCCGAGTTCCCGGTCGAGCATCAGGAGCGCCGGCTGGTCGGCGCCGACGCGCTTGAGCTGCTGCACGATGAGCTCCGCCTGCTTCTCCTCCTCGACCTGCTCGTTGACGAACCAGTCGAGGAAGACGCGCGCCGGGTAGTCCCGCTCCTCGACGGCGAGGCCGTAGAGGTCGTGGATGCTCTTGGTCACGGCCTGCTCGTGGTGCAGCGCGTGCTCGAACACCTCGAGCGGGGCCCCGAAGCGCCCGGGCGGCTGCGCGAGGGCGCGGAGCTCGACGCGGCCGCCCCGGTCGAGGATGTGGTCGAAGAGCTTCATCGCGTGCGCATGCTCCTCCCCGGCCTGGATCCGCATCCACGACGCGAACCCCGGCAGGTTCTCCGCCTCGAAGTGGGCGGCCATGGAGAGGTAGACGAACGACGAATAGAACTCGTGCTTGATCTGCTCGTTGAGGGCGTCCTGCATCCGTGGACTGAGCATCGGGACCGGCTCCTGGGGTGGCAGCGGCACCGCCCGCGCCCGAATGGCGGGGCGAACGCAGAAGTATAGACGCCCCGCGCCGCGCCCTCCACGCCGCGCACGTTGCGACGGCGCCGGGGCGCCGCTACCCTTGCGCCCGTGCGCCCCTCCGTGTCCCCGCCCGCCCCCCGCCCCGCCCCGGGCGCACGCGCCGCCCTGGCGGTGCTGGGCGCCCTGCTCGTCCTGTTCATCGTGGGGCCGCTCCTCCGCCTGCTCGTCCTCGCGCAGCCCGCGAGCCTCGCCGAGGCGCTGGGCGACCCCGAGCTGCGGCGCTCGATCGGCCTCACCGTCGCCTGCGCGACGGCGGCGACGGCGGTCGCCGCGGTCCTCGGCATCCCGCTCGGGTACGCGCTCGCGCGGAGCCGCTTCCCCGGGCGCCGGCTCGTGCAGGGACTGATGGACCTGCCGGTGGTGGTGCCCCACCCGGTGGCGGGCATCGCGCTCCTCCTCTTCCTCGGCCGGCAGTCCCCGGTGGGACGCGCCCTCGGCGCGATCGGCCTCGAGTTCGTGAGCCACGTGCCGGGCATCGTCGCCGGCATGCTCTTCGTGTCGGCCCCGCTCCTCGTGAGCGGGGCCCGGGAGGCCTTCGCCGCCGTGGACCCCCGCCTCGAGCGCGTGGCGCGGAGCCTCGGGGACAGCGGCTGGGACGCCTTCCGGCGCGTGACGCTCCCCCTCGCGGGGCGCGGCATCCTCGCCGGCGCGATCCTCGCCTGGGCGCGCAGCGTGAGCGAGTTCGGCTCCATCGTGATCCTGACCTACAACCCGAAGGTCGCGAGCGTCCTGATCTTCGACCGCTTCACCGCCTTCGGCCTCCCCGCGGCGGTGCCGGCGGCGATCGTGCTGCTGGTCGTGGCGCTGGTGGTGTTCGCGCTCGTGCGGCTGGTCGAGCCCGCGGAGCGCCGGTGATCCGCCTCGAGGGCCTCGCCGTCGCCGTCGGGAACTTCGCCCTGCGCGACGTCTCCTTCGAGGTGCCGGCCGGGGGCTACGCCCTGGTCATCGGCCCGACCGGGAGCGGGAAGACGACCCTCCTCGAGGCGGTCGCCGGCCACGCCCCGCTCGAGGCCGGCCGCGTGGTGCTGCACGACGAGGACGTCACGCACCGCCCCCCCGAGGCCCGCGGGATCGGCTTCGTCTACCAGCAGTACCACCTCTTCCCCCACCTCACCGTGCGGGAGAACATCGCCTACGGGCTCGCGCGCCGCGGGCGGCCCTCCGCCGGGGTCCGGGCCCGGGTGGAGGAGCTCGCCGACCTCCTCGGGATCACGGCGCTGCTCGACCGCGGCGTGCGCGGCCTCTCGGGCGGCGAGCAGCAGCGCACGGCCATGGCCCGCGCGCTCGCGCCGCGGCCGCGCATCCTGCTCCTCGACGAGCCCTTCGCCGCGGTGGACCCCGCCACGCGCCACGTCCTGCGGCGCGAACTCCGCGCGCTCCACGAGCGGGAGGGGATCACCACGCTGCAGGTGACCCACGACTTCGACGACGCCCTCCGCCTGGGCGACCTCGTCGCGGTGCTCGGCGAGGGCCGCATCGTCCAGCAGGGCCGGCCGGAAGCGGTCTTCCGCTACCCCAACTCGGCCTTCGTCGCCCGCTTCGTGGGCACGGGCAACGTCATCGCGGGCACCGTGACGCGCGTGGGCGAGCCGGACGCCGACGGCCGGTTCCCGGCACGCTTCGCGGGCGGCGCCCTGGTCCTCACCGTGGTCGCCGAGCGGGAGGGCCCGGTGCATGCCGTGGTGCGGCCGGAAGACCTCGTGCTCAGCGACGAGCCCCCGCCGACGAGCCTGCGCAACCGGCTCCGCGCGCGCGTGACCCGGCTGGAGCGCCTCGGCCCCGTGGTCCACGTCCACCTCGACGCCGGCCACGCGCTCGTGGCCACCATCACCCTCGCCACGGCCGACGAGCTCGCGCTCGCGCCGGGGCGCGACCTCTGGCTGGGCCTCAAGGCCACGGCCGTCCACCTCGTCTGACGCCCGACCCGGAGCCGCCCCCATGACCCGACTGCCGCGCCTCGCCGCCCTCACCCTTCCCCTCGCGCTCGCCGCCTGCGGCGGCGAGAAGGCGCCGCCCCCGCCGCCCGCGGCCGCGGGACCGGCGGCCCGCATCCTCGCCACGATCGGCGACAGCGCGTCGCGGGTGGAGGGCCTCGCCGAGCACGGGGGCCACCTCTACACGGCGGACTGGAAGGACGGGGCACTCTACCGCATCGACACGACCGGTGCGGTGACGAAGGTGGGGGCGCTCCCGACGAAGCCGGGCCAGAGCATCCTCGGCCTCGCCGCCGACCGCGAGGGGAACGTCTACGCCGCCGTGCCGGACGCGGGGATCGTCTACCGCGTGGACGCGGCCCGCCTCGGCGCCGCCGACTTCGACGCCGCGAAGGACGCGCGGGCGTTCGCGACCAACGCGAAGGGCGCGAACGGCATCGCCTTCGACCGTGCCGGCCACCTCTGGATCTCGGGCGGCGACCAGAACGTCGTCTACCACGTCGGCCCGACGGGCGGGATCGCGCAGCTCTTCGCGAAGGACGTGGCCACGGTCTCGCCGGACACGACGATGCCGGTGCGGGCCTACGTCACGAACGGGATGGCCTTCGACGCCGCCGGCAACGCCTTCACGCTCAACACCGGCACCGGCGCGGTCACGCGGCTCGAGGTGCGCCCAGAGTACCAGCCGGGCGTGGTGACCGTGATCGGGAGCGACACGCGCTGCCTCGGCGCGGACGGGCTCATCGCGACCCCCGGCGACACGCTCTACATCGCGTGCAACTTCTCGAGCCGGGTCATGCGCCTCGCCCCCGACGGGAGCTGGAGCGTGGTGCACGAGAGCACGCCCGCGGGCGACAACGTCCTCCGCTTCCCATCCGAGCTTAAGCGCGTGGGGAACACGCTCTACGTCGTGAACCTCGACTTCCCCTTCGGCGCGAACGCGGGGCAGCCGCAGAAGGGCGCCACCGTCGCCGCGATCCGGCTGCGGTAGCGCCGGGCCCGGCGCGCGATGCCCCCGCGCCTGATGCACGTGGACCTCGACGCCTTCTTCGTCGAGGTCTGCCGCCAGCGGCGCCCCGAGCTCCGGGACGTCGAGCTCCTCGTGGTCGGGGGGCGGCGCGAGTCGCGCGGGGTGGTGCAGTCGGCGAGCTACGGGGCGCGCCGCTTCGGGGTGCGCTCCGGGATGCCGATCGCCCAGGCGGCGCGGCTCTGTCCCGCCGCGACGTTCGTGAAGGGGGAGTTCGCCTGGTACCGCGAGGCGTCGCACGCCGTGCGCGACGCGCTCCAGGCGTTCTCCCCCGTCGTGGTGATGGCCTCGCTCGACGAGGCCTACCTCGACTTCGCCGGCACCGAGCTCGTGCACCCCGTCTCGCTCCTGCCCGTGGCGGAGCGCGTGCGCGACGCCGTCCGCGCCGCCGCGGGCCTCGCCTGCTCGATCGGCATCGGCCCCAACCGCATGCTCGCCAAGCTCGCCTCCGACGCGGCCAAGCCGCGCGGCCTCCTCGAGGTGCGCGCGGGCTGGGAGGAGGGGTTCCTCGCCGGGCTCGAGCTCCGGGCGCTCCCGGGCATCGGCCCCAAGGCGGCGCGGCGCCTCGCCGAGCTGGGCCTGACCGAGGTCTGGCAGGTCCAGCGCCTCGACCTCCCCGCGCTGGAGCGCCTGCTCGGCGACGAGGCCGCCGGCCTCAAGCTCCGCGCCCACGGCCACGGCGGCACGACCCTCTCCCCCGACCGGCTCCCGCGCTCGGTGAGCCGCGAGACGACCTTCGCCGAAGACCTGCGCGAGCCCGGCGAGCTCGAGGCGGTGCTCCTCCTCTTCGCCACGCGCGTCGCGGCCGACCTGCGCGCCGACCAGCTCCTCGCGCGCACGGTCGTGCTCAAGCTCCGCCACGACGACTTCCGCACCGTCACCCGGCGCGTCACGCTCGCCGAGCCGACCGACCTCGACGGCGAGATCTTCGCGGCGGCACGGGAGCTGTTCCGGGAGGCGTTCCGGGAGGTGCGGCGGCGGGACCGGGGCGTGCGGCTCGTGGGCGTGGCGGCCACGAACCTCGTCGCGGCGGCCGCCCCCGACCTCTTCGAGGCACCGGAGCGGGAGAAGCTCCGCCGCCTCGCGCGGGCGATGGACCAGGTCAAGGCGAAGTTCGGTGCCGACGCGGTGACGCCGGGCCGCGTCCTCGGCCTCGGCCGCCGGAAGGGCCCGCGCGACCGCTGAACGCTACGGGGTGACGCGCGCCTGCAGGGCGCCCGGCGTGCGGAAGTCGCCGGCGTTGAACCGGAGCCGCACGATGCCCGTGACCCGGTCCACCTGGCCCCCGAGGTCGGTGAAGGTCGCCTCGCGGCCGTCGGGCAGGACGGCGCGCACGCTGCTGTTCGCATAGAGCCGGTAGAAGCCCACCGGCTGGCGGGTCGCGCCCGGGGGCACCGTACAACCGCAGTCGCGGGCCGCGGCGCTGCCGACGTTCACGCGCAGGGTGAGCGGCTGGCCCGCCGCGTTCGTGACCAGCGGCTGGAAGAACTCCGGCGCCTCGGTGGCCGCCGTCGCCTCCACCACGGTGCGGCCCTTCGGGGTCGGCACCGTCACGTTCCGCTGGAATTCCTGCTTCGACGGGTCGTCCTCCTGCGTCACGCCCATCGGGTACCAGTGCACAGTGAGCGGGCCCGACCGCCGCACCGCGGTCACGATCGAGTCCCCCGCCGCCACGCGGCGCTCGGGCTCGGTGTTCACGAACACCGCGATCGGCACGTTGAGACGGTTGCGGAGCACGAGCGTCGGCCGCGTCATCCAGGCGAAGCCGAGGAAGCCGCCCACCGCCACGACCAGCACGACGATCAGGGGAATCACCCCGCGCCGCCTCGGCGCGGCGAGCGTGACGGTCGCCGCCTCGCTCGGGGCCGAGGGCTGGGGGGGCGGCGCCGGAGCCGGCGGGGGCGGGCTCGCCGGCGGGCGGACCTTCGGTGCCGACGGGGCGGCCCCGGTGACCACCCCCGCCGCCGCCACCGCGGGCGCCGGCGGCGCGGTGGGCTGGGGAACGGCGGGCGTTCCCGGGGCCTGCGACACCCGCCGCACCTCGCGCGCGAGGCTCGCGGCGCTCACCGTCGCCTCCGCGTTGCCGGCGCCACCGGCGCGCAGCGCCTCGACCACCTGGGCCGCGCTCTGGTAGCGGTCGCGCGCGTCCTTGGCGAGGCAGCGGACCACGACCGCCGAGAGCCAGACGGGCACGCGCGCGTTGCGGTCGGTCGGCGTCGGGATCGGGGCGGTGAGGTGCTTGCCGACGACCTCCTGCGAGCTGTCGCCGTCGTAGGGCGGCGCCCCCGTCACCATCTGGAAGAGCACCGCCCCGAACGCGTACAGGTCGGTGCGCTGGTCGAGGTTCGGCTGGCCGAGTGCCTGCTCGGGGCTCATGTAGGTCGGCGTGCCGACCACGAAGCCCGCCTGCGTGTGGCCCGGCTTGCCGCTGTCGAGCTGCTTCGCGATGCCGAAGTCCACGAGCAGCGGCCGCTGCGTGCCCCGCTCGATCATGATGTTGTCGGGCTTGATGTCGCGGTGCACGAGCCCCTGCGCGTGGGCGTGCCCGAGGGCCTCGAGGATCGGCACCGCGAGCGCCAGCGCGCGCCCCGGCTCGAGCGCGCCCTCCCGCTTGAGCAGGTCGGTGAGGCTCTCGCCGTCCACGAAGGGCATCGCGTAGTAGACGAGCCCTTCCCCCTCGCCCACGAAGTGGATCGGCAGGATGTTCGGGTGCTGCAGCCGGGCGATGGCTCGCGCCTCGTCCTTGAATCGCGCGAGCATCCCCGCCGTCCAGGCGATGTCGGGGCGCAGCACCTTCACCGCGAGCCGGCGGTCGAGCTCGCGGTCGAGCACCTCGTAGACCTCCGCGAAGCCGCCCGCCCCGATGAGGCGCCGGACCTCGAACTTGGCCCCCATCGCGCGGCCGAGCCGCACCGGCACCGGCGCCTCCGCGATCGGCACCGTCGCGGCGGTGCCCGGCGGCGCGGGCTGCGTCGGGCCGGGCCGGCCGCACGCCGGACAGGCGACGGCGTCCGCCGACATGGCGGTCCCGCAGGAGGGGCAGAAGACGGTGGACATCGGATCGGGCTCCCGCGACTCGGGTGGGGTGCGTCGCGGGGAATCTAGCGCGCGGGCCGCCGGCCGCGCTCAGCGCACCGGCAGGAAGGAGCTGAGCGGGTTCGCGGCCGACGCGCGGGGCTTGGGCCGGGGCGCGGGGGCCTCCGCCGGCGGTGCGGCCTCGGGTTCCGGGGCGGGCGCGACCGCGACCTGGGTGGCCGGGGGGGGCGGCGACGCGTGCGCGGTGTCGCGCGGCGGCGCCGGCTTGTGCGCCGCGACCCGCACCGGCGCCGGACGCCGCGCCGTGACCGGGGCCGCGGGCCGGAGCGGCGGGAGGTCGCGCGCCGCCACGCGGACCGCGACGGCCCCGCTCGCACGCTCGCGCCGGGGCTCGAGGCCGTCGTAGAGCCGCGCGCGGCCGTTCGCGTCGGAAATGCGCACCGCCGCCGCCCCCGCGAGGGGATAGTAGCCGAGCGCCACGGCGCCGCCGTCGGCCGGGACCTCGCAGTCGCACGGCATCTCCTCGCCCCCCACGCGCACCGCCACCTTGAGCGGCACGCCGCTCTCGTTGACGATCCGCGGGGCGAACCAGCGGCCGCCGACGCTCGGCACGTCGATGGCCCGCCGCAGCCGGCCCGCGGGGCGGTCGTCCACGAACCGCCCGGCGAGCGGCGCACCGAGCGGCCGCTGGTCGGCATCCACGGGACGCACCAGCGACCACTCCGCCGCGAGCCGCTTCCCTTCCGGCCACGCGACGAGCACGCTGTCACCCGCGCCGACGAGGTGGTTCTTCCCGCCATCCACGACGAGCCACACCGGATGGAGGAGGCGGTTCTCGTACACCACCGTCGCCTCGCGGGCCGGCCGTGCCAGCACGAACGCCCCGAGGAGCACCGCGGCGAGCCCGGCGCCGGCCAGCAGGATGCGGATCGGCGCCCGCACCGTCCGGGGCGTGGCCGGCGCGCCCACCGGGGGGACCGGCTCCGGCGTGGCCGCGACGACCCGCGTCGGGAGCGGCTCCACCGCCGCGGGCGGCGCCTCCAGCTGGGCCGCGAGGCGCGCCGCCGTGATCGTGTCGGCGGGCAGCGTCCCCAGCCCCGCCCGGATCGCCGCCGCCATCTCCGCTGCCGACTGGAACCGGTCCGCCGGGTCCTTCGCCATGCAGCGGAGGATGACGTCCGAGAGCCAGCGCGGGATGCGCGTGTTGAGGTGCGCCGGGACCGGGACGGGCTGGGTCAGGTGCTTGCCCACGATCTCCTGCGACGTGTGGCCGTCGAAGGGCGGCGCGCCCGTCACCAGCTGGAACAGCATGACGCCGAAGGCGTAGATGTCGGCGCGCGCGTCCACCGTGTCCCGGCCGAGCGCCTGCTCGGGGCTCATGTAGAGCGGCGTCCCGACCACGAAACCGGCCTGCGTGTGCTGCGCCCGCCCGTCGAGGCACTTGGCGATGCCGAAGTCCACGAGGAGCGCGCGCCCGGTGTCGCGCTCGAGGAGGATGTTGTCGGGCTTGATGTCGCGGTGGACGATGCCGAGGCGGTGGGCGTGCTCGAGGCAGTCGAGCACGGGAAGCAGCACGCCCGCCAGCGCCGCGGGCTCGAGCGCCCCCTGCGCCACGAACAGGTCGGCGAGCGTCTTCCCCTCGACGAAGGGCATCACGTAGAAGACGATCCCGTCGCTCTCCGCCACGAAGTGGATCGGCACCGTGTGCGGATGGGCCAGCCGCGCGAGGGCGCGCGCCTCCTGCTTGAAGCGCGCCAGCATCCCGTGCGTCCAGGCGACGTCCGGCCGCAGCACCTTCACCGCCAGCCGGCGGTCGAGGGTGATGTCGCAGACCTCGAAGACGTCGGAGAAGCCCCCGCGCGCCAGCCGGCGGACCACGACGTACTGCGCGCCGAGCGCCGACTCGAGGCGGTGGAGCAGGTCCACGTCCGCCGGGTCCGGCGAGGCCGCGAGGTCCTCGCGCGAACCGGTGAGCGCGGTCACATTCATCGGGAGGGTCGGATCGTCCCCTCTTGCATCCTGCACGGCCCCTCCAGTGCTCCCGGCGCGTCGCGGTGGAGAATCGGCCCGGAGGATGGGAGGCAACTCGTTGAACGACAGCCCCTTCCGCCACCCGGGCAGCGGCCCGCCGGATACGCCGGTGGGTCGCGATACGGCGGGAAGGGGCAGGTTCGGTGCCACCTGAGGCACCCGGGAGGCAGCGTGGAGTCAGCAGCAGCGCGCGGCCGGAGCCAGCTGCGGTTCCTGGCGGAACCGAGCCACGTGAACTTCGGCGGCAAGGTGCACGGCGGGATGGTGATGAAGTGGATCGACCAGGCGGGCTACGCCTGCGCGGCGCAGTGGAGCGGGACCTACTGCGTCACGGTGTACGTCGGCAGCATCCACTTCGTCCAGCCGATCCTCGTCGGCCACACGGTGGAGCTGCGGGCGCAGGTGATCCACACCGGGCGCTCGAGCATGCACATCTTCATCGACATCTTCGCCGGCGACCCGCGGGACCGGCAGCTCCACCGCCGTGCCCACTGCGTGGCGGTGTTCGTCGGCCTGGGCGCCGACGGACGGCCGACGCAGGTGCCGGGCTGGACGCCCGTCACCGAGCGTGACCGCGCCCTCGAGCGCTACGCCCTCCGGCTCGTCGAGCACCGGAAGCAGATGGACGCGGAGGCGGAGGAGATCCTGGCGTCGGGGGAGGGGTGACGCCCCGGACCGTCGGCATCGTCGTCTTCGATGAGGCCGAGGTGCTCGACGTGGCCGGGCCCTACGAGGTCTTCTCGGTCGCGGGACTCCGGCACGGGCTCGAGCCCTTCCGGGTCCTCCTCGTCGCCGAGCGCGACGGCCCCGTCACGGCCCGGAACGGCTTCGGCCTCGTCGCGCACGCGACGCTGGCGACGGCCCCGCGCCTCGACCTGCTGCTCGTGCCGGGCGGGTTCGGCACCCGCAGCGCCATGCACCGCGAGGAGTTCCTCGCCGCCGTGCGCCGCCGTGCGGACGACGCGGAGTTCGTCCTCTCCGTGTGCACCGGGGCCCTCGTCCTCGCGCGCGCCGGCCTCCTGGACGGCCTCGACGCCACCACGCACCACGCCGCGCTGGACCTCCTCCGGGCCACGGCGCCGGCGGTGCGGGTGCACGAGGGCGTGCGCTTCACCGACAACGGGCGCGTGCTGACCTCCGCCGGCGTCGCCGCGGGCATCGACATGAGCCTCCACATGGTCGACCGCCTCCTCGGCCGGGAGCTGGCCGAGGAGGC
>JBAIWX010000275.1:0-11272 GCA_037916975.1 Gemmatimonadales bacterium
CGCTGGCGGCCCTACGCCGTCTTCCACGCCGCCGCGCACAAGCACGTGCCGCTGATGGAGTCGAACCCGGTCGAGGCGGTCACGAACAACGTGCTCGGCACGCGCAACGTGGTGGAGCTCGCCGCCGGGCACGGGGCGGAGCACCTCGTGCTCGTCTCCACCGACAAGGCGGTCCGGCCCGCCAACGTGATGGGGGCGACCAAGCGGATCGCCGAGCAGATCGTGCAGGCGGTGGCGGAGGACCAGGGGAAGAACTTCGTGGCGGTGCGGTTCGGGAACGTGCTCGGGAGCCGGGGGAGCGTCGTGCCCACCTTCCTGCGCCAGATCCGGGCCGGCGGGCCGGTGACGGTGACGCACCCCGAGATGCGCCGCTACTTCATGACGATCCCCGAGGCGGTGCAGCTGGTCCTGCAGGCGGGCGCCATCGGGCGGGGAGGGGAGGTCTTCGTGCTGGACATGGGCGAGCCGGTCAAGATCGTGGACCTCGCCACCGACCTGATCCGGCTCTCCGGCCTCGAGCCGGGCGTGGACGTGGAGATCAAGTTCAGCGGCACCCGCCCGGGCGAGAAGCTCTACGAGGAGCTCTTCTTCAACAGCGAGAATGCGGCGCCCACCACGCACCCGAAGGTGCTCCGCGCGAAGAACGCGGCGCTGCCCCTGGGCGTCACCTCGGTCGTGGCGCACCTCGTCGAGCGCGCGCAGGCGGGCGCGCCGGAGGACGAGCTGCGCGGCCTGCTGCTGCGCCTCGTGCCCGACTACGTGCCCAGCGCCGCCCCCGGCCGGGTGACCCCGGCGCGCGGGCCCGTCGTCCGGTACGGCGCCGCCTGACCCGACCTACCGCTTCACGACGACGATGATCGCGGCGAGGCTCGCCAGCACCTGCGCGGTGGTGGCGATGATCGAGAGCGTGCTCACCCGCTCCCGGTTGGGGTCCTTGGTCGGCACGAACACCGACGCCCCCGGGAGCGGCGCCGGCTTCGTGTCGGCGAGCAGGAACCGCCGCGCGACGCTCTCCGTCTTGCCGTTGGGCTGCGTGACGTACGCCCGCGACTTGTCGCCCTCCCGCGAGTAGCCGCCCGCCGCACCCACGTAATAGTCGAGGCTCTTCCCCGGCACGTACGCCACCGCCGACGGGGCGTTCACCGCGCCGCTCACCCGCACGACCGGGTTGAACTCGGGGATGTGGAGCGAGTCGCCGCCGCGCAGGATCAGGTTGTCCCGGAACTTCGGGTCCTTGAGGACGCGCGGGAGGTCGATGCCGACCCGGCCGTCCCGCGTGCCGGTCCGGTAGAACTCGATCCCGAGCGGGTACGCTTCCTTGGTGAGGCCGCCGGCCCGCGCGAGGATGTCCGTGACCTTGTCGGTGCGGGAGACGAGCGCGTACCGCCCCGGGTACCGGACCTGTCCCGTGACCGCCACCGTGCGCTGCAGCTCCCAGTTGGGCTGCCGGAGCACGAGGACGTTGTCGTAGGGCTCGAGCGGCACCTCGGCGGCGCCGGAGGCGGCGGCGGGCAGCCCCGGCGGCCCGAGGTAGCGGCCGTCCCGGTCGCGATCGAAGACGTAGGTGGAATCGAGCGGCACCCGGATCGTCTCCGCGAGGCGGCCGTTGGTCCGGTCCCCGGGCAGGCGCGCGATTTCCGCCTCCGTGAGCCAGGCATCCTCGGTGAGCCCGTTGGCCTGCAGGATCGCGTCCCGCAGCGTCATCCCCTCGCGGAACGGGAGCCGCCCCGACTTCCGGACCGCCCCGGTGATGCTCACGTACCGCTCCCCGCGGAACTTGCTCCGCGAGAAGACGACGATCTCGTCGTCCTCCTGGAGCGCGAGGTCGTCGGTCGGGCGGCCGGTCGAGTCGGCGAGCGCCGAGCGGAGCTGGATGCGCGTCGAATCGGGGAGGAGGCGGCTCACCAGCACCTGGCCCAGGTAGGTGTCCGGCTTCGGCCCGCCCGCGAGGCGGAGCGCGTCGCCGAGGTGCATCCCCGGCGTGAACCCGACCTTCCCCTCCACCCAGACGTTGCCCTTCACCGCGACGACGGCCCGGGTGCGGTCGGCCACACGGAACACGACGACGGAGTCGGCCGGTTCGAGGGGCCACGCCGGCACGCTGCCCTCGCGCAGCGACTCCGAGGCGATGTCGAGTACGACGCGGTCGCGCCCCGAGGTGCGCGACGCCGGGGGCAGGACCCGGTGGACCTGGACGCGCGTCCGGAGCGCCTCGGCGGTGAACCCGCCTGCCGCCGAGACGAGGTCGCGGAGCGTCTCGCCCGCCGTCACTTCGTAGATGGCGGGGCGGAGCACCTCGCCGGTGATCGTCACCCGCGCCGCGTGTGGCGGCACGAAGACGACGTCGCCGGTGGCGAGGCGGAGGTCGCTCCGGTTGATGCCGCGGAGCAGGTAGTCGTACACGTCCACCGTGCCGAGGAGCTTCTCGCCCCGCCGGACCTGCACGGCGCGGAGCGAGCCCGCCTCGGTCGGGCCGCCGGCGGCGTAGAGCGCCGTGAGCACCGTCCCCGCTCCCGACACCTGGTAGGCGCCGGGCTGCTGCACGTCGCCCGCCACGTACACCTGCACGCTCCGGAGCTTCGCCACCGAGAGCTGGAACTTCGTGGTGGCGCCGACGCCCCGCCGCACGCCGGAGTAGACCCGGCCGAGGCGCCCGTAGAGGGTCTCGGTGAGCTGCGCCAGCGTCTGGTTCGCGACGTACACCTGGCCCACCTGCGGGATGACGACGAAGCCCTCACGGCTCACCTCGAGCGTGTGGGCGAGTTCCACGTCCCCGGTCAGGATGAGCACCAGCACGTCGCCCGGGCCCAGGAGGTAGTTCTCGTCCACCGGACCGCCGAGGGCGGGGAGGAACTGGGTCCCGCGCCGGCGGAAGACGTCGAGCCCAAAGATGCCGACCGCTGCTCGTCGGAGCGCCATCGTGTCGCTGAGGGCGAGCGCCGAGTCGGTGAACATCCGGAGCGAGTCGGTCTCCTCCGAGCTCAGCACGCCGAGCTGCCGGACGGCGTCGAGGACGTTGGTCCCCGGCCGGGCGCCGCGGGTCGTGTCGGCGCCCGCGAGGTAGTCGTCGAGGAGGTTCTCGGGATAGCCGGCGGCGCGGAGCCGGGCCCGGATCTGGTCGGGCGTGAGGCCGCTCGCCCCGATCCGTTCGCGGAGCTGGCGCGCGAGGTCGGGCCGCTGCTGGAGGAGCCGGCGCGCCTGTTCGGGCGGCAGCTGCGACGGCGAGGGGAGCTGGTCGGGGACCTGGGCCGCCGCCGCCGTCGCGCCGAGCGCAGCGCAGGCGGCGAGCAGGAGGACGAGGCGGATCAGGGCTCGCAGGGAGGGCGCCATGCGGGCGGGGCTCCTCGGCAGGGGCGGTCGGTCAGGGCGTCGCCGTGGCCGGGGCCTGGCGCGCCGCCAGCACCTCCTGCCACCAGGCGAGGGTGCGGCGCGCGAGCGCCGCGTCGGTGAACTCGGCCATCGCGCGCCGGCGCCCCGCGGTCGCGAGGCGTGCGCGCTCCTCGGGCATGAGCTTGAGGCGCTCGACCGCGAGGCCCAGGGCGTCGGGGTCCTCCTCCGGGACGAGGATCCCGGCATCGCCCACGACGTCGGGCAGCGCGCCGCTCTCCGTGGCGACCACGGGGACCCCGTGTGCCATCCCCTCGAGCAGGGCGAGCCCGACCGATTCCACCCAGCGCGGCGTCGTCCGCGCGGGGAGGACGAGGCAGTCGAGCCCGGGCCAGATCTCGCCGACCCGCTGGCGGGGCAGCCCGCCAAGCCAGGTGACCCGCGAGCCGATCCCGAGCCGCTCGGCGAGCTGCTCGAGCTCCTCCTGCGCCGGGCCGGTGCCCACGACCTGGATCGTCCAGTCGCCCCGGAGCCGCACGCTCGCCCGGAAGAGCAGGTCGAGCCCGCGCTCCGGCACCAGCCGCCCGACGAAGCCGATGGTGAAGGCGTCGTGCGGGCGGCGCGCCGGCGGGGTGGCGGGCACCTCGACCGCCTGCAGGGGGACGATGGCGGGGGCGAGGTCGCCCCGCTCCTTCGCGAGGAGCCGGGCGGCGGGCCGGTTGATGGCCGCGAGGCCGGCGGTCGAGCGCAGGACCCGGCCCCGCCGCAGCCGTTCGAGCAGGGTGCGCGGCTCGGCCACGCTCTGGCTCGCCAGGAGCGCCATCGGCACCCGGAGCCGGGCCGTCAGCGCCGCCACCTGCGCCGCGAGCGGCCACCACGGCTCCGCCTCTACCTGCACGAGGTCGGGGCGGAACTCGGTGAGCACCGTCCGGAGCGCGCGCCGGCTCCAGGAGAGCGTCGCCGCGTCGGCGTCGCCCCGGACCGGGACGGGCACCACGCGGATCCCGGCATCCTCGCTCCACGTCGGGCGCTCGGCGGCGCCCGCCGGCCAGTTGGCCGGCACGGCCACGGCGACCGTGCACCCCGCGGCGCGCAGGGCGTGGAGGCGGCCGCGCGCGGCGGCGTCGCCGGCGAACGGCGAGACGATCAGGGCGCGCACGTCAGGCGGCCGGCGAGTCGGGAGCGGAGGCGTTCATGAGGCTCGGGAAATATCTCGCCGTCGGGCCACGCGCACCACCGTCTCGCGTCGCGACGACGCGGTTGACTCGTGCCGGAGGCATGACCAACTTCCCGCCCGTCCGCGTCGCCGCCGCGGGCACGAGCCGCCGTCCGTCCACGCCAACGCCGCCCGCCGATGCGCATCCTCCACCTCGCGAAGTACTACTGGCCCCGGTCGGGCGGCATGGAGCGCGTGGTCCAGACGCTGGCCGAGGGCTCGGCGGCGCTGGGCCACGACGTCCAAATCGTCGCCGTCGAGGCGCTGCTGGGCGGGGCGGGGAACCGGGGGCGGAGCCGGTCGTCCGTCACGCGGGTGTACTCGCTCGGGGCGGTGGGGTCGCAGGAGATCGCCCCGGGGTACCTCGCCGCCGCGTGGAAGCGCGCCGACATCATCCACGTCCACCATCCGCATCCCCTCGCCGACGTCGCCGCGACGCTGCGGGCAGGGTCGGCGCCGATCGTCGTCACGCAGCACGCCGACGGCCGGCGCGGCATCTACCGGCCCTTCGCGCGGCACGTGCTCCGGCGGGCGAAGGCGATCGTGGTGCCGAGCCGGGCCCACCTGGCGCTCTCGACGGAGCTGCAGGGGTTCGAGGGGAAGACCGAGGTCATCCCCTTCGGGATCGACGAGCAGCGCTGGAACGTGGTGCCCCCCCCGCCGCCCGGGGCGGCCGCGCGGGCGATCTTCATCGGCCGGCTCGTCAGGTACAAGGGCGTGGACATCCTCCTGCGGGCGCTGGAGCGGGTGCCCGACCTCCGGCTCGACGTGGTGGGCTCGGGGCCGGAACTGCCGCGGCTCCAGACGCTCGCGCGGGCGCTCGCGGTGGCGGACCGCGTGAAGTGGTGGGGCGAGTATCCCGACGAGGACCTGCCGCGGCGCATGGCCGACGCCGACTTCCTCGTCCTGCCGTCGGTCACCGTCGAGGAGATGTTCGGGCTCGTCGTGCTCGAGGCGATGGCGGCGGGACGGCCGGTCATCACCACGGCGCTCCCGAGCGCGGTCCGCGAGGTGAACGTCCCGGGCGAGACGGGCCTCGAGGTCCCGCTCCGGGACGTGGGCGCGCTGGCCCAGGCACTCGACACGCTGAGCCGGGACGCCGCCCTCCGCGCGCGGCTGGGTGCGGCGGGCCGGCGGCGCGTGCACGAGCACTTCACGCACACGCTCATGGCGCAGCGGTACGTGGCGCTCTACGAGCGGATCCGCGCCGGGGGCGCTCCCGCCGGCGCCTGACGCCCCGGAACCGGTACGAAAGCGGCCCACCCCGCGCCGGCGGGGTGGGCCGCTCGTCGTTCCGGGGAGCGGCAGCACCCCGTCACTTGCACTCGGCCTTGAAGTTCACGACCGACACGGTCCCGTTGCCGGCGGCGTCGAAGTCCACGCGCAGCGTCTCGTGCGCGACGATGTTGCCCGTGGCCCCGGGGCTCGTGACGGTGAACGCGTTCTGGTAGCTGTAGCTCATCGGGAAGGTCGTGCCGTCGGGCAGCTGGTACGACTCGCTCGTGACGCCACCCAGCCGATAGGTGTCGCCGCTCACGAGCCCGGTGCCGGTGACGCCCTGTCCGTTCGTCTGGAAGCGGAGCAGGGTCCTGCCCGTGGACGCCACCGTCTGCTGGATCGCGACGTGCTGGGTGCCCTCGAAGACGACGATCTCGAGGCCGGCGCGGCTGCAGGGGACCTGGATGCCGCGGACGAACGGCACGGCGACGTCGCGCTCGCGGTAGGTCGAGGCTGCGAGCGCGGGCGCTCGGGCGGCGTCCGTCGGGGCGGTCGTGCCGCTGGCGCAGGCGCCGAGTGCGGCGATGAAGGTGAGGAAAGCCGGGGGGAGGAGCTTGGGCACCGGGACTCCTTTGGAGGACGTGGGGCCGCGGCCACGGCATGCGGCAGCGGCGTGAGCGCATTTACGTCACTCGATCGGAGTTGTTTCAGGATGAAACGGTAATGTCTCGCGGCGGGCGTTCGACGACACGGCGCAGGGCGCGCCCCGCCGGCGAGGCTCGGCGATGGGACTCCGCGCGCGGGAAAATGATCCGCTAACTTGAGCGGCGTGTTGTCCGGGCCCTTAGCTCAGTCGGTTAGAGCAGCGGACTCATAATCCGTCGGTCCCTGGTTCGAATCCAGGAGGGCCCATTCCCCCGCGTTGCCGTCGTCAGAAGGAAAGCTCGACCCCGAACCGCACCAGCCGCGGCACGCCGTAGTAGAAGATCGGCCGCGCGAAGTCCTCCGCTGCCGCGAGGTAGAGCGGCAGCAGTTCCTCCCGGCCCGCCAACACCCCGTCGTGGTTCCGGTCCGCGTACGCCCGGTACCGCGGCGACTCGTACGGGATCGGCTGCGGGTTCGCGGCGTAGGCCTGCTCCGCGAGATCATTGATCATCTGTCCGGTCGCGAACGGCGTGCCCGTGTCGCGTCGCACGGCGATCACGTTCCGCCGGTTGAGCAGGTTCCGGGCATCCAGGTAGAGGCCGGCCGTAGTGCCTCCCAGCCGGATGGGCCGACGGACGAGCAGGTCCAGCGTGCCCGTCCACGGCAGTCGCCCATCGTTCGGCGGACCCAGGAGGGTGTCGGCGCCGGTGCCGCGCGGCGTGTACGGCAGCCCGCTCGCCACGCGCGCGATGACGGCGCCCTCGAGGCCCGCCAGGATGCGGTGGCCGGCGAGGCGCGGTCCCGCCCCCGCCGGCACGACGCCCTGCGCCACCAGCGTGAGCGCGTGGCGCCGGTCATAGTCCAGGGGGAACTCGATCCGCGCCGGCGGGATCGTGTCCCCGGTGACCGGGTCCACGGTCGCGAGGCGGCGCAGGAGGAAGGCGTTCGACGACGATGCCTGGGCCGACATCAGCGAATACAGCAGGCGAGCGCCCCACCCGCCGCGCAGTTCCCGCTCCACGATCAGCTCGCCGCCGCGCACCGTGCCGTAGTCCGCGTTCCCGAAGATGCTCGAGTCCGCCGAGGTGCCGAACGGCACCGAGGCCACGAGGCCGTCGAGGCGCTTCACGTAGAAGTTGAGGCGGACCGCGATGCCGGGCGCGGGCCGCCCGCGCAGGCTGAGCTCGCCCTGCCAGGCGCGCTCGAAGCCCAGGTCCGGGTTGCCCTGCCGGAAGCGGCCGGTGCGCGTCGTGTCGTCGAAGGCGGCGTCCACGGCGTACTGGTAGTCGGGGGCCTGCGCGAAGCTGCCGAAGCTCCCGATGATCGTCGCCCCCTTCACGACGGCGGAGACGGCGAAGCGCGGGTTGACGATGGTCCGCGCGCTCGCGCGGCGACCGCGGAGGTCGGCGCGCGTGTCGAACCGGTCGAGTCGGGCGCCCAGCGAGATCCCCACGTCGCTCAGCCGCCACTGGCCCTCGAGATAGGCCGAGATCGCGAGGGGCGTGAAGCGGGCCGCGGAGGGCGCGGGCACGCTGTCGCCGGCGGGGAGGTAGGCCAGCACGCGCTGGAAGGTCCGCACGTCCTGGCGCACGAGGGCGCCCCCGACGTAGAGGTCCCCCCGCTCCCCCAGGCCGATCGTGGCATCGAGCTGCCCCCGCAGCTCGCGGAAGCGGTTCCACGCGATCTCCCCCCGGGAGGCGCCGCCCGTGAAGAACGCCGGCACGCCCCAGGGAGAGTTGACCGACGGGACGGGGATGCCGAAGCCGGCGACCGACCCCTGGGCCGCGAGCGTGTCCTGCGCCCGGGCGATCGCCTCGCCGAGGACGTGGAAGCGCTGGCCGGTGAAGGCGCCGAGGGCGTAGTCCACCGGGGCGTCCAGCGTGCCCCGCGCGAACTCGCGGTCGTACCATCCTGCGCGCAGGTCGATGATGACGGGCACGCGCGCGGCGGGTCCGGAGGCGTGCTGCAGCTGCGCGCTGAGGAGCGTCCCGGCGGTGCGACGCGCGGGCCCGAGGTCCGCGTCGTACTTGTAGGCCGGGTCGTAGAGCAGCCGCTGCTCGATGGATCGCAGGGCGAACAGGCGGAGCGTCTCCGCGCGACCCAGGTCGGCCGTCACCTTGCCTGCGAGCGAGTATTGCTCGCCGCTGTTGTGGGGGAGCGGTGCGGGGCGCGCGCTCCGCGGGTCGAGCGCATTGCTCGGCACTGGCGCGTTCACCGGGTCGAAGTCGAGCCGGGCGTTCAGGTCGGCGGCCAGGAGGGCGCGCACGCCGTGCGCGACCGGCCCATCGGCCCGCACCACGAACCGGTCGAGCCCGAGGTCGGCGCGCCCGCCGAGCGGGCGGTCGGTCTCCCACGCGGCGCGCCCGCTCCAGCGTTCGCCGCCGTCCCGGGTGACCACGTTCACGAGTCCCGAGATGGCCTGCCCGTAGCGGGCGGAGAACCCGTTCGTGACGAGCGACGCCTCGGTGAGGATGTCCGGCGGGAGCCGCAGGCCGAGGCCCCCGGTCGAGGCGTCGAGCTGGTTCTTCACCCCCAGGCCGTCGAGGATGAACGCCTGCTCCCCGAGCCGTCCGCCGCGATAGCTCTCCCCGACGGCGCCGGCGCTGAGCGCGAGCGCCTCGTCGAGCGAGCTCACCGGTAGCGTGCGCAGCGCGCGGGCGTCGATCTTCTGCTCGGTCGCCGTGGCGAGCGGGTCGAGCAGGGTGTCCCGCGCCGCCTCGACGGCGAGTTCCTCGACCTGCACGGCCCCGGGGGTCATCCGGAGCACGAGCGGCGTCGTCTCGCCGGCGCGGACGAGGACGCCGTCGAGCACGACCGGCTGGTAGCCGATGCGGCGCGCGCTGATGCGATAGCTCCCGCTCCGGAGCTGCCGGATGCGGAACGCCCCCGACGTGTCGCTCGTGGCGCCGCGGCGGCCGTCGTCCACGAGCACCAGCACCTCGGCGAGGCCGCGCCCGGAGGCGGCATCGCGCACCGTGCCGGCGATGGCGCCGTCGCTCTGGGCGGCGGACGGCACGCTCCCGAGCAGGCAGAGCAGTCCCGCGAGCCCTGCGGCACGAGCCGCCCGGCCGGGCGCCCTCATGGCAGGTCGAACCGGTAGAGGTTGGGCCCGCCGATGATGGTCGTGTCCACCCCGCCCCCCGGGTTCCGGGTGATCAGGAGGTCCCATCCCTCCGCCACGAGGACGCGTCCCGTCGGGCTGACGGCGGGGTGGCGGAACAGCCGGGCCCCGCCATCGAGGCGCTGCGTCGCGCCGGTGGCGAGATCCACGACGACGATGTCCCCGCCGAAGTCCTGCAGGACCGTATCGCCCACGGGGTCGAGGAGCGGCCGGAGGCGGCCGCCCACGACGGCCACGAGGCGACCGGGCAGCGCGCGCGGATCGCGCGGCTGCTGGTCGGCGCCGAAATCGTGGAGGACCTGCGCGGTGCCGGAGGGATCGGCGCGGTAGACCGCGCTGCTCCCGGTGCGCGCGTAGAGCAGTGCGCCGGTGGCCCCGTCCGGCGCGGCGCCAAGTGGCCGGTCCGTCCCCGGAACCGCGGCGATCGCGCCCGTCGCGACGTCGAGGATCGCCACCTCGGTCGGGTAGCGGAGCTTGAGCGGGGATGGGCACCCGGGACACTGCTCGAGCGACTGCTCGGTGATCCCCTGGTAGAGCAGGCGTCCCGGGGCGAGCCACGCGAGGCCGTCGGCCGTGAGGTGCACGCGTCCCGACGAGGCCAATGCGGGAAACTCGCGGAGCCGCCGCCCGCCGTCGGCGGTATCGGCCGCGAGCACGATCGCCACCGACTGGTCCACGCGCGCCCCGTTCGCCCGCGAGCTTCGCAGGTAGGCGAGCGAATCCCCCGAGGGGGCCGGCCACTCGAGGCGGTCCACCGAGTCCCGGGAACCGATCGTCGCCGGACAGAGCTCAGGGGCCGCCGTGCCGCCGCGTGCAGGGAGGAAGCTCAGGCAGGCGTCCGGCGCGGCCGTCGGCGAGGGCCCCGGCCGCTGCCATGCGTAGAGCAGCGTCGAGTCGTTCGCGAAGGCCGCCATGTGGTCGGGACCGCTGTTGTAGGTCAGCTGGACGGGCGCGGTGCCGCCGAATGGTCCCCCGGCGTCGGGGCGCACGGTGTCGAAGGGCGCGGTGTGATCGCACCCGACGAGCACGACGGCTGACAGTCCGGCCGCGAACCGGCCGAGGAGCCGGGTGGCAGACACGGGACCTCCGGATTGTCGGAATGAGGCAGGCAGTGGACGGCGATCCTTGTGGGACGCTCGAGCAGTCGAAATTGCACAGCGTGGGAGAAGGGGCTATCCTCGGAATCAGGATCGAGCGATGGAGCACGTGATGGAACGGCGGACCTTCCTGGCGGCGTTGGCGGCGGCCCGTCCGGCGCACTGGACGATCGGGCGCATGCGCCGACAGCCGGCGTTCGCGCCGTCGCCCGATGCCCCCGTCGTGAACCTCGCGGACTACGGTGCGGACACGACGGGCGCGAGCGTCGTGAACGGTCCCTTCCAGGCGGCGCTCAAGGCGCTCGGCAGCGCCGGCGGCACGCTCGTGGTGCCGCCGGGCCGCTACCTCGTGGACGCGGAGGCGTCGCTCGACCTGCCGAGCGGGCTCGTGCTCGCGTGCGCGCCCGGCGCGCTGCTCGTGGCTGCGCCGAGCGCGAGCGCGAACACGGCGATCCTGCGCGTGCGGAACCGGACGGGCGTGCGGATCGTCGGCGGGCACCTCGTCGGCGAGCGCGAGGGGCACAAGGGCACGACCGGCGAGTGGGGCATGGGCGTGGACATCCGCGGCTCCGACCAGGTCGAGGTCGTCGGCACGACGGTGGAGCGCTGCTGGGGCGACGGCTTCTACGTCGGCGTGGCGCCGGGCGG
>JBAIWX010000276.1:0-28492 GCA_037916975.1 Gemmatimonadales bacterium
GCCCGCCGCCGCCCCGGCGCCGGCCACGGCGGCGTCGGCCGCCCCGGCCGACAGCGGCGCGATCAAGGTGAGCGGGCTCCCGCGCGGTTCGAGCGTGCTGCTCGACGGCATCCCGGTGAGCGAGCCGGTCACGCGGCTCCCCGTGGGCCGGCACGCGGTCGCCATCTCGGCGCCGCTGCACGAGTTCTACGAGGACACCGTGGAGATCACGGCGGGCCAGCAGTTGGACTACCAGCCGACGCTGGTGCGGCAGGGCGCGGGCGGGCCGCTCCGCCGCCGCGTGCTCGAGCGGCTCGAGCGGCGGCTCGAGGCCGGGCAGGCGGCGGTGCAGGGGGCCGGCCCCGCGCAGTGCGACGCGCCGGGGGCGGGCTACAACGCGGGCAACCTCTGCTACGACGTCCGGCCCCAGCCGAAGACGGCGAGCCTGGTGCCGGTGCCGCCGGGACTCGCGGCCCCTCCCTCGCCCTCGGTCCTGCTCGTGAAGGTCTCCGCGGCGGGACGGGCGCTCGAGGTGCGGCCGCTGAAGCCATCGAGCAACGCGGAGTTCGAGGCGGCGGCCCGGCGGCTGGCAGGCGAGGTCGAGTGGTCGCCCGCCACGAAGGCCGGGCGGCCGGTCGAGGGCTGGACGCAATGGGCCTTCCTGCCGGTGCGCTGACGCCGCCCACCCCTTCCATCCCCGAGAGACCGGACACGGGAACCATGCCGACCCTCCATCCGACCGCCTTCATCGCCGCCGGCGCCGCGGTCATGGGCGACGTCACCCTCGAGGAAGACGCGAGCGTCTGGTACGGCGCCGTCCTGCGCGGCGACCTCGAGCGGATCGTGATCGGCGCGGGCACGAACATCCAGGACCTGACCATGGTCCACGCCGACCCGGGCGTGCCCTGCCTCGTGGGGCGGCACGTCGGGGTCGGGCACCGGGCCATCCTCCACGGCTGCGTGGTCGAGGACGACTGCTTGGTCGGGATGGGGAGCGTGCTGCTGAACGGGGTGCGGGTCGGGACGGGGAGCGTGATCGCCGCGGGCGCGGTGCTGCCGGAAGGGATGGAGGTGCCGCCGGGGTCGCTGGTGATGGGCGTGCCGGGGCGCGTGGTGCGGCCGGTGGACGAGGCGCTGGCGACGCGGGCGCGGGGGACGTGGCGTCGCTACGTCGAGCTGGCGCGCCGGCACCGGGCGGGGGCCTTCCCGCCGGCGGGAGCAGGTTTGTGATGTAGAAAGCGGAAAGCGGCGTCGTTTCGCCCCTTTGCGTGCGTATTGTGCCGCGCGTCGGACCCTCCTAGTTTTGCCCTCCCTCGTCGCGCCATGTCGCGGTGCCGGCTTCGAGCCGGTGCGCGCGTCCGGTCGGGGCGACGGGCCCCCAGGCGTGAACCACCAGACAGAACTGAGGCGACTGCCATGCACAAGACCCCGCCCCGGGACACGGTCGATCTTTCCCCCAACGCCATCACCGTGCTCGAGAAGCGGTACCTCGTGCGCGACGAAGCGGGCAAGCCGGTGGAATCCTCGGCCGATCTCTTCTGGCGGGTGGCCACGACCATCGCCGCGCCGGACAAGAAGTACGGCGCGTCCGACGGGGCGGTGGAGGCGCTTGCCGAAGAGTTCTTCAAGCTCATGGCCGAGCGGAAGTTCATGCCGAACTCCCCGACGCTCATGAACGCCGGCCGGCCCCTCGGCCAGCTCTCGGCCTGCTTCGTCCTCCCGGTGGACGATGCCCTCTCCAACGGCCAGAGCGGCATCTACGACACGCTCCGCTCCATGGCGCTCGTGCACCAGTCGGGTGGCGGCACCGGCTTCAGCTTCTCGCGGCTGCGGCCCAAGAACGACATCGTCCGCTCCACGATGGGGGTGGCGAGCGGCCCGGTGTCGTTCATGAGCCTCTTCGACGCCTCGACCGACGTCGTCAAGCAGGGCGGCACCCGCCGCGGCGCCAACATGGGCATCCTGCGGGTGGACCATCCGGACATCCTGGACTTCATCACCTGCAAGGACGACATCACCAAGATCACGAACTTCAACATCTCGGTGGCGGTCACCGACGCCTTCATGCAGGCCGTCGAGCAGGATGGCGAGTACGACCTCCTCCACCCGCGCACCCGCGCGGTGGTGGGCCGGCTCCGCGCCCGGGACGTCTGGGACAAGATCATCCACGGCGCCTGGAAGACCGGCGAGCCCGGCGTGTACTTCATCGACCGCGCCAACTACTACAACCCGGTCCCGCACCTCGGCTCCTACGAGGCCACCAACCCGTGCGGCGAGCAGCCCCTGCTCCCGTACGACGTGTGCAACCTCGGCTCCATCAACCTCGGCGTCTTCATCAAGGACGGCCAGGTGGACTGGGAGCACCTGCGCCGGGTGATCCACCTCTGCACCCACTTCCTCGAGAACGTGATCGACGCGAACAGCTACCCGCTGCCGCAGATCACCGACCTCGCGAACCGGATCCGGCGCATCGGCCTCGGCGTCATGGGCCTCGCGGACCTCTTCATCCGCCTCGGCATCCCCTACGATTCCGACGAGGCCGTCGAGCTCGGCCGGAAGATCCAGGCCTTCGTGGACGAGGAGGCCAAGAAGGAGTCCGAGCGCCTCGCCACCATCCGCGGCGTCTTCCCGGAGTGGGAGCGCAGCATCTGGGGCCCGGACGAGACCTGCGCCCGCGGCTCGAAGGGCGAGCGCGTCCGCCCGATGCGCAAGCTCCGCAACTGCAACGTGACCACCGTCGCCCCCACCGGCACGATCTCGATCATCGCGGGCTGCAGCTCGGGTATCGAGCCGCTGTTCGCCGTCGCGTTCATGCGCAACCAGGCCGGCGTCCTCATGCCGGACGTGAACGAGGACTTCGTCGCCATCGCGAAGCGCGAGGGGTGGTACAGCGACGAGCTCATGAAGCGCATCGCCGAGGCGGGCCACATCCGCTTCCCCGAGGTCCCGGAGAAGTGGCAGCGGGTCTTCACCACGGCCAACGAGATCCGGCCCGAGTGGCACGTCCGCATGCAGGCGGCGTTCCAGGAGCACAACGACTCGGCGATCTCCAAGACCTGCAACTTCGCCAACGACGCCACCGAGGAGTACGTCGAGGAGATCTACCGCCTCGCCTACCACCTCGGCTGCAAGGGCGTCACCGTCTACCGCGACGGGAGCCGCGACTTCCAGGTGCTCTCCACCGGCTCCACCGCGAAGAAGGTCGCCGAGGAGGCCACCAAGGCCGGCAAGGCCGAGGCCCGCGCCGACCTGGCGGTCCTCACCGGCGCCGAGGGAGCGGCGGTGGCCGGGGAGCGGGTCGAGGCCGCCGACGTCCACGGGGAGCTCGCCGAGCTCCACGCGGAGAACGAGCGCCTGCGCCGGGTGGTGCACGAGCTCGAGGCCGAAAACCTCCAGCGCCGCCAGAAGCGCTCGCGCCCCGAGCTCCTCCGGGGCGCCACGCGCCGCCTCGAGACGCCGCTCGGCACGCTGTACGTCACCATCACCGAGGACGACCGCGGCCAGCCGTTCGAGGTCTTCATGAGCCTCGGCAAGGCGGGCGGCGCCCTCATGGCCGACGTCGAGGCGATGGGCCGGCTCATCTCCCTCGCGCTCCGCTCGGGGATCCCGATCAAGGAGATCTACCGCCAGCTCCGCGGCATCAGCTCCGACCGCGCCATCGGCCTCGGGCCGAACAAGGTGCTCTCGGTGCCGGACGCCGTCGGCATCGCCATCGAGCGCTGGATGCAGGACAAGCAGGGCGTCCAGCAGGAGCTCCTGCCCTCGGCCGGCGCGCAGGCGGCGCCCGCCCCCGTCGCGGTCCAGCCCGTCGCCACGGGCACCGGCGAGCAGCTCTCGCTGGGCGGCATGCAGCACACGCTGTCCGGCGCCTGCCCCGACTGCGGCTCCCAGCTCGAGTTCGCCGAGGGCTGCGTGAAGTGCCACGTCTGCGGCTACAGCGAGTGCGGCTGAGCCCCGCCTGACCGGGTCGCGGCGCGGTCCCGACAACCCCCGCGAACGCCGACGCCCGCCGCTCCTCCCGGAACGGCGGGCGTCGTGGCGTCTGGGGCCGCTTGTGCCGGCGGTCCCCCCGCGAGAACTTTGCGCCATGGACTCTCCGCGCGCCGCTCCGCCCGATTTCCGGCCCCTCGGCTGCGCCGAGTGCCTCAAGGGTGATGTGCTCGGCTTCGACCTCACGATGGCCTTCCAGCCCATCCTCGACGCGCGCACGCGCAGCGTCTTCGCCTACGAGGCGCTGGTGCGCGCCCCGGACGGGATCGGCGGCGCCCGCCCCGTGCTCGACAAGGTGCACGACGGCAACCGCTATCGCTTCGACCAGGTGGCGCGCGTCAAGGCCATCGAGCTCGCCTCCCGGCTCGACCTGCAGGGCTACCTCTCGATCAACTTCCTCCCGAACGCGGTCTACCGCGCCGAGACCTGCATCCGTACCACGCTCGCGGCCGCGGAGGAGTACCGCTTCCCGGCCGAGCGGATCCTGTTCGAGGTCACGGAGGCGGAGCGCGTGAAGGACCACGCGCACCTCGCCGGCATCATCCGCGAGTACCGCCGTCTCGGCTTCCTGACGGCCATCGACGACTTCGGGGCGGGCTACGCGGGCCTCAACCTGCTGGCCGACTTCCAGCCGGACCTGGTCAAGCTCGACATGGCGCTGGTCCGCGGCATCGACGCCGACCGGAACCGGCGGGCCATCGTGCGCGGGATCGTCGGCGTCTGCGCCGACATGGGCATCCGCGTGGTCGCCGAGGGCATCGAGACCACCGGGGAGCTGGCCACGCTGCGCGACCTCGGCATCGAGCTCGTGCAGGGCTTCCTCTTCGCGCGCCCGGGCTTCGAGTCTCTCCCCACGCCCGACCTCAGCCCCCTCGCCTGACGCCGGGGGTCGCCCCGGGGCGAGCCCGCGAATGCCGACGGCCGCCGTCCCCCGCGGGAACGTCGGCCGTCGTGCATGCCGGCGCCGCCGTCAGCGGGTCAGCAGCCGCTGGATCTCCGCGGTGAGTTCGTCCACGGTGAACGGCTTCCGGATGAAGCCCTGCCCCGGGCCGAGCCGCAGCGGGTCCACCAGCTCCTCAGCCAGGTAGCCCGACATGAAGAGGATGGGGAGCCCGGGGTGGGTCTCGTGGATCGCCGCCGCCAGCTCGAGCCCCGTCATCCCGGGCATGACGATGTCGGTCATGACGAGGTCCACGGTCGCGCCCTCGTCCCGGAGCCGCGCGAGCGCCTCGAGCGGGGACGCCATCGCGACGACGCGCGCGCCACGCTGCACCAGGATGCGCTCCACCACGCGCCGGATGTCCGCCTCGTCGTCCACCACGAGCACCGTCCCGCCGGCGGGGGTCGCGATCCTCGGCGGCTCGCCCGCGTGGCCCTCCGCTGCAGGCTCGTTCGTCGGAGGCCAGAGGACGGAGATCGTGGTCCCCTGTCCCGGCGCCGAGTGGACGAGCAGGTGGGCCTGCGCCTGCGTCGCGATCCCGTAGACGGTCGCGAGCCCGAGGCCCGTGCCCGCGCCGGGCCCCTTGGTGGTGAAGAAGGGCTCGAAGAGGTGCGCCTGCACCTCGGGCGCCATCCCGTGGCCGGTGTCGGTCACGTCGAGCCGCACCCACGTCCCCGGGGCGATCGTGCCCCGCGCCGTGGTGACGGGCGTCCTGAGGGTCTCGAGCGTCGTCCGGAACTCGAGCCGCCCGCCATCGGGCATCGCGTCACGCGCGTTGACGGCGAGGTTCACGAGCACCTGGTCGAGGTGCACCGGGTCGATCAGCACCCGCGGCAGGCCCGGTGCGAGCGCCGTCGCGATCGTGATGCGCTCCGGGAGGGTCCGCCGGAGCAGGTCCCCCATGTCGCCCACGGCCGAGTTCAGGTCGAGCGCCTGCGGGGAGGTCGGCTGCCGCCGGCTGATGGTCAGGAGCCGGCCGGTGAGCCCGGCCGCACGCCCGATGGCGCGCACGAGGTCGCGGACGTCGGCGCGCGCGGTCTCGGGCAGGCCGGGCTCCTCGAGGAGCAGGTCGCAGGTGGCGCGCATCACGGTCAGCATGTTGTTGAAGTCGTGCGCCACGCCGCCCGCCATCCGGCCCACGGCGTCCAGCTTCTGCATCTGCCGCACCTGCTCCTCGAGCTCGTGCCGGCGGGCCTCCGCCTCGTGGCGCGCCGTGATGTCCACGTGCGTGCCGACCATGCGCAGCGGCCGTCCCTCGCCGTCCCGGCTGACCACCTTGCCGCGGTCCAGGATCCATGCCCAGCTCCCGTCCTTGCGGCGGACGCGGTGCTCCGTCTCGTAGACCGGCGTCCGCTGCGCGAAGTGCGCGGTCACCGCGTCCATCACGCGCGCCATGTCGTCGGGATGGACCATGCGCTCCCACGAGCGGACGTGCGGCTCGACCTCGTCCGGCTCGTAGCCCAGCATCCGGCACCACTGGGGGCTGAACGTCACGTGCCCGCTCGCCACGTCCCAGTCCCAGAGGCCGTCGTTGGTGCCGACGAGCGCGAGCTGCATCCGCTCCTCGCTCGCCGCGAGCGTCGCCACCGCCGCCCGCTCGCGCGAGATGTCCTCGATCTGCGCGATCGCGTAGAGGACCCGGTCGTTGGTGTCCCGGGCCACCGAGCCGGTCAGCCGGATCCACACGACGTGGCCGTCGCGGTGCAGGTAGCGCTTCTCCATCTGGTAGCTCGGGATCTCGCCGCGGAAGAGCCGGCCGGCGAGTTCGAGGTCCGCGTCGAGGTCGTCGGGGTGCGTGATGTCCTGGAAGGTGCGGGCGAGCAGTTCCTGCTCGGAGTACCCCACGAGGCGGCAGAGCGACGGGTTCACGAGCAGGAAGCGTCCGTCGGGGGCCACGAGCGCCATGCCGATCCCCGCCGCCTCGAACGCGCCGCGGAAGCGCGTCTCGCTCTCGCGCACCGCTGCCTCGGCGCGCCGCTGCTCGGTGACGTCGCGCGAGACCACGAGCACGAAGTCGGTCTCGGCCGCGCCGTGGCGCTCCGCGACGGCGCGGGAGGAGTAGTACCTGGGGCCCGCCGGGGTGGCGAACTCGAACTCGATCGTCGCCGGCTCGCCGGTGCGGAAGACCTCCGCGAGCATCGCCTCCCACCGGGCGACGAAGGGGGCGGGCATCCCGGCCTCCGCCACACTCCGCCCGAGGAAGTGTTCGGGTGGCAGCCCGGTCGCCGTGGTGACGCAGGGGTTGATGTACGTGATCCGGTGGTCGCGCGCGAAGCGCGCGATGACGTCGGGCGCGCTGTCGAGGATCGCCCGGAGCTGTGCCTTGCGCTGGGCGAGCTGCTCGCGACCCTCGACCAGCGGCGTGATGTCCTCGGACGTCCCGGCCACGCGGATCACGCGTCCCTGCCCGTCGAGGATCGGCCGCCCGCGCGCGAGGAGCCAGCGGGTGGCGCCGCCATCGAGCAGCACCCGCTGCTCCATCACGTACGCTTCCCGGGCGTCGATGGCGCGCCGGAAGAGCCCGTGGAAGGTGGCCTGGTCCTCCGGGTGGAGGCGGTTCACCGCCTGCTCGAGCGAGGACGTCCCGTCCCCCGGCGCCATGCCGAGCAGCGTCCACAGGTTGTCCGAGCAGGTGACCCTGTTCGACGCGAGGTCGATCTCCCACCAGCCGATGCCCGCGGTCACGGTGGCCTCCTCGAGGCGCTTGATCCGCAGGCGCAGGTCGTCGCAGGCCGATCGCTGGGCGAGGAGGTGACCGAGGGCGGTCGCGCGCCCGGCCAGCTCGGCGACGAACGCCTCGTCGGCCCCGGTGACCTCCCGGAGGTGGAAGACGAGCACCGCGACGACGGTGGACCCGGTATGGAGCGGGATCGCGACGGCGCTGCCGAGCCCGGCGGCGCGCGCGTCGGGCGCCTGCTGCGACGAGCCCGGCGTCCGGAGGTCGCGGTGCCAGACCACCCGGCACTCCGCCCAGCTCGCCCCCGCGAGTCCGCTGCCCGGCCCGAACCCCGTCCCGAGGCGCAGGCGCGCGAACTCGGCGAGCGGGGGCGCGCCGCTGGTCCAGGTGGCGACGCAGCGCACCCGGGTGAAGGTCGGCTCGACGACCCATGCTTCGCCCTCCGGCCACCCGCGATCGGTGCAGCAGGCGGCCACGAGGCGCTCGAGCGAGGCCTCGAGCGGCTGGTCCTCCACGAGGAAGCCCGCCAGCCGCTGCTCGAACTCCGGCGCCAGGCCGTCGCCCGGCCGGCCCCACAGCGTGCGGGCCAGCGCGGCCGCAAGACCCCGGGCATGCAGCCCGAGCTGCGCGACCGCGGTGGCGTCGCGCCCCGATCCGGCGGGACGGAGGAGGTGCAGGTTGCCGAACTCGGCGCCTTCGGTGAGCTGCACCGGGACGACGAGCAGCTCACCGCTCGGCCGGCGTCGGCGCGCGAGGGGCGCGTGGGTGGCGGACGGGATGGGCACGCCCGGGCCCGGCACCCATGACGCCTCGACGGCGAGCCCCTCACGCACGAGCGTGGAGAGCACCTGTTCGATGACGGCGGTGAGGCGGTCGTGACCGGCGCCGGGCGGCTCGTAGCCGACGACCATGCGATCCCGGGAGTCGTGGATGGGTCAGGGGCGTACCAGACAAGCTAAGGAGCGGGACACGCCTCGCGTAAGCGGTCGGGCGAACCCGTCAGCGGTGCTCGCGCGTAGGGCTGTTGCAAGGGACCTTCATTCCGATGAGAGCGAACAGGAGCCGTCGTGTCACCTCGTCCCGTCATCCCCAGCCTGCTGCTCTGCCTCGTGCACGCCGCGGCGCTCGCCGCGCAGGCCCCCGTACCGTCCATCGCCGACGCGGAGCGACGCTTCGCAGGGGACGCGGCTGCGCGCGGCGTCCCGGCCGCCTTCCTCGCAGTGCTGCACGACACCTCGTTCGTCTTCGGGCCGGAGGGGCCGATCGCCGCGCGCCCGGCGTTCGAAGGGCGTGAGAATCACGGCTTCCTCCTCGAGTGGCGGCCCGAGTTCGGGCTCGTGTCCCGCTCGGGCGACCTCGGCTTCACCTCGGGGCCGTGGACCCTCCGGCAGCACGTCGGCGACTCGGCGCTCGCCGGGTCGGGGCATTACCTGTCGGTCTGGCGCCGAGACGGCGCGCGCGGCCCCTGGCGGCTCTTCCTCGACCTCGGCGTGGACCACGACACCGCGTCCGCAGGGGAATGGCAGGAACTCTCCCCGGCGCCTTCCCCCGCCGGCCGGGGACGTGCCACCGAAGCCTCGCTTCGGGCGGCCGATGCGGCGCTGGCGGCGGCGCAGGCCCGGGAAGGGGCCGCGGCCCTGCTCTCGGTTGGCGCACCCGAACTGGTCCTCCTGCGCTTCGGTGCGCCTCCGGCCCGGGGACTCCCCGCCGCGCGGGAACTCGCCTCGCGACTGGAGGAGCGGGGCGGGGGGCGGCTTCTCGGGTTCCGGATGGCGCGGGCCGCCGACCTCGGCGTGACTTGGGGCCAGCGCCTCGACGCCAACGGGACCGGGGCGGGGTACTACGTGCGGCTGTGGCGGGCGGAGGGACCGGGGCGCTGGCGGCTCCTCGTGGACCTGCTCCGGCCGCCGCCGCCCGCGGGCGGTTGACGCGAGGCAGCGCGGGGGCCAACCTTACTGCCGGTTGGCTCCCCTCCCCACGACATTCCACGCCGGAGACGCCGTTCGATGACCACCGAGCCCAGGGGCGAGCTCAAGCCCGTCCCGCCCGACCGCGTGGCCGATGAGCTGGTGAAGCTGAGCAAGATGCGCATGACCGGCCAGCTCGAGCGCGACGAGTACGAGCACCGCTTCGCGCGCATGATCAGCGAGCTGCGCGACCGGCGCATCGGCGGGACGCGCAAGGACATCATGGCGGCCATCCAGCCGCACATCGACGACGGCACGATCCACGTGGCCGAGTTCGAGCGGTTCGTCCGGCAGCTCGGCCTCGCCTGATGCAGCGGCGTCCCCTCGGCCCCGGGGCGCCGGCGGTGTCGGCGGTCGGGTACGGGGGGATGCACCTCTCGGTCGCCGGCCGCCCTTCCGAGCAGGAGGCGCTGCGCGTCCTCCACGCGGCGCTGGATGCCGGCGTCACCCTGATCGACACCGCCGACGTCTACTGCCTCGACCAGTCCGACGTCGGCCACAACGAGCGGCTCATCGCGCGCGCCCTCGCCACGTGGGGCGGGGACCGCGAGGGGGTCGTCGTGGCCACGAAGGGCGGGATGATCCGCCCCGACGGCCGCTGGGAGCGGGACGCCCGCCCCGAGCGGCTGCGCCGGTCGTGCGAGCGGTCGCTCAAGGCGCTCGGCGTGGAACGGATCGACCTCTACCAGCTCCACGCCCCCGACCACCAGGTCCCGTTCGAGGAGAGTGTCGGGGCCCTCGCCGAGCTGCAGCGGGAAGGCAAGATCCGCTGGATCGGCCTCTCAAACGTCTCGGTGGGCGAGATCAAGGCGGCGGAGAGCCTCTGCCGCGTCACGGCGGTGCAGAACCGGCTCAATCCCTTCTTCCGCGAGGCCCTGGAATCCGGCGTGGTGCGGTACTGCGCGGAGCGGGGTATCGGTTTCCTCGCCTACAGCCCGACCGGCGGCGGCCGGCTCACGCTCAAGCTGCCCCGGCATCCCGAGCTCCAGGCCCTCTCGTCCGAGCTCGGGTTCACGCCGCATGCGCTCGTGCTCGCGTGGGTGCTCGCGCAGGGGCCGACCGTCCTCGCCATCCCAAGCGCGCGGCGCGTGGAGCACGCCCTCGACAGCGCCCGTGCAGGCGACATCACCCTGAGCGCCGCCGACCTCGACCGCATCACCCGCGCGGCGTTCGACCGGAGCTGACCGCCCGCCGGGCCGGCTCTCCCGGGCCGGCCCCCGGGCGTTAGTTTCCCCCCATGGCCCAGATCACCCGCCGCCCCACCCCCACCGTCCTCGTCGGCGACGTCCGCGTCGGCTCGGCGCATCCGGTCATGGTCCAGTCCATGACGAACACCGACACCGCCGACGTGGTGGCCACGGTGCGGCAGGTCGCCGACCTGGCGCGTGCCGGCAGCGAGGTGGTCCGGGTGACGGTGAACAACGAGGAGGCCGCGGCGGCCGTTCCCGAGATCGTCGAGGGGCTCGACCGGATAGGGGTCCGGGTACCGATCGTGGGCGACTTCCACTACAACGGTCACCTGCTCCTCACCCGCTATCCCGACTGCGCCGCGGCGCTCGCCAAGTACCGGATCAACCCCGGCAACGTGGGCGGCAAGCACGCCGACACGAACTTCGGCGCCATCATCGACGTCGCGCTGCGGCACGAGAAGCCGGTCCGGATCGGCGTCAACTGGGGCTCGCTCGACCAGCTCCTGCTCACGGAGCTCATGGACGAGAACGCGCGGCGCCCCGACCCGGCCCCGGCGCGGGACGTTACCATGGAGGCGATGGTCCAGAGCGCCCTCCGCTCGGCGGCGTTCGCCGAGGCGCGCGGGATGCGGCACGACCGGATCCTGCTCAGCGCCAAGGTGTCGGGCGTGCAGGACCTGATCGACGTCTACCGGATGCTCGCCGCCCGCTGCGACTACCCGCTCCACCTCGGCCTGACCGAGGCGGGCATGGGGACGAAGGGCGTGGTCGCGAGCACCGCGGCCTTGGCGGTGCTCCTGCAGGAAGGGATCGGCGACACGATCCGCGTCTCCCTCACGCCGGTGCCGGGCGGCGACCGTGCCGAGGAGGTGCGCGTCGCGCAGCAGATCCTGCAGAGCCTCGAGCTCCGGCAGTTCGCCCCGCAGGTCACGAGCTGCCCCGGCTGCGGCCGCACGACGAGCGACTTCTTCCAGCGCATGGCGCAGGACATCCAGGCGTACCTGCAGCAGAAGATGCCCGTCTGGCGCGCCGAGCGGCCGGGCGTCGAGGCGATGAAGGTCGCCGTCATGGGCTGCGTCGTGAACGGGCCCGGCGAGTCCAAGCACGCCAACATCGGCATCTCGCTGCCGGGGACCTTCGAGGAGCCGAAGGCGCCGGTGTACGTGGACGGCCGGCTCCACGTGACGCTCCGGGGCGAGACGATCGTGCCGGACTTTCTCGAGATCCTCGAGCAGTACGTCGCCACCCGTTACGCCCGCGACGCCGCCAGCGTCGGGGCCTGAGCCCGACGCGCCGGGCCCGCTGACCAGCGGGCCCGTTTAGTTTCCTGCCCGTGCTGATCGCGGACCTCGCCCGGACCCTGCGGGAGCAGCCGCTCGTCGCCCTGCCCGTCCTCTTCGGGGCGGGCGTCCTGACGAGCCTGTCGCCCTGCATCTACCCGATGATCCCCATCACCGCGGGGCTGCTGGGCGGTGCCGGCGCCGCCGGGCGCGGCGGCCGGGCGCGGCTCGGACTGGTGGCGCTGTACGTCGCCGGGCTCGCCGTCGTGTACGCCTCGCTGGGCCTGCTCGCCGGGCTCACCGGCGCGCTCTTCGGGACCGTGAGCACCAATCCCTGGGCGCTCCTGGTCATGGGCAACGTGCTGCTCGTGTCGGGACTGGCCCTGCTGGACGTCCTTACGGTACGCGTGCCACCACGCCTCCTGGGGTGGGCCTCCGCGCTCACGCCGAGCGGCCCCGCCGGGGCGTTCCTGATGGGCGCGACGTCGGGCCTCGTGGCCGCCCCGTGCGGGGCGCCCGCGTTCGCCGCGGTGCTCGCCTTCGTGGGTGGCACGGGCAGCGCGGTCCTGGGGTTTCTGTACCTGCTCGCGTTCTCCCTCGGGCTCTCCGCGCTCCTCGTGGTGGTCGGCCTTTCCGCCGGCGCGCTCGCGGCGCTGCCCCGGAGCGGCCCGTGGCTGGTCGTCCTCAAGCGGGCCGGGGGAGTCCTGCTGCTGGCCGTGGCGGAGTACTACTTCATCCAGGTCGGACGGAACTCATGAAGCTCGCAGCCTGCCTCACGCTCGCCCTCGCCGCGGTCGCGGCCCCCCTCGCCGCCCAGGACGAGGGGCTCGCCCTCGGCAGCGCCGCCCCGCGCGTGGCGGTCCCGGACCTCGACGGGAAGCCGGTGGATCTCGGCCAGCTGATCGGGAAGCAGCCGGTCGTCCTCGAGTTCTGGGCCACCTGGTGCTCGGTCTGCGAGGAACTCCTGCCCCGGGTGAAGGCGGCCCATGCCGCGTACGGCGACCGCGTCGCCTTCTTCGGCATCAACGTGACCGTGAACCAGACCCGCGAGCGCGTGCGCCGCTACCTCGCGCAGCACGCGCCGCCGTTCCGCACGCTCTACGACGAGCAGGGGGCCGCCGTCCGGGCCTATCAGGCGCCGATCACCTCGTACATCCTGATCATCGACCGGCAGGGCAAGGTGGCCTATGCCGCCACCGGCGCCGACCAGGACCTGACCGCGGCGCTCCGCCGCATCGTCGGCTCCTGAGCCGGCCCCGACCCGCCAGAGGAGGCTCCGTCGCATGACCGTCCGCCAGCTGCTCGTGCTCGCGGCCCTCGCCGCCGCCCCCGCCGCCCTCGCCGCCCAGCAGGGGCCGCCGACCGCGCTCCTCATGCGCGGACCCGAGGTCGGGCGCAGGGCGCCCGATTTCGCCCTGCCGTGGGCGACGAAGGACACCGTGGGCACGGCGGGTGCGCCGTTCCAGCTCTGGAAGAACCTGGGCCGGGTGACGGTGCTCGCCTTCTACCCGCGCGACTTCAGCTCCGGCTGCACCGCGGAACTCCGCACCTTCACCGAGCAGTTCGAGTCCCTGTTCGGGCCGGACGTGACCGTGGTGGGGATCAGCACCGACTCGGTCGAGACCCACCAGCGCTTCGCCGCGAGCCTCGGCGCACCCTTCATGCTCCTCAGCGACCCGTCGCAGGCCGTGGCCCGGAAGTACGGCGCCAACGGCGACGCGGCGATGCGCCGGGTGGTCTACGTCATCGGCAAGGACGGCAAGGTGGCGTACCGGGACCTCCGCTTCGGGGCGCTCGACCCCAAGGCCTACGAGGCCCTCCGGGCGGCCGTGCGGGAGGCCCGCCGGTGACACCCACTCGCGCAATCTGCGCCCTGACGGTCGCGCTCGCGGCCCTCGCCCGCCCGGTGGCCGCACAGCAGCCCGAGGCCGATCGCTGGCAGTTCGACCGCCTGCAGTTCGGCTTCTGCATCGAGTTCCTCGTGGACTCCGCACACGCCCGGAAGCTGCTCCCCGACGAGGCACTCCCGCTCCGGGCCGATGCGGTCGCCGGCCTCGGTGCCGCCCTCCGCTCCGTGGTCGAGGGCCAGCCGGAGTATCGGAGCTGGATGCCGGCGTCGCTCTGCCTGTACCGGTTCGGCACGCTGGACGTGGCGGGACGCCAGTTGGGCGGCAAGGCTCCCAAGGAGGACAAGGACGCCGACCGGGAGGGCGAAGCCCTGGGCTTCCTCCTGCTCGCCGCCCGGGCACCCTCGGCGGGGTCGGGTGACGCCGACCTCGGGCGGAAGCTCTTCACGACCAGCTGGCGGGCCAGCAAGCTCGCCGAGGGCGGGCAGGTCCAGCTCGAGACGATCCGGGCCTCGTTCGGCAAGGCGCCGAAGGGGACCGACGACCGTTACACCATCCGGCTGGGCAGGACGACGCTGCTGTGGGACGGGCACCCGACCCGGGACAGCACGGCGGGCGGGGCGGTCGAGCGGAAGTGGACGGCACTGAGCCGCGAGGGCCACCAGTTGCGGTTCACCTGGACCCTCCAGGCGCAGGTCACCCGCGGGCTGGTCGGGGCGCTCGTGGTGCAGGGAAAGGACGACCTCGCGAAGGCCCTTCAGGCCTCGCCGATCCGGTTCGTGGGCGAGTTCGTCCAGGGCGGCAGCGGCCAGCTGGAGATCGCCCGGCAACCCTGATCCCGGCCGGGCCAGGAGGGCGGATGGGCCCGAAGGGGGCCGGCGATCGAGGGTTGCCGGCCCCCTGTCCTTGGTGGAAGACTCCTCGCCCCGATGTGCATTGCCTACCTCATCCCAGCCGCGTCATCCACCTTCCGCACTTGCGCTGTGGATAGTGTGACGAATGCGGAAATCCGGATGCCAGATCGCCGGTAACGACACTGTCACCACCGGGAAATGCACTTTATTGTCAGCTGCGCAAAAGTCTGATGCAAAATGGCTTAGAAAGTAGATATAAAGTTGTTTCTCGCCGTTTTCGACTGGCGGGCACGACGGCGACGCCGGATCGAAGGCCGGTCGAGTCGGAGTTTTCAACATGTGGAAAGCGGGCTCGTGAACGCGCGAGTTCGGGACCGGCGGGAACCCGGATTCGCCACGAATTCACCCACATGTGGAAATCTTCTCAGCGCGTGCTGTTGATAACTCCGGGCCGTGGGGATTCCGGTAGGTAGGGCTCGGCTGCGGGGGGCCGGCTGGTCGCGGGAAGCGGGCGCGCGCGCTGATGCCGATGCCTCGGCGGGGGTCCTCTCGCCCGACCTTTCGCGGTGAAAACGCGGGCGCCGCACGACGCGGTGCGAGGGTGCATGCGCCAGCCGCATCCATTAAACTCTGCGCTGTCCGACCGCTCGACCTGTCGTATCGCCCTCACGAGGACCTGTGCCGAACACCGCCTTCCGCCGCACCAAGATCGTCGCCACGCTCGGGCCGGCCTGGAGCTCCCAGGACGGCATGACCGCCCTGCTCGAGGCCGGGGTGGACGTCGTCCGGATCAACACCTCCCACGGTTCGCCTGAACTGCGGGAGCAGTGGATCCGTGACCTCAAGGACGTCATCGCCCGTCAGGGGGGCAGCCGCTCGACCGCGATCCTGGTGGACCTGCGGGGGCCCCGGATCCGGGTGGGGACCCTGGCCGCCTCGGTCACCCTGGAGGCGGGACAGAAGGTGGTGCTCGCCCCGGAGGAGGAGGTGCGTGCCGGGGAGATCCCGACCACCTACGCCGCGCTCGCGACCGACGTGCATGCCGGCGCGACGGTCCTGATCGACGACGGCCTGCTCAACATCGAGGTGGACCGGGTGGACGGCGCCCGGGTCCACGGGACGGTCCGGTACGGCGGGGCGCTCAAGTCGAACAAGGGGATCAACCTGCCCGGCGTTGAGGTGAGCGCGCCGCCCATCAGCGACCGGGACCGCGAGGAGGTGGAGCGGGCCACGGCGCTCGGCGTGGACTACATCGCCCAGTCGTTCGTCCGGAAGGCGGAGGACGTCGAGGCGCTGCGCCGGCTGCTCGACCCCGGCACCCGGATCGTCGCCAAGATCGAGAAGGACACCGCCCTCCGGAACCTGGGGGAGATCCTCCGGGCGTCCGATGCGATCATGGTCGCGCGCGGCGACCTGGGCGTGGAGCTGCCCTACGAGGAGGTGCCGCTCGCCCAGAAGCGGCTCATCCGTGAGGCGAACCTCGCCGGGAAGTCGGTGATCACCGCCACCCAGATGCTGGAGAGCATGGTCCAGGCCCCCCGGCCGACGCGGGCCGAGGCGTCGGACGTCGCCAACGCGATCCTGGACGGGACCGACGCGGTGATGCTCTCCGCCGAGACGGCGGTGGGGCGTTACCCGCTCGAGTCGGTGGTGGCGATGGCCCGCATCGCCCGCGAGCTCGAGAAGCACCGGCCGGCGCGGAGCCCCGCCTTCGACCTCGCCGTCGGCCGGCGCGCCGAGGAGCGGGATGCCGCCGGGATGGTCCGGCCGCAGCCGACCCGCACCGAGTCGGCGATCGCGGTCGCGGTCTGTGCCGCGGCCGAGCTGCTGCAGGTGCCCTGCATCGTCTGCTTCACGAGCAGCGGGTTCACGGCGCGGACGGTGGCGGCGTACCGGCCGAGCGTCCCGATCTTCGCGGTCACCCCGGAGCCCGAGACCTTCCGCCAGCTCTCCCTCGTCTGGGGGGTGGTGCCCGCGCTGGTGGATCACTTCCCGACCTACGACAGCATGATCCCGGTCGTCCGGCAGAAGCTCCTCGAGCGCAGGCTCGCCATCCCCGGGGACCGTGTCGTGGTCACCGCCGGCGTGCCGTTCGACACGCCCGGGACCACCAACCTCCTCAAGGTCGAGGCGGTGTGACCCGGGTGCGCCTCACCCTCCTCGGCACCGGAACGAGCTTCGGGGTGCCGCAGGTGGGGTGCGGGTGCGCGGTGTGCAGGTCCCCCGATCCGCGCGACCGGCGCACCCGCTGCGCCGCGCTGGTCGAGGTGGGCGGGGTCCGCCTCCTGATCGACACCCCGCCCGAGCTGCGCCTCCAGCTCGTGGCGGCCGGCTGCGACCGCCTGGACGGCGTCCTCTATACCCACGAACACGCCGACCACACCAACGGCATCGACGACCTGCGCATCTTCTCGGTCAAGCAGCGCCGGGCCCTCCCGCTCTTCGGCCCGCCCGAGACGCTGGACCGGCTGGCGGGCTCGTTCCGGTACATCTTCGA
Organism: Gemmatimonadales bacterium; assembly: GCA_037916975.1. Taxonomy (GTDB): domain Bacteria; phylum Gemmatimonadota; class Gemmatimonadetes; order Gemmatimonadales; family GWC2-71-9; genus JAGGAG01. The sequence goes on from JBAIWX010000276.1 coordinate 17,222, forward strand.
CGAGGCGATGCGGCCGTTCGAGGGCACCTCGAAGCCGACCCTGACCCTCAACCCGATCGAGCCGGGGGCGCCGCTCGAGGTGCTGGGCGTGCCGGTGCTGCCGATCGCCTTCCGGCACGGGCACCTGCGCGTGTACGGCTACCGGATCGGGGACGTGGCGTACGTGACGGACGTGAAGGAGGTCCCGGCGGAGGCGCGCGAGCTGCTGCGCGGCCTCAGGGTCCTCGTCCTGAATGCCCTCTGGTGGCGCCCGCATCCCACGCACCTCAGCATCGGCGAGGCGGTGGAGACGGCGCGCGCCCTCGGGGCGGAGCGTACCTTCCTGACTCACCTGAGCCACGAGACGGGCCACGCGGAGCTGGCGGCGCAGTTGCCGGCCGGCATCGCGCCGGCCCACGACGGCCTGACGCTGGAGGTCTGAGGAATGATCCGGCTGCGCTACGGGCGGATGCTGCAGGAGGCGCTGGACGGCGAGCACGGGATCCCGCGGTCCCGCCTCGCCGAACTGACACGCCGCTTCGGGGCCGTGCAGGACGAGGTGCGGGCCCGCCGCGCGGGCGGGGAGTACGGCTTCTACGGCCTCGCCGGCCAGGACGAGACGGTGCGCGGCATCACCCGCTTCGCGAGCGGGGCGGGGCAGGCGTTCGACCATGTCCTCGTGCTCGGCATCGGGGGCTCCGCGCTCGGCACCCGGGCCCTCCTCTCGGCGCTCAAGCCGCCCGCGTGGAACGAGCTCGACGACGACGCGCGCGAGTACTACCCGCGGCTCACCGTCCTCGAGAACGTGGATCCCGTCACGGTCCGCGCGGCGCTCGCGCGCATCGACCCGCGGCGCGTCCTGGTGAACGTGGTCAGCAAGTCGGGGGGCACCGCCGAGACCCTCGCGCAGTACCTGGTCGTGCGCGCCTGGCTCGAGGCGGCCCTCGGTCCCGCCGTCCACCGCCACCTCGTCTTCACCACCGACCCGGCGAAGGGCGCGCTCCGCCAGATCGCCGACCGCGAGGGGATCGCCACCCTCGCCGTGCCGCCCGACGTGGGGGGGCGCTTCAGCGTGCTCTCGCCCGTGGGGCTCCTGCCCGCGGCGCTCGTCGGCATCGACGTGGAGGGGCTGCTGCGCGGCGCCCGCCGCGCGGTCGAGCGCGCGGAGGAGCCCGACCTGCTCCGGAACCCCGCGGCGCTCTACGCCGCGCTCCTCTGGGCGGCCGACACCTGGTACGGCGCGCGCATCCACGTGCTCATGCCCTACGCCGACCGGCTGCGCGACGTGGCGGAGTGGTTCCGCCAGCTCTGGGCGGAGAGCCTCGGGAAGCGGGTGGACCGGCGCGGCGGCATCGTGCACGCCGGTCCGACGCCGCTGGCGGCGGTCGGTGCCACCGACCAGCACAGCCAGGTGCAGCTCTTCATGGAGGGGCCCCACGACAAGGTGGTGACGATCGTGGGCGTGGACGAGCCGGGCGACGACGTGCCGATCCCGGCGCGGCCCGACCTCCCGCCGGACGTGAGCTACCTCGCGGGGCACACGCTCGGCCGCCTGCTCGCGGCGGAGCGGGACGCGACGGCGGGCGCGCTGGCGCGCGCGGGGCGGATGAACTGCCTGCTGCAGCTCCCCGAGGTCTCGGCCGAGACCGTGGGCGAGCTCCTCATGTTCTTCCAGCTCGCGACCGGCTTCGCGGGCGCCTGGTACGGCGTGGACCCGTTCGACCAGCCCGGCGTCGAACTGGGCAAGCGCCTCACCTTCCGCGCGATGGGCCGGGCCGGGTTCGAGGCGGAGCCGGCGCCGCCGGCCGACCCGGGCGACGAGGCATGACGTCGGCCGCCCCGGCCGCTTTACCGCCCCTCGCGGGCCCCGTAGCTTAGGAGAAGCAGCGACCGAGGGGCCGGGTGGCCGAGACCGGACGGGAACGACCGACACAGGAACGCGCCCGCCCTTCGCGAACGGCGGCCCCGGCCGCGCACGCGGCCGAGCCGGCCACCGAGGCACCGGGTGGCGAGCCCGGCGACCTGCTCCTCCGCCCTGACCAAGCCGCCGCCGCCGGCGGAGACGACGCGCCTGTCCGCTCCAGCGGCGCCGGGAGACCTTCCGGCGCCGTTTCCCGTCCCATCCCGACCCTTCGACTCCAGCGCACCATCGGCAACGCGGCCGTGGGGCGGGCGCTCCAGCGCGCGCGCGCCGGCGGCGCACCTGTCCTGGCGCCGCCGGTCGCCCGGCCGGAGGCCGAGGAGCACGACGGGACGGCGGCGCACTCCCCGGGGCCGGAGACCGAGTTCCACGAAGGAGCCGCTCCGGAGGCCGAAGACCCGGCTGCCCCGGGGCCCGAGCCGGCGGGGGCCGCGGCGCCCGCCGAGACCCCCGCTGCCGACGGGCCTGCGCTCGAAGCCCCCGCCATCGAGGCGCCGACGCTCGCGGCCCCGACGCTCGAGGACGTGGCGCCCGCCGGGGAGCTTGCCGCCGAGTTGCACGCGGCCAGCGACCCCGCGGGGCTCGCCGCCGGTGCCGAGCTGCCGGGTGGAGCCGGGGCCGGGACGGCGGGCGGGGCGCCCATCCAGCGCTTCGCCGAGCTGCACGCCCCGCTCATGCCCCTGCAGGCGCCGGCGGTCCCCACGCCCGAACTCGCCGCCCCGGCGCCCTCGAGCGACGTCAGCGGCGCGGTCGAGGGAGGCGCGTCGCAGGTGAGCGCGGCAGGGAGCGCCCCGTCGGGGGGCGGGCTCGTGGAGTCGGTGCTCGCGCGGGCGCGGTCGTGGGTCACGAGTCGCGTGGGCAACGCGGCCGGCGCGATGCGCCGCGCGGGGGGCGCCATCGCGAGCGCCTTCGGCGGGCCGCTGCTCGCGGCGTTCAACGCGGGCCGCGCCGTCGGGCAGCGCATCGCGCCGACCGTGGTGTCCACCGTTCGCTCCGTCTGGGGCCGGGTGAGCGGTCCCCTCCGCGCGATGCAGCGCGGCGTCGGGTCGGTGGTCCGGCGCGTCGTGCACGGCGCCTCCGCGGTGATCCGTCCGCTCACGAGCCGCATCGGCCCGCTCGTGCGCCGGCTCCTCAACACCGGCGGGGACATCGTCGGGGCGGTCGCCGGACTGATCGGAGGCGCCATCACGCGCCTGGGCCGGCTCCTGGGCGGGCTGCCGGGCCGGATCGCGGCCGCGATCGGTCGTGCCGTCTCGGCCATCGGCCACGCGATGCAGGCGCTCGTGGCCCGCGTCGCGGGGCTCCTCAACCGGGCGCTCGCGCGGATCACCTCGACGATCACGCGCGTGCTCCGCACGACCGTCGCCGCGGTGCAGCGCGTCGTCGGGTTCGTCGGCCGCCTGGTGCGCGCGATCCCGACGGTGATCCGCACCGTCGTGCTCCCCATCGTGACGGCGGTCCTCGCCGCGACGCGGCGCGTCGTCGCGGCCGTCGTGCGGGCGCTCACCGCGACGCTCCGCGCCGCGGCGCGCGGCGCGCGGCGCGTGATCACCGGCTTCGTGCGGGCGGTCGGGCGCGGGATCCGGGTCGTCACGCGGGCCGCGCTCGCCGCGGCGCGCGGGTTCGCGAACCTGGTGCGCCGCGGCGTGACGCGCGCGGTGGGCGGCGTGCGGGCGATGGCGCGCGGGGTGCGCGACGCGATCGCCGGGATCCTGCACCGGATCCTCGACCCGCTGCGCCTCCTCGTCGCGACGCGCCTCGCGGAGTGGATCGCGCCGCGCATCAAGGCCGCCATCCGCCAGGCGGGCGGGATGCAGAAGATGCTCGCCTCCATCCCGCGGCGCGTGGCCGGCGCCTCGCGCGAGATCGCGGGCAAGGTGGCCGACGCGGCGGTCATCACCGGGCACGACGTCCTGCGCGGCCTCATGCGCCCCGACGGCGACCACTTCAGCTTCGGCATCAGCGTCGGCGTCACGGGCGAGGAGGGCGTCGGCGCGGGCGTCGCGATCACGGGCAACGCCGACCTCGTCGTGGACTACCCGTCGCACGAGATCGGCATCTTCTTCACCCCGGGCGTCACCGTCGGCGCGGGCGGCGGGCTGCAGGCGGAGGCGGGGCCCGACGTGGACCTGACCGGCGCCTGGGGGACGGTGCTCTCCTTCGGCGCGAATCGCGGCGCCGGCGTGCGGCAGGGTTATCAGGGCGCCTTCATGGGCGCCGGCATGAACGTGGACGCCGAGCTCGGTGCGCGCGTGACGCGGAGCGAGGGGATCTACGTCGGCGCCGCGCCGCTCTGGGACGCCACCCAGCCGGTCCGTGACGCCGCGCAGCAGGGCTGGAGCGGCGGCGGGAGTGGCACGCCCCCGCCGGCGCCCCCGCCTCCGCCCCCGGCGCCCGTGCCCGCCCCGCTGCCGACGCCAGCCGCCGAGGTGCTCCTCACGAGCCAGCAGGTGCGGTTCGATACCGGGAAGGCCACCATCAGTCCGGCCGGGCGCGCGGTAATCGCCAACGTCCTCGACTCGGCCGGGCACGCCCACACGCTCCACGCCGATGCGCGGTATCGCATCGCCTCGGTGGGCGGGGCGAGCCTCCGCTGGCGCCACCCCGGTCGCGGCGACCCGGACGCGCTCAACCAGGCGCTCTCGGTGCAGCGCGCGCAGGTCGTCGCGGCCGAGGTGCGCGCGGGCCTCGGGGCGCGCGGGCTGGGCGGGATCACGGAGGTGCAGCAGGACGCGATGGGCGCCACGCTCGGCCACGTCCTCAACCTCCCTGCCGACGACAACTCGCCCGCGCTCCGCGCCACGACGCTCACCGCCTACGAGCAGCCGGCGGCTCCGCCGCCCGCGCCGGCACCCGCTCCCGCGCCCGGTCCCGCGGGCAGTGGCGGCGGCGCTGGCGGCCCGGGGGCCCCGGCGCCGGTGCCGGGTCCGGGCGGCCCCGGTTCGGGCCCCAACTCCCCGTCGGTGGGGCCCCACGAGTGGAACTGGTTCGGCGACGACCGGCCGGGGAAGGGGATCGGCAGCGCGATCCCGAACCCGCTCCACGGCCCGCTCGTGCCGGACCTGCTCCACCGGCCCACGATGGGCTGGGACAGCGGCATCAGCCTGGGCCTCCGCCCCGGGGTCGGGGTCGGCGGCAACGTCACCGGCAACGCCGTCTTCTCGATCCCGATCGGCGCGTACGGCTTCCCGCCGGCCGTCGAGACGCCGCTGCGCATCTCGGTGGGGCTCATCAAGCTCGGGCTCGACATCATGACGATGAACATCCAGGGCGGCCTCCGCGACGGCGTCGGCATCGTCGGCGCGCTCGTCCCGCCGGCGATCGTCAACGGCATCGCGAACTTCGTCTTCCCGCTGCCGCCGGGCTACACCGACTAGGAGCGGCCGATGCGGATCGGCGCGTGGCTCGTGGTGCTCATCGGGGCGGCGAGCGTCGCCTTCGGGATCTCCAACATCTGGCAGGCGCGGGAGGGCGTCACCGCGCAGGGCCGCGTCGCGATCATCGGGGTGCCGATCCTGCTCGGCCTCGTGATCGGCGGCGCGGCGCTCGTGCTCGCGCTCGGGCCCGGCACCGCGGCGGTGCTGGCCGGGGTGCCGGCGCGCGACGTGGCGTACGCGGGCGGCCGGCTGCTCGACTCGAGCGTCGTGCGCGGCGTGGGGGGCGCGCCGAGCTACGTGGCGCGCTTCTACGGCACCGACGAGCCCGAGGAGTCGGTCGTCGCCGGGCTCTCCGCGCGGCTCGCGGCGCTCGGCTACCGGCCCGCCGTCCCCTCGCCCGGCCCCCTCTTCCGCCCCGGCGACGGCCACCAGCTTGCCGCGTTCACCGACGGCACCTCCATGGTGCGCCTCCACGCGCTCGCGGTGCCGCGCCGCGTCGGGGGCGTCATCGTGAGCGGCGTCCAGCGCATCGTCGTGCTCGTGGTGAGCGACGACCGCCCGGCGGCGCCGTGAGCGGCTTCGCGATGCCGGCGGCGCCCCCGCCGGTGCTCTACGCGCTCGACGCCGGCCGCCTCCCGGCGGACGCGGCCGCCGCGATCCCGCTGCCGGCGGGCGCCCGCTTCGAGGCGGGGCAGCTCCGTGTCGGCGTGGAGGCCCCGGGGACCGCCGCCGGCCTGCCGCTCGGCGACCGCACCTTCGGCGATGCGGTCGTGCAGGCGCAGCTCTCGCTCGTCGAGGGGGACGAGGGCGACTGCTACGGCATCTTCGTGCGCCGGCCCCGCGAGGGCCCGCTCGCCGGGCGCTTCGTGGCCTTCGCTGTCGGGCCGGCCGGTCGCTGCCTCGTGCAGGGATTCGACGGCGCCGTGTGGCGCAACGTCTTCGACATCACCCTCGCCGAGGGGATGGTCTACGCCCCCGGCCTCGGCGACCCCAACCTCCTGCAGGCGGTCGTCTGCGGCCCGCAGGTCACCTTCCTCCTCAACGACCAGGTCGTCACCAGCCTCACCGTGGAGGTGCCGCTGCAGGCGGGGGAGCTCGGGCTCTTCGTCCGGCACGGGGCCACCTCGCCGCGGGCCACGCTCGCCGCGGACTGGGTGCACGTCCACGGCGTCATCGCGCCCGCGCTCCCGCGTTGAGCCCTGCCGGGCTCTGGCCGGCTTCCTGCTTGGGGCGCCGCGGGCCGGGACGCCGCCGGGCCGGGGCGCCGCGGCGCGAGCGTCGTTTGACGCCACCCCGACGGGTCGGTAGATTGCCGCCATCGGGCATTACAAGTCTCTGCCAATCAAGGACTTCGGAGTCATGAGCGAGCTGCGGCAGCGGGCGGTGGACCTCTTCGGCGGCGCGGTGCGCACGGTGCCCGGCGGGGTCGAGATCCGGGACCCGGCGGCGCTGCGCACGGCGGCGATGGACCGCCTGGTGTGGCAGGCGGTCTTCGGGGCGGCGGACGAGCGCGACGCCGCGCGCTGGCTCCTCTGGGAGCTCGGCCAGGCGAGCGGCGTGCGCCCCGCGTCGATCCACGACCTCTACAGCGCGCGCGGGCGCGGCGAGTGCGGCGGCTTCACCGTCCCGGCGATCAACGTGCGCATGATGGCGTACGACACGGCGCGGGCCGTCTTCCGCGCGGCGCGCGCGGGGAAGGCCGGCGCCATCCTGCTCGAGATCGCGCGCTCCGAGATCGCCTACACCGACCAGCGCCCCGGCGAGTACACCGCCGTGATGCTCGGCGCCGCGCTCCGTGAGGGCTATGCCCTCCCGCTCTTCATCCAGGGCGACCACTGCCAGGTGAACGCGAAGAAGTACGAGGCCGACGCCGAGGCGGAGGTGGGCGAGGTGAAGAAGCTCATCGCCGAGGAGGTCGCCGAGGGCTTCTACAACATCGACGTGGACACCTCGACGCTGGTGGACCTGTCCAAGCCCTCGCTGGAGGAGCAGCAGCGCGCCAACTACGAGCGCTGCGCCGAGATCACGGCGTTCATCCGCGAGCGCGAGCCCGAGGGGGTGACGGTCTCGGTGGGCGGCGAGATCGGCGAGGTCGGCCACAAGAACAGCACCGTCGAGGAGCTGCACGCCTTCATGCAGGGCTTCGAGCGCGCGCTCGCGGCGCGCGGGGGCCACGCGGGGATCAGCAAGATCTCGGTGCAGACGGGCACCTCCCACGGCGGCGTGGTGCTCCCCGACGGTTCGATCGCCGAGGTGAAGCTCGACCTCGACGCGCTCCGGGACCTCTCGCGCGTGGCGCGCGAGCGCTACGGGCTCGGGGGCGCGGTCCAGCACGGCGCCAGCACGCTGCCGGCGAACGCCTTCGGGAACTTCCCGCGGGTCGAGGCCTGCGAGATCCACCTCGCGACCAACTTCCAGAGCATGGTCTTCGACCACCCCCGGCTCCCCGCCGCGCTGCGGGAGCGCATGTACGCGTGGCTCGATGCGAACGCCCAGTCCGAGCGGAAGCCGTCGGACACCGCCGAGCAGTTCTACTACAAGGCCCGCAAGCGCGCGATCGGGCCCTTCAAGCAGGAGTGCTGGGCGCTCCCCGAGGACGTGCGCGCCGCGATCGGCGCGGACCTCGAGAAGACCTTCGCGTTCCTCTTCGCGCAGCTCAACGTGAACGGCACCGCCGACCTGGTCCGCCGCTTCGTCCGCGCCCCGCACCGCCACTGGGACGACCGCGCGGCGGTGCACGCGATGGCCGAGGACGACCCGGACGCCGGCGAGTGAGGGAGGACCGGATGGCGCGAGACCGCAACGGGCGCGAGGTGGTGGTCGTCGAGCGCGGCGACGCCTCGATGAAGTGGTTCCTCTGGGGGGCGGCGGCCGGGGCGCTGCTCGCGCTCCTCTACGCCCCCTCGAGCGGCGAGCAGACCCGCCGCTCCCTCCAGCGGCGGCTGCGCAAGCTGCGCGCGCTCGCGGAGGAGAAGGTGGACGAACTGGTCGAGCAGTTCGGCGCCGGCGGCCGCGAGGACGACGGGGACGAGGACGCGCTCGAGGACGGCGACGTGGAGCCGGTGAACGTGGGTGCCCGCGCGGAGCTCGAGCGCCGCCTCGCCGAGGCGCGGGCCCGGCGCCGCGCCGCCCGGGCCGACGACTCGGCCGGCGACGACGAGGACGAGACGGAGGGCGCCTGAGCCCGGGCCGGCGGCCCGCCTGGCACCGCTCGGGCTGGGGGTTCCTGCGCCGGGTGCTCGAGGTCGCCGACGAGAACAACGTCCCGTTCCTCGCGAGCGCCCTCAGCTTCGACGCCCTCCTCGCCGCCGTCCCGTTCATCCTCCTCGTCCTCGTCGCGCTCACCCTCATCGCGCAGGCCACCACGACGGCGGGCGCCTCGCTCGACCCCGAGGCGCTCTTCCACCGCTTCCTGCCCGCGCACGACAGCACGCCGGGGCTCGACCCCCTCGATCCCGTCGAGAACCTCCTCGGCGCCATCCTCCGCAACCGCGACCGCATCTCCCTCGTCGCCGCGCCGCTCTTCGTCTGGTTCAGCACCCGGCTCTTCGGCAGCATGCGGAACGCGCTCAACTCGATCTACGACGTGCAGGCGCGCCCGCGGCGGAGCCACGGCTTCCTGCTCAACTACCTGCTCGGCAAGGCCCGCGACGGCGCCATGGTCGTGGTGATGGTGCTCCTCTTCGTGGCCAACACCTCGCTCACCGCGGGGCTCGCGCTCGCGCGCGCGCGCGGCGCCGAGCTCGCGCCGCGGTGGGCCTTCTGGGCGGGCTGGTTCGGGACCCTCGTCACCGAGGCGCTGGCGCTCTCCTTCTCGCTCGCGCTCTTCGTCGTGGTCTACCGCTGGGCGTCGCCCCGCGTGATGAGCTGGCAGTCGGCCACCCTCGCGGCGGTGGTCGGCGCCACCGGGTTCGAGATCGCCAAGCGGCTCTACGGCCTCTACCTCGCCCACGCCGTCACCCCGCAGGCGGCCTACGTCGGCGCCCGCCTCGGTGCCATTGTGCTCTTCGTGCTGTGGGTGTATTACATGGCCATCGTGTTCCTGCTGGGCGGCGTCGTCGCGGAGACGTGGGAGCTCCGGGCGATGCAGCGCCGGCAGCGGGCACTGCTCGCGTAGGTGCCGGGCCGAGCGCCCGGCGACGTCACGTCCCTCAACGGAGGTCTCATGTCGCGTACTGCCGCCGCCCTGATGCTCGCCACCCTCGCCGCCTGCGCCGCGCCCGCGCCCAAGGAGAGCGCGCCCGCCGCCCCCGCCCCGCTCTCGGCCGCCGACGAGGCCGCCGTGCGGGCCGTGGACGAGGCCTGGGCCAAGGCCGCCAACGCGGGCGACGTCGCCGGGCTCGTCGCGGTCTACGCGGACGACGCGATCCTGCAGGGGCCCGACGCCGCGCCGGTCCAGGGCAAGGAGGCCATCACGCAGGCCCTCACCGCCCTCATGGCGGGGAAGCCGTCCAACGTCGTGCTCAACACCCAGAAGGTGGAGGGGCGCGGGGACCTCGCCTACATGGTGGGTGAGTTCTCCATGTCCATGGGCGGGCAGACGGCGACCGGCCACTACACGGAAGTGCTCAAGAAGCAGGCGGACGGGAGCTGGAAGTACCAGGTGGACGCGTACGCCATGAACGCCGCCGCGGCCCCCGCCGCCCCGGCAAAGAAGTAGGCGACGCCCCCCTTGGCCGGCGTCCGGACCCCGCCAGTTGGCCGGGGGCCGGGCGCCGGTTACATTTCGGATGCCTCAGGTCCGAAGGGTGCCGGCGCGTGAACCGCGTCAGGACCTCGCCGGTAGCAGCGCTAAGCGATGCCCGGTATCGCTTCGGGGAGCCTGGGGCACTTTTCTTTGGTATCTTCCCGCCATGACCATCGCCCTCGCGCGCCGCTACCGCCCCAAGCGCTTCAGCGACCTGCTGGTGCAGGATCACGTGACCGCCGTCCTGCGCGGGGCCGTTGCCCGCGGCCGCGTCGGCCACGGCTACCTCCTCTGCGGGCCCCGCGGCGTGGGGAAGACCACCGCCGCGCGCATCCTCGCCATGGCGCTCAACTGCGCGAACCGGGGCGCCGAGGGCGACCCGTGCGGCGAGTGCGAGAGCTGCCGCCGGATCTGGAGCGGCTCGGCGAGCCTCGACGTGGTCGAGATCGACGCCGCCTCGAACCGCGGCGTGGACGACGCGCGGGACCTCCGCGAGCGCGCGATGTACGCTGCCTCCCAGGCGGGGCACCACAAGGTGTACATCGTGGACGAGGCGCACATGCTCACCCGCGAGGCGTGGAATGCGCTCCTCAAGATCCTCGAGGAGCCCCCGCCGGGCGTGGTGTTCGTCTTCGCCACCACCGAGCCGCAGAAGATCGCCCAGACCGCCGCCCCGGTGCTCTCGCGGCTCCAGCGGTTCGACTTCCGCCGCATCGGCCCGCAGGCGATCCGCGACCGCCTCGTGCAGGTGCTCGCCGACGAGGGCATCCCCGCGGACGACGACGCCGTCACGCTGATCGCGCGGCACGCCGACGGCGGGATGCGCGACGCGCTCTCCGTGCTCGACCAGTGCCTCAGCTTCGGCGACGGGCGGGTCGAGGCGGCGCGCGTGCGCGAGATCCTCGGGCTCGTCCCCGACGAGCTGTATGGCGAGGTGCTCCGGGTCGCGGCGGAGCGGGACCCCGCGGGCGTCTTCCGGCTCGTCGAGGGCCTCATGGCGTCCGGGGCCGACCTGGCCGAGTTCATGAACGGCGCCGCGGACGCGCTCCGCTCGCTCCTCATGGTGCAGGTCGGGGCCGAGCCCGAGGGGCTCACCGAGGCGATGCGCCGGATGCTCGAGGACTACCGCGAGCGGCTGTCGGCCGGGGACGTGCTCCGGATGCTGCGGCTGCTGGCCGAGAGCGAGGGCCAGATCCGGCGGAGCGCGAACGCACGGCTCGTGGTCGAGACGCTGCTCCTGCGCTGGACGCTGCTCGACCGGATCGTGGACCTGCAGGCCGTCCTCGAGGGCGCGGTGCCCGCCGCGC
>JBAIWX010000277.1:0-24042 GCA_037916975.1 Gemmatimonadales bacterium
GCCCTCGGCCCGGCGGAGGCCGCCGCGCTCGCGGCGCGCGACTGGCTCGCGGGACGGCGTGTCGCCGCACCCGTCGCGGGCGTCGCCGCCGGGATCGGTGCCGACGGCGCGCTCCTCGTGGACGACGACGCCGGCACCCGGCACCGCCTCGTGGGCGCGACCCTCGCGCTCGCCTGACGCCGACCTCCTTCCGGGAGAGGCCATGCTCCTCGTGCTCGACATCGGCAACACCGAGATCACCGTCGGCCTGTTCCGGGGCGACCGGCTCGCCGCGAGCTGGCGGATGACGACCGTGGCGGACCGCACGCCCGACGAGTGGGCGGCCACCCTCGGCGCGTTCCTGGCCCAGCGGGGCGAGGACCCGCGCGCCGTCCGGGCCGCGGCGATCGCGTCGGTGGTGCCGCCGGTGACGGGGACGGTGCGCGAGGGCGTGCGCCTCGCGACCGGGGTGGAGGCGACCACGGTGGACGCGCGCTCCCCCCTCCCGCTCACCCTCGACGTGGACGAGCCCTTCGCCGTGGGCGCGGACCGGGTCGTGAACGTCCTGGCCGCGCACGAGCGGTACCGCCGGGATGCGGTCGTCGTGGACTTCGGCACCGCGACGACCTTCGACTGCGTCACCGCCGAGGGCCGGTTCATCGGCGGGTCCATCATGCCGGGGCTCCGCACGTCGGCGGACCAGCTGATCCGCAAGGCGGCCAAGCTCACCGCGGCCGAGCTGCGCCCGCCGGCGCGGGCGATCGGCCGGACCACCGAGGAGCACATCCAGGGCGGCATTCTCTTCGGTACCGCCGACGCCGTGGCGGGCATGATCCGGCGCATCGCCGCCGAGTGGCCGGGGGGGCGGGTGCCGTTCGTCGTCGCGACGGGCGGGCTCGCCGGGCTCGTTGCGCCGCTGTGTCCCGCCATCGACGAGGTGAACCGCGACCTCACCCTCGAGGGGCTGCGCAGCGCCGCCCGGCACCTGGGGCTCACCTGGTGACGGCGCCCCCGCGCGCGGACCGGGGCGCGCGCGCCCTGGGCTACCGGCTGCTCGGCCGGCGGCTCGACTACCTGCTGCACCTCCGGCCCGCCGAGTGGCCGATCATGGCGGGGCACACGCTCCTCGGCACCGTGCTCGCGCTCGGGCTGCCCGCCGTGCTGCGTGGGGAGGGGCTCGCCGGCTGGGCCGTCGGGCTCGTCCTGTGGGTCGCCTGCCTCAACGGCGGCACCCTCGCGATCAACAGCGCCTTCGACCGGGACGAGGGAGACGTCGCCTACCTGCGCGCGCCGCCGCCGCCCCCGCGCCGCCTCTTCGCCTTCGGGCTCGGCCTCATGGTGGCGGGGCAGGTGGCGGCGCTCGCGCTCCCCGTCACCTACGCGACGCTCTACGCCGCCTGCCTGGGGATGTCGGTGCTCTACTCCGTGCCGCCCTTCCGGCTCAAGGCGCGGGCGGGCCTCGACTGGGTGATCAACCTGGCGGGCTTCGGCACCCTCACGCCGCTCGCGGGCTGGGCCGCGACCGGACGCCCGGTCACGACGCCGGGCCTCCTCCTCGCCCTCGGCTTCGGCGCGTTGTTCGCGGCGCTCTATCCCCTCACGCAGCTCTACCAGTTCGACGAGGACCGCCGCCGCGGCGACCGGACCTTCGCGCTGGTCCTCGGCATGCGCCGGAGCCTGTCGGTGGCGCTCGCCGCGACGCTGGTGGCGTTCGCGCTGTTCGGGGCGGCGGCGGCCGTGGCCGGGTGGTTGCCCGCCCACCGCTGGCGGATCGCCGCCCTGGGCGCGGCCCTGCTCGCCTGGGGCGGGGTCCTGGTGCCGTGGCGGCTCCGGTGGGCCGGGATGACCCCCGACCAGCACCAGCGCGGGATGCACCTCGCCCTCGGGGCCTGGGCCGTCACCGACCTGGCGGTGGTCCTCGGGTGGGGGTGGTGAACCGCCGGGCTTGGCCGGGGTAGCACCCCCGCATATGTTTGTGCCCAGCCAACTTCACCCCTTTCGGGAGACCGCATGAGCTCGGTTCTCGGCGCTGAGCGCGACGTCGACCAGACCGACGTCCCCTCCATCGTGCGGGGCTCGATCCGCATCGGCCTCGTCACCGCCGTCGCGGTGCTGCTCTTCTCCCTCGTCTCCCGCTTCGTGGGCGGCGTGGTCGAGACGGTACTGGGCGCGATCATCCTCGCCGCCGGCGTCTACCTCGTCACCTTCCTGCCCGGACAGTGGACGCGGGCGCGGAGCATCGAGGGGATTTCCGGCGCCGCGGGCATCGGGCTCGGCGGGACGGTCGTCTTCCTGATCATCGATGTCGTGCTGCTCCAGCCGATCGGCACCTACACGAACCGGTGGCGCGAGATCGGCGGCGGCAGCAACTGGTGGTATCACCCGATCTGGTGGATGGTCGGCACCTACCTGCCGTGGCTGGGCGCCTTCATCCTGTCGAACCAGGCGGCACGCGGCGGCGCGAGCGCGGGCAAGGCCGCCGGGCTCGTGGCAGTGCTGACGGTCGCGTTCGCCGTCCTCGGCGTGGTGCTGCACGTGCCGCACGCCGGCTGGACCCTCGGCACCTTCGGCGTGGCGGTGCTCCCGGCGCTCGCCGCCGCGACGGCGATCAGCGCGATGGGGCCGGCGCGCGGCTGACCGGCCGTGCGCGTCCTGCGCTTCCTCGCGCGGGTGTTCGGATGGCTGCTGACGCCACTCTTGGCGTCAGCAGCTTCGTTTTTCGGGGCCATCGCCGGCTCCGTGCTCACCGCCCGGCTCGCCGATCCCGTGACCGCGCTCATCCTGACCCTCGCCACGGCGGCGATCGTCGCGGTCGTCGTGACGTGGGGCTGGCTTCGCTGGCTCCGCCGGTCGCCGGAGACGCGCCATGCGCTGGGGGTCGGCGAGCACGGGATGCCCGAGGTCCTCGACGCTCCCGAGTCGGTCCCCGGGGAGCCGAGCGCGACGCCGGCCGCTCCCGGGGAGGCTCCGTCCCTCCCTGCGGCGGACGGCACGGCGCCACCCACGAGCGCACCGTGAGGGCGAGGCGCCGCGCCGCGCATCGACCGCTGCGGGCCGTGATGGCCTGGGCACTCGGTGTCGTGGCGGCCTGTGGCGGCGCGGAGCGGCGGCAGGTTCCCGCCGGGACCGCGGCTGCGGGACCGCCCCACCCGGCCGACTCGCTCGTGCTCCGCACGGCCGGGGCGGAGGTCTGGTTCACGCTCGTGCGGCAGGATGCCGACTCCGCCGGACGCCCCTGCGTGGAGCGCACGCTCGAGATCCGGCGGGAGGGCCGGCGCATCCCGGTGCCGCTCCTCTATACCGGCGAGATCCCCGTCGCCCGCGACGACTCGACCATCGAGGCGCACCTGTGGCTCCACTGCCGTGCCGGCGATCGCTACGCCGTCAACCTGCGCACGGGGCAGCCGGTGAAGGTGGCCCGGTGAGCCGCGCCGGCCGGATCGTCTCCCGCGCCACGGCGCTCGCGCTCGGCGGCCTGCTCGCGGCGGCGCCCGCCCGGGCGCAGGGCGTCTCGCTCGACCTCGGCGTCCTGGCGCGCGAGGGGCGTGACGCCTCCGAACTCCGCGGGGGCGTCCGCCTGCCGCTCACCGGCCCGCTCGGCGCCGACCTCCGGATCCTCCTGATCCGTGACCGCGATCCCGACAGCACCGCCCTCTGGGGCGCCGGCGGCGACCTGACGCTCTTCCGCGACGGGCGCGGGCCCTACGTCGTGGCGGGGCTGGACGGTGGCCTCGTGCGCCGCGGACCGAGGGACCTGTGGGGAAGCTGGTCGGCGGGTGTCGGGTACGAACTGCGGCCGCTCTCGTTCCTCGCGCTGGGCGTCGAGGGGCGCTGGCGCGAGCTCAGCGTGGGCCGGAACGGCGCGTCGCTCTCGGCGCGCCTCTCGGTGCTCGTCGGCGGGCGGCGGGGCCCGTCGCGCGAGTCGGGCGCGCCGCCGGCGTCGTCGCCGTCGCCTGCGGAGGGCGCGCCCGGTCCCCAGCCGCTCGCCACCGCGCTGCCCGCCGGCGGGGCCACCTCCGAGCGCGCCGCGCTCGCCGGGGTCATCGTCGCGACGGCGCGCGACGCGATGGGCCGTCGCTACCAGTTCGGCGGCACGGGGCAGGGCGAGGACGAGGGTTTCGACTGCTCGGGCCTGATCCAGTACGCCTTCCAGCAGCACGGGATCGCGCTCCCGCGCACGAGCCGCGACCAGGCGCAGGCCGGCCGCGCCATGCCGCGCGACCCGGCGGCGCTCGAGCCCGGCGACCTCCTGACCTTCGCGACGCGCGGGACGCGCGTCAGCCACGTCGGCCTCTACGTCGGCGACGGCCGCTTCATCCACAGCGCCACCGGCGGCGTGCAGGAGAGCGTGCTGAGCCCCGACGATCCCTACGGCAAGTGGTGGTACGCCCGCTGGGTGGGCGTGCGCCGCATCATCCCGGACTGACCTGCATGCGCCTCGCCCCCGTCCTCGCCGCCGCGCTGCTCGCGGCGGGCCTGCCCCCCGCGCTCCGCGCGCAGGGCCGCATCCTCCCGGACATGCCGAGCTTCGAGCGGCCGCTCGCCGACCCGCGCGCCACCGCGATCGTCGGGCGCTACCTCGGCGTCCGGCCGGGCGAGTCGCGCTTCGGGCCGGGCACCGAGGGCGAGGTGATCATGGGCGAGGACGTCCCGCTCGTGGCACTCCGCCGCGGCGCCGTGCCGGTGAGCCTCGGGTTCGGGACGCAGGTGGTGGGGCGCTTCAGCCTCACCGACCCGAAGAGCGCGCTCATCAGCAGCGACTGGCTCGTCGGCATCAACGTCAACGCGACGTTCGGGCGGTGGAACCCGGTCCTCCACCTCTACCACGAGAGCAGCCACCTCGGCGACGAGTACGCGAACGACTTCAACGCGCCGCGCCTCGACTGGACGCGCGAGGTCGCGTCGGCGTGGCTCTTCCGGCAGGCGGGCGCGTTCCGCCTCGCGGTGAACGGCGGGTACGTGCTCCACGACGAGCTCGCGCTCGGGCGCTACCTCGCGGCGGCGGGCGTGGACTGGAGGGGGGCGCCGATCCTCGGTGGCGCGATGCGGCCGTTCGCGGGGGTCTTCGTGAGCGGCGAGTCGGCGGACGACTGGAAGCCGACCGGCTCCGCCCGGCTCGGCGTCACCTTCCGGTCCGGCACCCGGCGGGCCCTCTCGCTCGCCCTGGCGGCGCTCGACGGACGGAGCACCCAGCGCCAGTTCTTCGGGCGGCGGAGCCGCTACCTCGGCGCCGAGATCCGGCTCGACCTGTAGCGGGCGGGGCGGCCCCGGCAGGGAGCCTGCCGTCATCGCGGCCCGTCCGGACTGCCGGGGAGGGGAAGTCCGCCAAAGTGGCGCATCGGGCTGGCACTCGCGTTGCTTGAGTGCCGAGCGGTTGCGTGGTCTTGACTGGGCCGCGGGCCGCCCTATTTTTCGCGCGGTTTCTGGCACTCTCGAATCGTGAGTGCTAATTCACTGAGATGCAACACTTTACAAACCTCTACCGGTGAGGAGGCAGCCGATGGCGACTGCAACCAAGAACAAGCCGGCGATCAAGATCCAGCCTCTCGAGGATCGGGTGGTCATTTTCCCGGCCGACGAGGCGGAGCAGATGCGCGGCGGGCTGTACATCCCGGACACGGCGAAGGAGAAGCCGACCCAGGGTGAAGTGATCGCGGTGGGGCCGGGCCGGTTCGAGAAGGGCGAGCGGGTGCCCCTCGACCTCAAGGTCGGCGACAAGGTGATCTACGGGAAGTACAGCGGCACGCCGTTCACGGTGGATGGTGAGGAGGTCATCATCATCAAGGCCTCCGACGTGCTCGCCAAGCTCGGCTGAGCCGGACCCACATCAGGAGAATCTGAGCCATGGCAGCGAAGGAACTCATCTTCAACACCGACGCCCGCGCGAAGCTCAAGAAGGGCGTCGACGCCCTCGCCGAGGCGGTCAAGGTGACCCTCGGCCCGAAGGGCCGCAACGTCGTCATCGACAAGAAGTTCGGCTCCCCCACGGTCACGAAGGACGGCGTGACGGTGGCGAAGGAGGTCGAGCTCCCCGATCCGATCGAGAACATGGGTGCGCAGATGGTGAAGGAGGTCGCGACGAAGACCTCCGACCTCGCCGGTGACGGCACCACCACCGCGACCGTGCTCGCGCAGGCGATCTTCCGCGAGGGCCTCAAGAACGTCACCGCGGGCGCCAACCCGATGGAGCTGCAGCGCGGCATCCACAAGGCCGTCGAGATCATCGTCGAGGAGCTCAAGGCCCTCTCGGTCCCGACCGCCGGCAAGAAGGAGATCGCGCAGGTCGGCACCATCTCCGCGAACAACGACAAGGAGATCGGCGGGCTCATCGCCGACGCGATGGAGAAGGTCGGCAAGGACGGCGTGATCACGGTCGAGGAGGCGAAGGGCCTCGAGACCACGCTCGAGACCGTGGACGGCATGCAGTTCGACCGCGGCTACCTCTCGCCCTACTTCGTGACCGACCCGGAGAAGATGGAGGCGGTGCTCGACGACCCCTACATCCTCATCTACGACAAGAAGATCTCCGCGATGAAGGAGCTGCTCCCGGTCCTGGAGAAGGTCGCCCAGACCGGCAAGCCCCTCCTCATCATCGCCGAGGACGTCGAGGGCGAGGCGCTCGCGACGCTCGTCGTGAACAAGCTCCGTGGCACCCTCAAGGTCGTCGCCGTCAAGGCGCCGGGCTTCGGTGACCGCCGCAAGGAGATGCTCCGCGACATCGCGATCCTCACCGCCGGCAACGTGATCTCCGAGGAAGTCGGCTTCAAGCTCGAGAACGCGACGCTGAACGACCTCGGTCGCGCCAAGCGGATCGTGGTGGACAAGGACAACAGCACGATCGTGGACGGCCGGGGCAAGCAGGACGCCATCCAGGGCCGCATCGGCGAGATCCGCGCCGCGATCGAGAAGAGCACCTCGGACTACGACCGCGAGAAGCTCCAGGAGCGCCTCGCGAAGCTGGCGGGCGGCGTGGCGGTCATCCACGTCGGCGCGGCGACCGAGACCGAGATGAAGGAGAAGAAGGCCCGTGTCGAGGACGCGCTCCACGCGACCCGCGCGGCCGTCGAGGAGGGGATCGTGCCGGGCGGCGGCGTCGCGCTGCTCCGCGTGCAGTCCTCGCTGGACAAGGTGAAGGGCCTCTCGTCCGACGAGAAGATCGGCGTGGACATCGTCCGCCGCGCCATCGAGGAGCCCCTCCGCATGATCGCCCAGAACGCGGGCGTCGAGGGCTCGATCATCGTCGCGAAGGTGAAGGAGTCGAAGGACAAGACCTTCGGCTACAACGCCGCGACCGGCGAGTTCGAGGACCTGATGAAGGCGGGCGTCATCGACCCGACCAAGGTCACCCGGACCGCGCTCCAGAACGCGGCCTCGATCTCCGGCCTGCTCCTCACCACGGAGTGCGTCGTGGTCGAGAAGAAGGAGGAGAAGCCCGCCCCGGCCGCCCCGGCCGGCGGCATGGGCGGGATGTACTGAGCCGCCTTCGGCTCGGACGGGAAGGGGCCCGGCTTCGGCCGGGCCCCTTTTCGCGTTTCAGGGGGTGCGGGGCAGGCCGAGCGTGGCGAGCAGCGATGCGTAACGGGGGTCACCGGCGAGGACCCGCGCCTTCGGGTCGCAGGCGAGGGTGAGGAGGCCGGGGTCGCGCGCCTCGCGCGCCTGCGCGAGGAGCCGGAAGGCCTCGTCCCGCTCGCCCAGGGCGGCGTGCACGAGCGCGAGGCTCACCGGCGAGAGGTAGCGCCCGCGCACCTCGCTGCGGAGCCGCGCGAGCTCTGCGTGCGCCGAATCCGCATGCCCGAGGCGGGCCCGCGCATAGGCGAGGGAGGCGACGAAGACCGGGACGCGCTCCGACTGTGCCACCGCCAGTTCGAGCTGGCGCAGTGCCTCCGCGGTGTCGCCGCGCTCGAGCAGGGCCAAGCCGAGCCAGTTGCGCGCGGGTGCGTAGAGCGAGTCGGAGGCGAGGAGCCGCCGGGCGGCCGCGGCGGCCGAGTCGGGCATCCCCGCGAAGTAGTCCACCGCCGCCACGGCGGCGCCGATCGAGGGGGCCAGCGGGTCGAGCCGCGCCGCGACCCGGACCTCGGCCCGCGCCTCGGCGGCGCGGCCGAGCACGAGCAGGTTGAGCGCCCGCCAGTGCCGCGCGGTGACGGTGTTCGGCGACTGCTCGAGGAGTGCCGCGAACTCGCGCTCGGCGCCCACCCAGTCCCAGTCCTGCAGCTCGTGGAGCAGGGCGGAGACGGCGCGAGCCTCGGCGAGTTGCGGGTCGAGCGCGAGGGCCGAGTCCGCCGCGGCCCGCGCACGCGGATAAGCCTCGCGCGGCGGTACCGACCCGTAGGTCGGGAGCAGGAGCCATGCGCTGGCGAGGCCGGCGAGCGCGGCGGCGTTCGCGGGGTCCGCGACGCGGGCGGAGTCGAAGAGCACGATGGCTTCGCGCAGCGCCGCCTCGCTGCGGAGGTGCCAGGCGTAGCGCGCGCGCAGCGTGAGGGTGTAGGCGTGCAGCGCAGGCGCGCTCATCGCCGCCGGGGCCGGCCGCGCGGGGCTGCGGAGTTCACGGCGGAGCTGCGACGCCACCGCGAGTGCCACCTCGTCCTGCAGGTGGAGGAGGTTGCCCATCGGCCGGTCGTAGGTCCGGCTCCACAGCTCGAAGCCGCTGCGCGCGTGCACCAGGCGGGTGACCACCCGCACCGTGTCGCCCTCCCGCCGAAAGCTCCCCTCGACGACGGCCCCGACCTGCAGGGCGCGGCCGATCTCCTGCACCGGGATCGCCCGGCCCCGGAAGGCGAACGACGAGGTGCGGGCCGCGACCCGGAGGCCGTCCACCTGCGACAGGCGGCTGATCAGGTCCTCCGTCACGCCGTCGGAGAGGTAGTCGTTGGCCGGGTCGCCGCTCAGGTTCGCGAACGGAAGGACCGCGATGGCGTCGATCGGGAGCTCGGCGGGCGGCCGAGGGGAGCGCCGAGCCGCGGCCAGCGCGACGAATGCCACGAGGGCGACCGCGGGCAGCGCGGCAAGCCATCGGCGCGTACCGAACCGGCGCCTTGCCTCGGTCGTCGCCGCCGCGGGCTCCGGCGCGGCCTGGGCCGCAGGCGCGGCCGCGATGGCCGGCGTGGCCGCACCAGCGCCCGGGGCGGGCGCCGGGTCGCCGCGTGAGGGCATGGGCGGTGCCGCCCGGAGCCGGTCGGCGAGGGCGCCGATGCGTGGGTCCGGCTCCAACTCGAGCTCCGCACGCACCAGTCGCTCGTACGTGCGGGCATGCGAGAGCGCCGCCTCGCGCCGGCCGCACGCGGCCAGCGCCTCCATGTACGCCAGGTTTGACGGGGCGTCGTACGGCTCGATCTGGACCTGGCGCCGCCGGGCCTCGGCGACACCCTCCACGTCGCCGACCGCCGCCCCCTCACGCGCCACTGCGTCCAGGGCACGCCAGGCCAGCGTCGCCAGGTGCCGCCGCTCGGTCTCCAGCCACCGCTCGAACTCGGGTGCCTCGGGCAGGTGGACGCCCTCGAGGAAGGAGCCGGCGTAGCAGGCCGCCGCCCGGGCGGGCTCCCCCGCCGAAAGGGCGGCGAGGAAGTCGCCGACGTCGCTCGTCACCGAGGCGGGATCGAGCCGGAGCTCCGTATCGCCCACGACGAGGTTCGCTCCCCCCGCCGAGCGCCGGAGGCTGTACACGAGCTGCGCGAGGGCGTGCCGGGCACGCTCCAGATCGCTGTCGGGCCACAGGTGGGCCAGTACGCGCTCCCGGCTCACCCCCGCGCTCCCGGCGGAGGCGACGAAGGCGAGCAGCGCCAGGCGGCGGCGCTGGGAGAGCCCCGGGGCGGGTTCGCCCTCGGAGCTCGTGAGGCGAAGGCCGCCGAAGGTCAGTAGTCGTAGCACGTTACGCGCGCGTGATCCGGCGATGATCCTGGACTGACAGCATGGCTCTAGCCTTCCCATCCGGACGGGCGAGGCCCGGATGAGCGAAGGAGGAATGTCGAAGATGGAATGCGGAGAGTCGAAGCCCTCGCGCGCAGTGGCGGCCGCCCGGCTGCTGCTGCCGCGCCTCACCGGTACGCAACCGGTGGAGATTGCGGATGCTCCGGAGGATCATCGGGACCGGCCGCCCGCGCCAGCCCCCCCGGCGGCCTGACGGGCTTCCGGTCAGGCCGCATCCTCGCTCGGCCGGTTCAGCGCCCCGGTGGCACGATCACGCTGGTGATACCCAGCCGGCTCCGGAACGAGTCCGCTGCGCGGCGCGCCGCGGCGCCGTCCGCGAATCCCTCCACGCGAACGCGATACACCGCCGGCGCTCCGCTCGGCGGCACGACGCGCACCGGAAAGCCGACGCCCTTCGCGCGGGCGGCGAGGGCCTCGGCGTGGCCGCGATCGGCGAAGGCGCCGAGCTGCAGTCCGTAGCGACCTGCGGCCCGCGGCGCCGGGCTGGCCTGGGCTGCCGGGGCAGGGCGTCGCGGCGGAGGCTCGGGGGTGGCGGGCCGGGGCCCGAGGGCGTCGGCGGTGCGCGCGCGCGCCGAGTCGGGCGCGGCCGTGGTCGGGGTGGTGGAGCGGCTCGGCGTCGAGTCGAGTGCCGGGGGCGCAGACGGTCGTGGGGCTGCGGCTGCGGGGCGCCCGGCCGGGAGCGACTCACGCGCCGCACCGATGCCCGGGATCGCCGGAGCCGGGACTGCCGCGCGCCGCTCGCGCATCAGGACGACGCCCGCGCCGAGCGCGGCGACGCCCGCGAGCGTGACGAGCAGGGCGGTGAGCATCGGCCAGCGCGGGGTACCGCGCGTCCCGCGCCGTGCTGGCGGCATGATCGGGCGCCCGGTCATGGCTTCCCTCCCGTCGGCCCGGGCGGCACGACCACCGCGCGCATCCCGACCGCCCGGGAGAGGGAGTCGGCGGCGGCGCGCGCCGCGGTCGAATCGGCGAGGCCCCCGACGCGCACGCGCTCGAGGCCGCGCCCATCGTCGATCGGCGCGACCTCCGCGGCGAAGCCGAGGGCGCGGACCCGATCGCGGAGCCGTTCGGCGTTCGCGTGCTGGCCGAAGGCGCCGAGCTGCACCCCCCACGTCCCCGACTGGGGCGCGGCAGGTGCCTCCGCGGCACGTGGCGGCGGTGCCGGCTTCGGCGCGGGCAACTGGCGGCGCGTCGAGTCCGGGGCGCGCGAGGCGGGGGCAGGCTTCGCCGGCACCGGAACGCGCGCGCTGTCCGGCGACGAGTCTGGAACGGCCGTGGACGGAGCGGCGCCCGGCGCCGAATCGCGTGCCGCGCCGGTGGTCGTCGGGGCGGTGTCCGCTCTGGCAGGCTCGCGCGCCACCGCGGTGTCCTGCCGGGGGACGAACCTGTCCCCCGCGCGGGCCAGCTCGTCGCGCGGGGCGACGAGGCGGAGCGCGAGACCCACGAGGATCAGCGCGACGGCACCGATCAGCAGCCAGCGATCGGGGCTCGGCGGCCCGGCAGGGGCGCGGCGACGGGACTCGAACACGGGGTCGGGGCTCTCCCGGAGGGTGGCGCGTCGGGGGGCCGGATGGTCCCCTTCTTGCTCAACCGACGACGGCTAAATTAAGCGGCCCCCGAACCGGGGGGCGAGACTCTGCGAGGAGGCAGCGTGAAGGTCACGACGGTCCTGGCGGCCCTGACGATCCTGGTCCCCGGCGCGATGCACGCGCAGCGCCCCCAGATCACCGGGCGCTGGCAGGCGCAGTGGAAGGAGGGGCCCGAAGTCGTCGTGATCCGCGACGATTCCACCGCGAGCTACCGGAAGGAGACGGTCCGGTGGCGCTGGGGGAAGGCCCAGGACCAGGTCATGCTCGCGCTCGGCGGCGAGTGGGTCACCTACCGCGTGCGGGTGAACGGCGCATCGCTGACGCTCTCGGAGGGCGACCTCCAGAAGCCGGTCAGCATGAAGAAGCTCGGCCCGCCGACCCCGCGCCCCGACTCGGTCCCGGTGCCGCCGGACCCGGACACCGAGTCGCCCTGACGGTCGTGGCATGGCGCGGTGCGGAGCGGGGTGGCCCTGATGGCCACCCCGTTCGCATTCCGGCCTAGAACCGCAGCGCGAATTGCGCGCCCTCGCGCGCCTCGAGCGGCAGCGGCGCGAGCGGCTCGTCCTGCCGCGCCACGTGCAGTGCCCCGCGGAATCCCGCCCGGCGCAGGGACGGCTCGACGGTCTCGCGCGCGGCCGCCTCCGTGTTGCAGCGCTGGCTCAGGTGCGCCAGCACCACCGTGCCCAGGCCGGCGTGGTGCACCTCGGCGAGGAGTTCGGCCGCGGCGCGGTTGGAGAGGTGCCCGCCCGCACCCGCGATGCGCTGCTGCACCGAGGGCGGATAGCCGCTCGTGCGGAGCAGCACCTCGTCGTGGTTCGCCTCGAGGACGATCGCGGTGAGGCCCCGGAGGAGCCACCGCACCGCGTTGGTCGGGCGGCCGAGGTCGGAGGCGACGCCCACCGTGACGCCGTCGCTCGTGCCGACGACCACCGCCACCGGCTCGGCGGCATCGTGCGAGGTGGGGCATGCCGCGAGCGCAAACGGCCCCGCTTCGGCGCGGGACGCGCTCGAGAGGGGCCGGTGCGCGACGCCCGCCACGGCCGCGCCGAGGGCGGCGTGCGTGCCCGGCGAGGCGAGGAGGGGAACGCCGTGGCGCGCGCAGAGCCGCGGGGCGCCCTGGGCGTGGTCGCCGTGCTCGTGGGTGACCGCGACGCCGACGAGGCGACCCAGGTCGAGCCCCGCGCACGCCGCGCGGCGCTCGAGCTCCCGCGCGCTGAACCCCGCGTCCACGAGGAGCACGGCGCCCTCGCACTCCACGGCGAAGGCGTTGCCGCGGGAGCCCGACCCGAGGACGAAGAGCCGGCTCACCGGGCCGAGTGCCGTCGGTGCAGGGCCGCGAGCGCATCGCGCCGCGCCGCCGTGAACTCCACCTGGCGCCGCGGCAGCACCCGCTCGGCCGTGCGGAGGAAGCCCGCCTCGTCGAGGAGCTCCACGCCGGTGCTCCCCCACGCGAACGGCCGGACGTACTTCCCGAGGCCGGGGCCGAAGACGTTGGCTCCCACGCCGACCACGGTGCCGGTGGCGAGCAGGGTGCCGATGGCGGTCTTCACGTGGTCGCCGAAGAGCGTGCCGAGGAACTGGCGCCCGGTGTCGATCGGCGTGCCGGCGACCACGAGCCGGACCGGCCCGTAGGTGTTCTTGAGGTTCGAGGTCGTGGTGCCGGCGCCGAGGTTGACCCACTGGCCGAGGACGGAGTGCCCGACGAAGCCGTCGTGCGCCTTGTTGGCGTAGCCGGTGAAGCAGGCGCCGCTCACCTCGCCCCGGACCACGCAGCGCGGGCCGAAGACCGAGGCCCGCACGTCGCCGCCCATGAGGCGCGTGCCGGGGCCGACGTAGCACGGCCCCTCGATGCGGGTGCCGTGGCGCGCCTCGGCACCGCGCTCGAGGACGATGGCGCCGGCCCGCACGTCGAACACGACGCCCGGCTCGACCGTGGCCCCGAAGCACCGGATGCGGGCGGGGTCGCCGAGGATGATGGCGTGCTCTGGCGTCGGGTCCGCCGCGTGCGCGAGGAAGTCGGCGCAGTCGGCGGCGAGGAAGGTCTCGAGGGCGCCGAGGAGGTCGAAGGCGCCGCGGAGCACCACCCCCTCGATCGGCTGCTCCGCGCCGTGATGGTGCTCCCGTCGCCAGGTCGCGCCCTCGGGGACGATCCACGCCGCCGTCGCCCCGCCGCAGGTGAGCCGCTCGACCCCCGGCGCGATGGCCACGCGCCCGCCGGCGGGTGCCACGTCGGCGCGCGCGACGATGGCGGGCCCGTGGACCGGCTCGAGCGGGCGGCAGGGGGGCTCGTCGAGCTCGTGGAAACCGGCCACGTGGTCGCCGAGGATCGCGGCGGTCCGCGTGCCGAGCGCCGCCTCCCAGCGCTCGCGGATGCGCCAGACGCCCGCGCGCAGCTCGCTCACCGGGCGCGCCCCGCCGAAGGGGGCCCACGCCGGCTCCGGCAGCGGGTCGAGGAGGTAGAGCGGCGCGGTCACGGGAGGTCGCGGAGCGCGGGGGGCATCGCCTCGAGGAGCTGCTTCAGGTCGGCGGCGCGGCTCCGGCGGGTGACGAGGATCCGCCCGTTCGCGTGCACCACGATCAGGTCGGCCACGTCGCCGAGCACGATGGGGTCGCCGTCGCTCCAGACGATGCAGTCGAGCGCGCGGTGCAGGAACGCGGGGCCCACGACGACGTTGCCGTCGGCGTCCCGCGGGCGCACGCGCGTGAGCGCGTCCCAGGTGCCGACGTCGTCCCAGCGGAAGGCGCCCCGGACGACGGCGACTGCATGGCTCCGTTCGAGCACGCCGACGTCGATCGAGATCGGCGTGACCTCGCGGAAGAACCCGGCCACGTCCCCGGCGGCGAGGCGCGGGAGCGCCGGTGCGACCTCCGGGGTGTGGGCGCGCACCTCGGCCTCGAGGCGCCCCGCGGTCCACGCGAACAGGCCGCTGTTCCAGAGGGCGCCCTCCGCCATCAGGTCGAGCGCGGTGGCGGCATCGGGCTTCTCCTGGAAGCGGGCCACGTTGCTCGCCTCCGCGTCCAGCGGGCCCCCGGGCACGATGTAGCCGTAGCCGGTCTCGGGCCGGGAGGGCACCATGCCCACCGTGACGAGGCGATCGTGCGCGCGCGCCGTCGCGAGGGCCCGCTCCGCGGTGGCCCGGAAGGCGGCCGGGTCGCCCACCCACCAGTCGGCGTGGAGCGAGAGCACGGCGGCATCGGGATCCCGGCGGCGGGCCTCCAGCGTGGCCCAGATGAGCGCCGGGGCCGTGGACGCGGCGCGGGGCTCGACCAGCATGTTCTCCGGCGCGATGCCGAGGCGCGCCTCGAGCCGCGCGGCGAGGGCGGCACCGGTCACGACGAGGATGCGCTCGCGGGGCACGAGCCCCTCGAGGCGCTCCACCGCCGCCTCCGCGGTCGAGGTCGGCCCGGCGAGCGGCAGCAGCTGCTTCGGGTTGCTCGGGGTGCTGAGGGGCCAGAAGCGCGTGCCCGAGCCGCCGGCCAGGATGACCGCCCAGTTCATGTCCGCGTTCCGCGTGCGGCCCCGCGGGGCCGCGCCAGGGCTAGAGGAGGGCCGCGAGCGCCGGGCGGTGGCGCCGGAGCTCGAACAGGAGGCTCCCCACGTTCGTACCGGGGGCCACGAGCAGGAGGACCCAGGTCCCCTCGCCAAGGAGCGACAGGATGGCGAGGCCGCGCTCGGCCTCGAGCACGACGGTCTGCAGGACCCCGCGCCCGCCCGCCTCGAGGAGGCGCGCCGCCTGGCGCGCGAACGTCGCGGCCAGCGCGGCGAGCGCCTCGGGGTCCTCCACCGACGGGCCGGCGTGCTGGATGGGCAGCCCGTCGGCCGACGTGAGCACCACGGCCTCGACGCCGGGGCGGCTCGCGAGCGCCTCGACGACCTCGGAGAGACCTGCCATCTGGGGGCTCCGGTTTGCGCGGGGGAGGGTTGCGGCAACGTAGGAACCGTGAAGGGCGAAGTCAAGAAACGATGGTGGGTTGACCGCGGTCGCCAAGCCCTTAGCTTCCCGCCCATGACCCCTCGTTCGCGCCTCGCCGTTCCCGTCGCCTTCCTGCTCGCCGGGCTGGCCGCGGCCGCCTGCAGCAACCCGAATTCGCTGCCGGACGCCACCATCGCGAACTTCGTGGACAGCACGACCATCGGGGCGCTGACCGGCACCCCGATCAGCACGCCGAGCGGCTTCTCGATCTCCGACCGGGTGGCGGTGCGCACCGACCGCTCGTCGAGCTTCGACTTCGCCTTCAACATCGACGCGAGCGGGAAGCCGGTCTTCCTCACGCTCGCCGTGCTCGGCCTGGCCTCCTCGACGAGCGTCAACCCGGGGCTCCAGCCCACGAACGAGACGTTCGACGCGATCACCACCGCGCCGAGCAACGGCTACAACACGACCGACACGGTGGCGGTCGCCGAGGGGCAGCGGTTCTACGCGCGCTCGCGCCTCGTCTGCTCCGGCCTCGGCGTGCCCCAGTATGCCAAGCTCGAGATCACGAAGATCGACCTCGTGGCGCGCACCGTCGCGTTCCGCTACCTCGTCGACAACAACTGCGGGTACCGCGGGCTGCAGGTCGGCCTCCCGAAGAACTGATCCCGTGATCGACATCAAGCGCTTCCGCCAGGACCCCGAGGGGTGCCGCGCGGCGCTGGCCCGCCGGCTCGACCCCGCGGCCGACGCCGTGGTGGCCCGGCTCGTCGAGCTCGACCGCCGGCGGCGGGACCTGCTCGTGCGCACCGAGGCGCTCAAGGCGTCACGGAACGCCGCGAGCGAGGAGGTCGCGCGGCGGAAGAAGGCGGGGGAGCCGGCCGACGAGCTGCTCGCGTCCCTCAAGGCGAGCGGGGACGAGGTGAAGGCGCTCGACGCGCAGGTGCGCGAGGTGGACGCGGCGCTCGAGGCGGAGGCGCTCGCGGTCCCGAACTTCCTGCTCGCGGACGTCCCGGACGGCGACGCGTCGCACAACCGCGTCGTCCGGACGTGGGGCGAGGCGCCGCGCCTCGACTTCACCCCGAAGCCGCACTGGGAGCTGGGTGCCGCGCTGGGCATCCTGGACCTGCCCGCAGGTGCGAAGGTGACGGGGTCGGGCTTCCCGGTGTTCCGCGGCGCGGGCGCCCGGCTCGGCCGCGCGCTCGCGCACTTCATGCTGGACCTGCACGTGCGGGAGCACGGCTACGAGGAGATCGCGGCGCCCTACCTGGTGAACCGCGCGAGCGCACAGGGCACGGGCCAGCTCCCGAAGTTCGCGGACGAGCTCTACACCGTGCCCGCGGACGACTTCTACCTGATCCCGACGGCGGAGGTGCCGGTCACGAACCTCCTCCGCGACGAGATCGTGGACGGGGCCCGGCTGCCGATCGCCTACACCGCGTGGACGCCCTGCTTCCGGCGCGAGGCCGGCGCCGCCGGGAAGGACACGCGCGGCATCCTGCGCGTGCACCAGTTCGACAAGGTGGAACTGGTGCGGTTCTGCCGGCCCGAGGAGGGCGAGGCCGAGCACGCGCGGATCACCGCGCACGCCGAGGCGGTGCTGCAGCGGCTGGGGCTCCCCTACCGCGTCCTCGCGCTCGCCGCCGGTGACACGGGGAACGCGAGTGCCCGCACGTACGACCTCGAGGTGTGGGCGGCGGGGGTGGGGGCGTGGCTCGAGGTGTCGAGCTCGAGCCTGTTCACCGATTACCAGGCCCGGCGCGCGAACATCCGGTACCGCCCTGCACCGGGGGCCAAGCCGGAATTCGTCCATACGCTGAACGCGTCGGGCGTCGCGATGCCGCGGACGATCATCGCGCTGCTCGAGAACAACCAGGCCGCCGACGGCTCGGTGCGGATCCCCGAGGCGCTCGTGCCGTACCTCGGGACCGACCGGCTCGTCCCGCGTGCCTGAGGGGCGCCTGCGCCGGCTCGCGCCGGCGCTGGTGGTGGTGCTGGCGGCCCTGCTCGTCGGGCTGAGCGTGGGGACGAGCCTCGTGGTGATGCGCCACTTCCGCCGGGAGGCGGAGTCGGCGACCCGGCTCTACGCCGGGGTCTTCGCGGGGCTCAACGACGCGCGGCCCGGCGGCGAGGCGGGCGCCCTGCTGCGGCTCGGCGAGCAGGTCCGGGCGCTCGGCATGCCGCTCGTGGTCACCGACCCCACCGGTCGCGTGACCGCCTTCGCGAACCTGCCGTTCGACGCCACGCTCGACGACCCGCAGGTGCGGGCGTACGCGGCGCGGCTCGACCGCCGTTTCCCGCCGATCACCGACTCGCTGCTGGGCACCGTGCACTACGGGCCGATGCCGGCGGGGCGCATCATCACGGCGCTCGTGGTGCTGGAGGCGCTCACGGTGGCGGCGATCGTCGGGGTCGCGGTGGCGGCCTACCGGACGGCGATGGCGTCGCAGCGGGACCGGGTCTGGGTCGCGATGGCCCGCGAGGCGGCGCACCAGCTCGGCACGCCGCTCACGAGCCTCCACGGCTGGATCGAGTCGCTCCGCTCGCGGCCCACGCCGCCGCCGGGCCTCGCCGACCACCTGCAGGCGGACACGGAGCGGCTCGACCGCGTGGCCCAGCGCTTCGAGCGGATCGGCAACGCGCCGCGGCGCGAGCCGATCGGGCTCGGCGCCCTGGCCGACCGCGTGGCGGGCTACTTCCGGCCGCGGCTCCCGAAGCACGCGAACCGCATCGAGCTGAGCGTGGACGCGCCGGGGCCGGGGCCGACGGTGCTGGGCGACCCGGTCCTGCTCGAGTGGGCGCTCGAGGCGCTGGTCAAGAACGCCATCGACGCGCTGCAGGGCCGGGGCGGGACCATCGTGCTCCGCGCCGAGCAGCACGGGCTCGACGCGGAACTGCGCGTCATCGACGACGGCCCCGGCGTGCCGCGGGAGATCCGGCGCACCCTCTTCGAGCCGGGCATCACCACCAAGGAGCGCGGGTGGGGCATCGGCCTCGCCCTCGCGCGGCGCGTCGTCGAGGACGGCCACCGTGGCCGGCTCGAGCTCGATCCCGAGGCGGCCGCCACCACGTTCGTGATCCGCATCCCGGTCGCCGAGGCGGCCGGGCGGCTCGGCTGAGGCAGGCGATGGACTGGATGCAGGGACTCAACCCGGCGCAGCGCGAGGCGGTGGAGCACGTCCACGGCCCGCTGCTCGTGCTCGCCGGCGCCGGCTCGGGGAAGACGCGCGTGCTCACGGCGCGCATCGCGAACCTCATCGAGCAGCACGGGGTGCCCGCGGACCGCATCTTCGCCGTCACGTTCACGAACAAGGCCGCCGGGGAGATGAAGGAGCGCGTCGCCCGGCTGCTGCGGCGCGACCCGGCCGGCCTCTGGATCGGCACCTTCCACTCGCTCTCCGCCCGGCTCCTGCGGCGCGAGGCGGAGCTGCTCGGGTTCACGCGGCAGTTCACCATCTACGACGAGGACGACCGCGAGGGGCTCGTCCGCCGCCTCCTCGAGCAGCAGGGGGTCTCCCCGAAGACCTTCACCCCGCGCGCGGTGGCGAGCGTCATCTCGGCCGCCAAGAACCGGATGCAGGGCCCCGACGCCCTCGCCGCGCAGTCGCCGTTCGACCGGCTCGCCAAGGTGGCCGCCGAGGTCTTCCGCGCCTACCAGCCCGCGCTCCGGGCGGCGAACGCGATGGACTTCGACGACCTGCTCCTCCACCCGCTCGAGCTCTTCCGCGCCCACCGCGGGCGGCTCGAGGCGTGGCGCGCCCGCTTCGCCTTCGTGCTCGTGGACGAGTTCCAGGACACCAACCGCGCCCAGTACGAGCTCGTGCGCCTCCTCGGCGGGCACGGGAACGTCTGCGCGGTGGGCGACGACGACCAGTCCATCTACGGCTGGCGCGGCGCCGACGTGCGCAACATGCGCGAGTTCCAGCAGGACTTCCCGGGCGGGCGGCTCGTGAAGCTGGAGGAGAACTACCGCTCGACCCAGACGGTGCTCGACGCGGCGAACGCCGTGATCGCGGAGAACCGCGGGCGGCTCGGCAAGACGCTCGTGACCCGCCGGCGGGGCGGGGAGCCGATCACGCTCCTCACCGCCGCCGACGAGCGCGACGAGGCGGAGTGGGTGGTGCGCGAGCTCGAGCGCCGCCGGGCCGCCGGCGACTTCGCGCCCCAGGACATGGCGGTGCTCTACCGGACCAACGCGCAGTCGCGCGCCTTCGAGGAGGCGTTCCGCCGCGCCGGGCTCCCGTACC
The DNA here is from genome assembly GCA_037916975.1 of Gemmatimonadales bacterium. GTDB lineage: Bacteria > Gemmatimonadota > Gemmatimonadetes > Gemmatimonadales > GWC2-71-9 > JAGGAG01. Next base: position 19,654 of record JBAIWX010000277.1, read on the forward strand.
GCCTCGTCGGCGCCACGAGCTTCTACGACCGGCGCGAGGTGAAGGACCTGCTCGCCTACCTCCGGCTCGTGGCGAACCCGCGGGACGACGAGGCGTTCCTGCGCGCGGTCGCGGTGCCGAAGCGCGGCCTCGGCGACACGAGCGTGCAGGCGCTCGCCCGCGCCGCGCAGCAGTGGCAGCAGCCGCTCCTCGCCACCGCCGGCATGGCCGACCGCGTCCCCGACCTGCGCCCGAACGCGCGCGAGGGGTTCATGGCGTTCGCGCGGCTCGTCGGCTCGCTCGCCGAGGCGAGCCGGACGCTGGCGCCGGCCGAGGTCCTGGAGCGGATCATCGAGGCGGTGCGCTACGAGGAGCACCTGCTCGCCGAGGGCCCCGAGGGGGCGGAACGGTGGGAGAACGTCCGCGAACTCCTCGCCGGTGCCGCCGACTGGTCCGAGGAGGCGGTGGACCCCGACGACCCGGCCACGCCGCTCGAGCGCTTCCTCGCCGACGCGGCGCTCCTCACCAGCCACGACAGCATCGCCGGCGACGAGCAGGGCGCCACGCTCATGACGCTCCACACCGCGAAGGGGCTCGAGTGGCCGCTGGTGGTGCTCGCGGGGCTCGAGCACGGGCTCTTCCCGCTCGCGCGCGCCGAGGAGCAGGAGGGCGGCCTCGAGGAGGAGCGACGGCTCGCCTACGTCGGCATCACGCGCGCCCGGGACAAGCTCTACCTGACCTGGGCGCAGAGCCGGCGCCGGGGCGGCCAGTTGATGCACTCTGTCCGCTCGCGCTTCGTGGACGCGGTGCCGCCCGCGCTCGTGGACGAGGTGCGGAGTTCGCTCGTCTTCAGCGTGGGGCGCGGGCCGCGCGTCGCCTCCTGGGGGGGCGGCGGATCGGGCACGGCGTGGAGCGGGGGCGCCGGGGGCGGGCGGCGCGGCGGGAGCGCCTGGCTGGACGACGATTTCGCCGCCGCGGGCGGGGCGAAGGCGGGACAGGCGGCCGAGGAGGCGAGCCAGGACGCGCCGCGCTACGTGAAGGGCGAGCGGGTCCGGCACCGGCGGTTCGGCAGCGGGACCATCACGGGGCTCGCCGGCACCGGCCGCGACCTCAAGGTGTCGGTGGCGTTCGACGACGCCGAGATCGGCGTCAAGCAGCTGCTCGTGGCCTACGCGGGCCTCGAGCGCGACTGGGAGGGGGCATGAGCTCGATCGGGCCGACGGAAGTCCGGCACGTGGCGGCGCTCTCGGCGCTGGAGGTGCCGGAGGCCGACCTGCCGCAGCTGGTGGCGCAGCTCCAGCGCATCGTGGCGATGGTGGAGCAGCTGAACGAGGTCCCGTCGGCCGGCGACGTCCCGCCCTTCGTGGCCGGGCCCGCCGCCGCGGCGCTCCGGGACGACCGCATCGCCCCGGAACCGCTCGCGCACCCGCTCGGGCAGACGGCCCCCGGGTTCGCCGAGGGCTTCTTCGCCGTGCCGCGGCACACCGCCATGGAGGAGTCGTGATCCCGCGCGACGTCGCCCGCGAGACGGGCCGCCGCCTCGCCGAGGCGGACGCGAAGGGCCTCAACGCCACGCTCCACTGGTCGCAGGCCCTGCTCGACCGGGAGGCGGAGCGGCTCGAGACGCTGCAGGCGAACCTGCCGCTCTACGGCCTGCCGGTCGCGGTGAAGGACAACATCGTCACCGCCGAGCAGCCGACGACCTGCGCCTCGCGCATCCTCGAGGGGTACGTCTCGCCGTACACCGCGACGGCGGTCGCCCGGCTCCGCGATGCCGGCGCGATGGTGGCGTGCAAGGCGAACCTCGACGAGTTCGCGATGGGCTCCTCGACCGAGAACTCCGCCTTCGGCCGCGTGCAGCATCCGCTCGATCCCGCGCGCGTGCCGGGCGGCTCCTCCGGCGGTTCCGCGGCACTCGTCGCCGCCGGCGTGGTCCCCGCGGCGCTTGGCTCCGAGACCGGCGGCTCGGTGCGGCAGCCGGCCGCCTTCTGCGGCATCGTGGGCGTCAAGCCGACCTACGGGCGGGTGAGCCGCTACGGGCTCGTCGCGTTCGGCTCGTCCCTCGACTGCATCTCGGTCTTCGGCCGCACCGTCGCGGACGCCGCGAAGGTGCTCGGGGTCATGAGCGGGCACGACCCGCTCGACGCGACGAGCGCGCGCCGGCCCGCGCTCCCGCTCACGCCGACCCACCGCAGCGACCTCGCGGGGCTCCGGATCGGGCTCCCGCGCGAGTACTTCCCGGCCGATCTCGACGCCGGCATCCGCGCCGGGCTCGACCGCACCATCGCGGTGGTCAAGGCGCTCGGCGCGGAGGTGGTGGAGGTGTCGCTCCCGCACACGAAGTACGCGGTGCCGACCTACTACATCATCGCCCCCGCGGAGGCGGCGTCGAACCTCGCGCGCTACGACGGCGTCCGCTACGGCCTCCGCCGGATGAGCCACGCCGACGACGTGCAGGGGATGTACCGCCAGACCCGCGGCGAGGGGTTCGGCCCGGAGGTGCGCCGCCGCATCCTCGTCGGCACCTACGTGCTGAGCGCCGGCTACTACGACGCCTACTACGGCAAGGCGCAGCAGGTCCGCGCCCTCCTCGCGCGGGACTTCGACCGCGCCTTCGCGGGGGGCGTGGACCTGCTTCTGACGCCGACCACGCCGACGCCGGCCTTCAAGGCGGGCGACAAGGTGAGCGACCCGGTGGCGATGTACTACTCGGACATCTTCGTCTGCGGCATCAGCCTGGCGGGGCTCCCGGCGCTGAGCCTGCCGGTCGGGCGCAGCGAGGGGCTCCCCGTCGGCGCGCAGCTCATCGCCCCGGCGTTCGAGGAGGACCGGATGCTGTCGGTGGCGCAGGTGCTCGAGCGGACGCTCGACGGCGCGGCGGAGGTGCGGTGATGACCTGGGAAACGGTGATCGGCCTCGAGGTGCACGTCCAGCTCGGCACGCGCACCAAGATGTTCTGCGCGCAGGCGAACGCCTTCGGCCACGACCCGAACTCGCTGGTGGACCCGTACACCCTCGGCCTTCCCGGCGCGCTCCCCGTGCCGAACGAGGAGGCCGTCCGCCTCGGCACGCGCGCCGCGCTCGCCCTCGGCTGCACGGTGCACCCGGTGAGCATCTTCGCCCGGAAGCACTACTTCTATCCCGACCTCCCGAAGGGCTACCAGATCTCGCAGTTCGAGCGGCCGCTCGCGACCGGCGGCACCGTCTGGATCGAGAGCCCCGAGCGCGGGCGCATCGCCATCGGCGTCACGCGCCTCCACCTCGAGGAGGACGCCGGCAAGTCGCTCCACGACCGGCTCGACGGCCGCACCGCCGTGGACCTCAACCGGGCCGGCGTGCCGCTCGCCGAGATCGTGAGCGAGCCCGACCTGCGGAGCCCCGCCGAGGCGCGCGCCTACCTGACCGTCCTGCGGCAGCTCCTCGTCTACGCCGGCGCCTCCGACTGCAGCATGGAGAAGGGGACGCTCCGCGTGGACGCGAACATCTCCATCCGGCGGCCGGGCGCGCCGACGTTCGGGACCAAGACGGAGGTCAAGAACCTCAACAGCTTTGCCAACGTGGAGCGGGCGCTCGAGGTCGAGCGCGCGCGCCAGGTGGCGCTCCTCGAGGCGGGGGGCACCGTCGCGCAGGTGACCCTCCTTTTCAACGCCGCGACGGGGCAGGTGAAGGAGCTGCGCTCGAAGGAGGAGAGCCACGACTACCGCTACTTCCCCGACCCCGACCTCCCGCCGCTCGTGCTCGACCCGGCCTGGATCGAGGAACAGCGCGCGGCGCTCCCCGAGATGCCCGAGGCGCGGCGCGAGCGCTTCGCGACGGCCTACGGGCTGCCCGCCTACCACGCGGGCACGCTGTGCCTCGAGCGCCCCGTCGCGGACTACTTCGAGGCGGTCGTCGAGGCGGGCGCCGAGCCCAAGGCGGCGGCCGACTGGGTCCTCGAGACGGTGCTCTCGGGATGGAACGAGACCGGCGACTTCGCGGTGGCGCCGGAGCGCCTCGCGCACCTCATCGCCCTGGTGAAGGACGGCACGGTGAGCCGCCAGGCGGCCAAGCAGGTCTACGCCGGACTCGGGGGCACCACCGAGGCGCCGCGCGCGGTCGCCGAGCGGCTGGGGCTGGTGCAGGTGAGCGACACCGGGGCGCTCGCCGCGTGGGTGGACGAGGTGCTCGCGGCGCACCCGAAGGAGGTCGAGCGCTTCCGCGGCGGGGAGGCCAAGCTGATGGGCTTCTTCGTCGGGCAGGTGATGAAGCGCAGCAAGGGGCAGGCGGACCCGAAGGCGGTGCAGCCGGTCCTCCAGGCGAAGCTCGGCGGCTAGGCCTCCCCGGCGCGCCGCTCCCCCCGCGCGCGCGGCGGGGCGGGCGCCCGCCACGGCAGCGGCCGGACGCGCTCCGGCCAGAAGCGCCGCGGGGCGG
>JBAIWX010000278.1:0-3303 GCA_037916975.1 Gemmatimonadales bacterium
ACTGCGGCATCACGGCTCCCATCGCTGGTGCCCTCCTTCCGGGCCCTGCGCTACTTGACGAGGTTGGCAATGCCGAAGATCAGCGCCGACGCGCCGCCCAGGGCGCCCACCACCGCGAGGACGTTCGTGCCCTGCTTCCGGCGGCCGACGACGATCTCGTCGCCGCTGTGGAGGTTCATCTGGTCCAGCGAGACGCCCTTGGCGAAGACGTCGCGCACGGCGTCCTTGTCATACAGGATCTCGCCGTTGCGGCGGACGACCGTCTTGTACAGGTCGCCACCCCCGGTCAGCCCACCGGCCGCGACGATCACCTCGCTCGCGCGACTCTCGGGCGACAGGTCGAGGAAGCCGGGTCGGGCCACCTCGCCCACCACCGCGAGCCGGATCTGCGAGCTGGCCTGCACGACGGGCTCCCGCAGGAAGCGTCCGACCTCGCGGCGCAGGTGGTCCTCGAGTTCCGACCGGAGCACGCCGTTCACGGTGATCGGCTGCAGCGACGGGAGGACCAGGGTCCGATCCGGCCGGATCGTGAACGTGCCGGAAAGCGAGGAATCACCGGCGACGTGCAGGAGGACCTTGTCCCCCGCCTGCAGGTCACCGTTCGTGAGCCGATCCTGGATGGTGCGACCCGCCGACGAGTTCCGCAGCGCCGGCGTCATCCGGGCGAGGTAGCCCTCGAGCTCCGTGCGGGTCGCGAGCGGGCGGGCCGCGTCAGGGCCGCCCTGCTGGGCCGCTCCGACCGCCGGGAGGCCGGCGACGAGGAACAGGGCCAACGCGGCACCGGCCGGCCAGCGGCCGAGGTCACTCGCCATCGGTGTTGCCTCCCGTCGGGGTCGGGCGAGTGCCCTCGAGCAAGCCGAAGCGGGCGAGGCGCCGCCGAAACGCCGAGAGGCGCAGTTCCTCCTGATCGCCCACCTTCCCCTCCCCCCCCTGCTGCCTGCCGGTCTCGGGGAGCGCGGGAATGCGCTCGGGCCACGCCTCAGCCGCCACGACTGACCTCTTCCGTTCGCTCGGGTGATGGCGAGGTGCACCAATGCTTGACGGTCCTCGCACGACACCTGCCGTCTCAAGAGTGACGCCGCGCCGACTTGGAATGCGTGGGGCGTGCCGCCGCGCCTGCTCTGCATGGTAAAGTGTTGTTGTGCAAGTGCTTAGGGCTTGATCTCGTCCTGCGAGCTCAAGACGAGTCCGGGGGGGAGGGCTCCGGCGGCGTGGAGCCGGTCCCACAGCGGCGCGGGAACTGTGGCGGCGGCGAGGCACCGGCGAACCTGATGTCGGTGGCGAACATGGACGGGAGAACCGATTGATCAGCCAGCCCAGCGACTCGGCAGGCGCAGGGTACGTCGCCCTCGTCGCGAACGACCACGAGTTCACCGCGCGGTCGCTCGAGACGCTGCTCGTGCCGGCGGGCTTCACCGTGCACCGCGCCTTCACCGGGGCGCAGGCGCTGGAACGAGCGCGGCACGTGCGCCCGGACGTGATCGTGCTGGATGCGCAACTGCCCGACCTCCACGGCCTCGACGTCTGCCGCCGGCTCCGGGCGGATGCCGCCGTCGGCGTCCTCACTCCCGTCGTGATCGCCACGGCGGGGCCGGCGGGGCGGACGCAGCGGATAGACGCGGCGGCGGCCGGCGCCTGGGCGTTCTTCGGCCAGCCGCTCGACGGGGAGGTCTTCTCCCGGCTCGTCGCCAACTTCGCCGAGGTGCGCGCGCGGGCCCGGCGCCTGGAGGACGGTGCGCTCGTCGAGTCGCGCAGCGGCCTCTACACGATGCGCGGGCTCGAGCGGCGGGCGCGTGAGGTGGCCTCCGATGCCCGCCGCCGCGAGGCGACCGTAACCTGCATGGTGCTGGCCCTCGTGGACGCTGGGGACGACCCCGAGGCCACCGCGGACCAGCTTGCGGAGGCGCTGGCGGCGGCCGGCCGCAGGTCGGACGTGATCGGCCGGTTGGGCGTGGACGAGTTCGCGGTGATCGCGACCGGGGTGGAGCCGCAGCGGATGGTGCCGCTGCTCGATCGCGTGCGCTCGGCGCTCGACGGCCAGGGCGGCCGCCTCAGCGGGGCGCTCCGTGCCGGGGTCGCCTCGTCGGAAGGACCCGCGAGCGGCACCGCCGACCCCCTGGAACTCGTGCTGCGCGCCACGAGCGCCCTGCAGGTGCTGCGGCACGATGCATCGGCCGGCCGCGTGCGCCTGTTCGACCCGACTGCGAACGGGATCGCGTCCCCCAACTGAACCCCGTCTCGGGCCCTCCCGACGACGACGCCCCCGGTGCCGTGGCTCGGCACCGGGGGCGTTGCGCGTCGGGAGGCGGCTCAGTGCGCGGGGCTGCCCGCCCCCGCGCCGGCGCCGATCTCCCGGCGCGGGTCGATCTCGTCGGCGGTGTACCCGTACACGTACGAGTAGTACCGGTAGGCCGACTCGGAGGTGCGGATGTCGTTGAGCACCGCGCCGAGGAGCCGCACCGGCAGGCGGTCGAAGTACTTGAGCCGCATCTCCGCCTGCTGGCGGTCCGTCTCGCCGGCGCGCAGCACGAGCATCACGTTGCCGGTGAGGGTACCGAGCACGAAGGGATCCACGCCGGCGCCGAGCGGCGGGCTGTCCACGATCAGCACGTTGAAGCGGTGCCTGAGCGCTGCCATCACCTCGCGCATCGCCGGTGAGCCGAGCATCTCCGGCCCGCGCTCGAAGCGGGTCCCGCAGGGAATGACGCTGAGGTTCGGGTGCCCGCCCGGGCGGAGGACTTCCTCGAGGCGTGCGGACCCGCTCAGGCAGTCGAGCAGGCCCGGCTTCCGCTCCACGCCGAAGCTCCGGTGCAGCTCGCCCCGGCGGATGTCGCCGTCCACGAGCACCACGCGATACCCCGCCTCGGCAAAGCTCAGCGCGAGGTTCGACGAGACGAACGACTTGCCGTCGCCCGGGCCCGGGCTCGACACCGTGAGCGTGACCGGGCCGGCCGCGCCGTAGGAGTGCACGAGGTTGAGGCGGATCGTGCGGAACGCCTCCACCACCTGCGAGGCCTCCTCGGGGTCCCGGATGCCGTCCTTGGTCTTCCGCACCGCCGGGATCGCGCCGAGCACGGTGAGGCCGAGCTTCTTGACCTGCTCCGGGTAGCGGAGTCGCCGGTCGAGCATGTCGAGCAGGATCGCGAGGCCGACCGCCAGGGCGAGGCTCGCGCCGAAGCCCATCAGCAGGATCCGCGAGGCGATGTTCTTCGACGGCTGGATCGGCACCTCGGCCCGGTCGAGGATCCGCACGTCGGGGATCGCGCTCGCCTCGGCGAGCTTGTTCTCCTCGTAGCGGTTCTG
>JBAIWX010000279.1:0-1575 GCA_037916975.1 Gemmatimonadales bacterium
CACCCATCTTGTAGAGGCTCAGGTACTTCTGCTGCTTCGGGTCGGGGTGCTCCGCGAGGCAGTAGACCTTCGTGAGGGGCGTCCCGACGACGTAGTCGATGGCGCCGCCCATGGCGCGGAGCCGCTCCACGTCGTAGAGCGCGCCGATCGTCATCACGTCGCCGCGGTACTCGAGGCCGCGCGACATCCCGCGCTGCAGCACCCCGAACCCGGTGGCGTTCGCCACGATCGCCTGCTCGAAGCTGATCTTGGAGCCGTCGGCGAAGCTCGTCACCATCGCCGGGTTCTGGCCCCACTTGTCGGCGAAGCCCTTCTGCGTGGTGGGGTTCCGGTAGGGATCCTGCAGCCCCTTCACGTTCCCCATGAGCCGCGGCGTGAGGCCGAGCCCCTTCACCCAGCGGAAGAGGTTGAGCTGGACCCCCGGCTCGTCTCCCTCGCACGCCGAGAGGACGACCCCCTCGCGTTCCGCGTAAACCTGCAGGATGGGTCCGATGGTCGCGTCGAGCTCCGCGTTCATGAGCACGACGTCCTTCTTGTGCCGGAAAGCCTCCAGCACCACGCGCGCGCCGTACTCGACCGAGCCGGTGGTGTCCACGATCACGTCCACCTGCCCCGCCCGGGCGAGCACCATGGCGTCGTCCGTGACCGCCGGACGGCCGCGACGGATGGCCTCGTCGAGCGCCGCGGGCGACGCGACCTCGACCACGTCCGTGAGCCCGGCATAGGCGAAGACCCCGTGCGCGCGCTCCGGCCGGCGATTCGAGACCGCGACGACGCGCATGCCCGGGGTGCTGTGCGCGATCATGTTCACGAGGCCCTGGCACATGAAGCCGGCGCCCATGATGGCGACGCGGATGGGCCGGCCCGCCTCGGCGCGGGCCTGGAGCGCGGTATCGACGAGGATCATGCGGTCACCTGCATGCGGTGGCGCAGCTCCGCCTCGACCTCGGCGAACGGCCGGAAGGCCCGGTCCTTCTCCGAGATCACCGACACCGGCAGCGGCCAGGTGAGCCCGAGCGCCGGGTCGTCGTGCAGGAGCCCGCCCTCCGCGGACGGGGTGTAGAACTCGCCCACGAGGTAGCTCGTGTCGGTGCCGTCCTCGAGGGTCTGGTAGCCGTGCGCGAAGCGCTCGGGCACGTAGAGCGCCCGGCCGTTGTCCGCGCTCAGCTCGACGGCATAGTGCCGCAGGAAGGTCGGGCTCTCGGGACGCAGGTCCACGATGATGTCCACGATGGAGCCGCGCGTGCACCGCACCAGCTTGGTCTCGGCGGCCGGCGGATACTGGAAGTGCATGCCGCGCACGGTGCCCTTCCGGATGTTCGACGCGATGTTGCCCTGGGCGATCACCGGCTTGAGCCCGTGGGCGGTGAACTCGTGCTGGCAGAAGGCTCGGGCGAAATAGCCGCGGCTGTCCTCGCGACGCTCCAGGTCGAGCACGAAGGCACCTGCGAGCGGCGTCTCGGTGAATCGCATGAGCGCTGGGTCCCGGTTCGGTGGAAGGCGGCTGGCCGGAGCCCGGGATACCCGGCCCCCCGACGCGCGGCAGACACGGGCGAGGGAGCAATCCCTATGCCC
>JBAIWX010000280.1:0-13663 GCA_037916975.1 Gemmatimonadales bacterium
TGTTCGGCACGCGCTTCGTGCTCGAGCAGGTGGTGCTGCCCCTCGGCATCTCGTTCATCACCTTCCAGAAGATCGCCTTCCTCATCGACGTGCATGGCGGCCGGATCGCGTCGTTCACGCTCCAGGACTACTGCCTCTTCGTCCTCTTCTTCCCGCAGCTCATCGCGGGGCCGATCGTGCACTACCGCGAGATGATGCCGCAGTTCCATGCGGCGTCGTCGACCCTCGACCGGACGGACGCCGCGGTCGGCCTCACGCTGCTGGTGTTCGGGCTCTTCAAGAAGGTGGTGCTGGCCGACAGCATCGCGCCGCTGGTCTCGGGGATCTACGCCCAGTCGGCGTCCGGGCATCCCGTCACGTTCCTGCCGGCGTGGCTGGCCGCCGTCGGCTTCACGCTGCAGATCTACTTCGACTTCTCCGGTTACAGCGACATGGCGCTCGGGCTCGCGCGCTTCGTCGGCGTCCGCTTCCCGCCCAACTTCAACTCGCCGCTCAAGGCCACCAACATCATCGACTTCTGGCTGCGGTGGCACATGACGCTGACGCGGTTCCTGACGGCGTACATCTACAACCCGCTGGTCCTCTGGCTCACCCGACGGCGCGTCGCCGCCGGCCGGCCGGCCGTCGTGGGCCGGAAGACGACCGCCGGCGCGTACCTGCAGCTCCTGGCCTTCCCGACGATCCTCACGATGCTCGTCTCGGGCGTGTGGCACGGCGCCGGGTACCTCTTCATCCTCTGGGGACTGGTCCACGGTCTCTACCTCGCGACCAACCACGGCTGGCGCCTCCTCGCACAGCGCTGGTGGGCCGACCGCGCCCGCTACGACCGTGTCATGCGGCCGGTCGGGTTCGTGCTCACGCAGGTCGCCGTGGCCGCGGCGATGGTGCTCTTCCGCTCGACGACCCTCGCCGGCGCCGGGAGCCTGCTCAAGGGGATGGCGGGCCTCCACGGCCTGTCGCTCCCATCGGTGGTGTACGACCGCCTCGGCCCCCTTGCCGGACTCGCCGGGCGCCTGGGGATCGGCCGAGGGCTCGGCGTCGAGGTGGACTTCCCGCACCTCGCCTTCTGGATCGCCGTGATGGGCGCCATCGCGCTGCTCCTGCCGAACGTGCTGCAGCTGCTCCACCGCTACGAGCCCGCACTCGGCTGGAAGCCGGGCCATGAGGCGTGGCGGGTGCGCGGGCGGGTGGTGGGCTGGGCGCCGTCGCTCGCGTGGGCTGCCCTGGTGTCGGTGGTCGCGATCATCGCGGCCTACCACCTCGGCGGCCAGAGCGAGTTCCTCTACTGGCAGTTCTAGCGCCGGGACCATGCGACAGGCTGCACGGATCGTCCTCATCAACGTCGCCGTCCTCTGCGTCCTGCTCGTGGGGCTCGAGGCGGTGGGGCAGGCGCTCTTCCGGGCCCTCAAGGGCTATCCCATCTACCAGAGCGACCAGCACCTGATCTCCGAGTCGCGCGAACAGCTCTTCGAGCTGCACCCGTGGCTGGTGGCCCGCCTGCGGGCGGGCGCGCGCGTCGCCCAAGGGGGCAAGCTCGTGACGAGCACGCCGTTCCACACCCGCTCGACCGGCGCCGACACGGCCGTGCCCGGCGCCATTCGCGTCGCCGTCGTGGGCGGATCCACGACCTTCGGCAGCGGCGTCACCGACGACGATTCGTGGCCGGCCCGGCTCCAGGCGCAGCTCGGGCCGGGGTACCTCGTGCTCAACTTCGGGATGCCGGGCTACTCGACCGCGGAGGGAATCGTCCAGGCGGCGCTCCTCGTGCCCGAGAGCCGTCCCGACGTGGTGGTGTTCTTCGAGGGGTGGAACGACCTGCACAACGCGCACGACCCACGGCTCGGCGCCGACTACTACGGCCACGGGATGCGGCAGTACGCCAACCTCGACATCGAGCGCCCGCAGCCGGCCGGGTTCGTCGCGAAACTCGCGGAGGTCTCGGCGATCGGCCGCGCCGCGCTCGTCCTCGGGAAGCGACTGCTCCCGGCACAGGCTCCGGCGCCCGCGGCCACGCCCGTCGCCGCGTCGCTCCGGGCCGAGCCGGACACCTTCGTCGAGCGGATCTACCGGCGCAACCTCGGCACGCTTCGGGTGCTCGCGCGCCGGATGGGTGCGCACGCGCTCTTCGTGCCGCAGGTGGTGGACGCGTCGCGGCTCCGGGGGACGGGCGGCCACGCCTGGACGCCGGCGCTCGTGGACTCGGCGGTGCCGGGGCTGATCGCGCGCCTCAACGCCATCATGGCGGAGGAATGCCCGCCCGGCGCGGCGGACTGCGAGGTCGTGGACGACGTGGCCCGCCATCCCTGGCAGCCCGACGACTTCCTCGACGAGGGGCACTTCGTGCGCAAGGGGAACGAGGCGTTCGCCACGCTCCTCGCCGCACGCATCCGTGGCGCCGTGGCGCGCGGGGTGATCCGCCCCGCCGCCCCGCCGCGCTGACTCAGCGCGCCCGCGCGGCGAGCCGGTCGAGCGCGGCGAAGACCTTCGCCGCCTCCCCGCGCCGGCCGAGCCGGCCGCTCCGCGCGATCGGCGCGGGCCGGCGGCCGGCCCGGAACGCCTCGTAGCACTCCACCAGCATCGCGGCCGTCGAGTCCACGTCCTCCGGCGGGATCGTGTACGCGCCCGTCCCCTCGAGCGCCATGCCCGTCGCGCTGTCGCGCTCCGCCTGTGCGAGCGTCCACGCGGGGTACTGCGCGTACTCGAAGACCTTGGACGGGATCGCCATGTCGCTGTCCTGCGGCAGGCTGAGCAGCACGGCGGCCTCGGCGTACTCGCGCAGCACCTCCCGGCGCGGGGCGGGGGGTAGCAGGCGCACGAAGTCGCCCACGCCCTCGGCCGCGGCCATCGCCGCCACCGGCGCCCTGGCGGACTCGTCCGCGAGCCCGATCAGCCGCACCTCGAGGTCGGCCGGCGCAAGGCCGAGCCGCCGCACGGCGCGGGCGAGCGCGCGGAAGAGCGGTTGCGGGCTCCGGTCGAGGTAGATCGCGCCGGCGAAGACGATGCGGAACTGCGCGGGCCACGGCGCCTCCGGCACTGCCTCGGGATCCCAGCCGTTCATCGCCGAGATCACGGTCGCCGCCGGGTAGGCGCGCTGCATCCGCTCCGCCGCCTTCGGGGTGTTCATCACCACGAGCTGCGCCCGCCGCACGCAGCGGCGCTCTGCGCGCTCGGCGAGGCGGAACCAGAGCGGCGTCGCCATGTCCTCCTGCAGCCGCTGCTGCAGGCTCCACGGGTCGCGCATGTCGATGACGAACGGGAGCCCGAGCACCTCGGCGAGGCGCCGCCCCGCCTCGTGCACGAGGTGCGGGGGGCCGCAGCTCAGGACCGCGTCGGGCCGGCGTTCCTGCGCGGCCCGGAGGCCGGCCTCCACCGCGTCGAGCGCCCAGGCGCGTTCCTTGGCGTACGCCCGCCATGCGGCCCAGGCGCGGAGCAGCGCGCGCCGGCCGCCGAGCGTCCAGCGGATCTCGTCCCGGCCGAAGGATCCCGGGGCGGACGCGGCGGCGGGTACCCCGGGGACGGTCGGCCCGCCGGCCACGGGTACGGAGCGCGCCGGCCGCAACCTGCGCCAGGCACCCCAGACGGCGTTCTCGGCGCGGTCGAGGAAGGGCAACCGGCGCGCGACGTGATGGACGCGCAGCGAGCGCGGCAGTTCCTCCAGGCGCCTCGGATCCCTGCGCTCCACCTGGGCGGGGTCGAGCGTCAGGACCTCGACGTCCCAGCCGCAGTCATCGGCGAGCGCGCTCATCCGCTGCCAGCGCATCGCGCCGGCCGCCTCGCTGGGCGGGAAATGATAGCTGACGAGGAGCAGGCGGCGGCGCGGCGCGGGGGGCGGTGCGGTCACGGGCGCCAGGTCTCCACGAGAGCGAGGAGGCAGCGGTCGATCCGGTCGAAGACGCGTTCGAATACCTCGGGCGGGTGCCCGTACGGATCGGGGATGTCCCGTGACTCGACCGGCAGCGGGTCGAAGTCGCCGAGCAGCTCCACTCGCGATGGCAGGATGCCGACGTCGCGTGCCGAAGCCACCGCCTGCTGGTGCGTCATGACGAGCACGAGCGAGGCGAGGGCGCCGATGGGGGCGTCCACCAGCCGCGAGCGATGCGCCGAGAGGTCGAGCCCGCGCCCCGTCGAGAGGCGGCGGGCCATGTCGTTCGCGGGGCGGCCGGGGCCGAAGAACCCGCCCGACTCCACGACGACGTGGTCGAGGGCGCGCTCTTCGAGGAGTTGGCGGAGCCGGGCCGCCGCATAGGGGCTGCGGCAGATGTTCCCGTAGCAGAGCACGAGCACGCGCCCTGGCGCACCCGCGGCCCGCCTGCGCGCCAGCGCTTCGCGCCGCCGCCGCGCGTGCAGCAGCCGCTCCGGCGCGAGCCGGACCCAATGGTAGAGGCGACGCGCGAGCGGACGGAGCGAGGCCGCTGACGTCTCCGCCGCCGATCCCGCGGCCCGGGGCGGCGAGCTATCGCGGGAATCCGACGATTCGGACCTCGGGGGATGCGTCACTGCATCAACTGTTGCGCGATCGCATCGCCGATGGCAAGCGAGGCGGTGGCCGCCGGGGAGGGGGCGTTCAGGACGTGCAGGCTGTGCTCCTGCCGGACGAGGTGGAAGTCGTCCACGAGTCGGCCGTCCCGGCCCACCGCCTGGGCCCGGACGCCGGCACCGCCCGGGGTGATGTCGGCGTCGGTCAGGGCGGGGAGGAGCGCCTGCAGCGAGGCGAGGAAACGGGGCCGACTGAGCGAACGGCGCGCCTCCATCAACCCGGTGCGCCAGTGCGACCGGGCCATTCGCCAGAAGCCTGGGAACGCCATCCAGTCGGCGATGTCGCGCGGCGAGACCGCGCCCCAGGTGTAGCCCTCGCGCCTGAGCGCCAGGACGGCGTTCGGACCCGCCTCGACGACGTCGTCGATGCCGCGCGTGAAGTGCACGCCGAGGAAGGGCAGGGCGGGGTCGGGGACGGGGTAGATGAGGCCGCGGACGAGATGTGCGCTCTCCGGGCGGAGCACGTAGTACTCGCCCCGGAACGGCACGATGCGGACACCCGGATCGGCGCCGGCCAGCCGGGCGACCCGGTCGCTCTGCAGTCCCGCACAGTTGACGAGGTATCGGCCGCGATGGGCGCCGGCAGTGGTCTCCACCACCCAGTCGGTACCGTCGCGGCGGATTGCCAGGACGCGCGCGCCGGTCCGCACCGTGGCGCCGTGGCGCGCGAGGCGCCGCGCCATCGCCCGCGCGACCTCGCCGTAATTCACGATGCCGGTGTCCTCCACCCGGAGTCCGGCGACGCCGGCGACCTGCGGCTCGTACTCGCGCAATCCATCGGCATCGAGCCGCCGCAGCGTGACGCCGTTCGCCCGGCCCCGCTCCTCGAGCGTGGCGAGTCGGGGCAGCTCCTCCTCGCGCACCGCGACGACCACCTTGCCGCACTGGCGGTGCGGGACACCCTCCTCCTCGCAGAAGCGGTACATCGCGGCCAGCCCGTCACGGCAGAGCCGCGCCTTGAGCGAGCCGGGCTTGTAGTAGAGCCCGGAGTGGATCACCCCGCTGTTGTGGCCGGTCTGGTGGCGGGCCACCTCGGGCTCCGCCTCGAGGACGGTCACCGAGAGCCTGCGGCGCTCGGTGAGGCTCAGCGCAGTGGCGAGGCCCACGATGCCACCGCCGATGATCAGCGCGTCCAAATGCCGCTCCGCTGGGTGAGGTGGATGAGTGCCGGCCGCCGAATCCCGCGGCCGCGCCCGACGCGCCGGCGGGCAGGAACGGTGCCACTCGCACCAACGGGCGGTCGCCGTGTACGATCGCCTCCCCGCCTCGACAGGGAGCCGCAGTGCCGCCGCTCGGGCGCGGCGCGTCGGTGTTGGCGCGGCCGGTGCGCCTCCCGGACCCGGCGCATGCTTCTGGGGGGCGGAGTCAGCGTTCAAGTTGTTGCAGCGTAAGTCTTTGCGGCGAAGCGTTCGGGCGGGCGCCATCGCGGTCCGCCGACCGGGAGCGAGCCTTCCACTGCGGTCGGCAGCGGGGGGACAGGATGGCGCATCCCTTGCTGCGCCAGCCAGCAATGCCTCCCACACGCGAGGGATCCACGTGACGCTCCCGTCGGCGCCGTTCCAGGGCGTGTCCGGCGAGCAGCTTCGCGTCCCGTACTTCGAGGACGTCGGCGTGGTCGTCTTCCCGCCGGCCGCCTGGTGCTCGCCCTGGGGGACGAGCGGCGCGCCCCTCATGGCGCGCTCGTCTCACCAGCTCATGGCGCGACTCGCCGCGTACTTCCCGATCGTGTGGCTCAACCCGCCGCACGAGCGGGACGGCGTCTGGCGCGCGGCGCGTGCGCGCCTCGCCGGGACCGACGCGCCCGCGCCCGACACGGTGCCGGCGGGCATGCACGTGGCCGCCTGCCCGCCGTGGCTCCCGGAACTGCATCGTCCCGCCTGGCTCCGCGCGGCGCTCCGCCGGCGGCGGCTCGCGGCCGCGTTACGGGGCTTCGGCCCACGACCGCCGGCGCGGCTGGCGCTGAGCCTGTGGCGCCCGGAGTACGCGTGGGCGGCCGGCGAACGGCCCGACGCGCTCACGCTCTACCACATCTGCGACGAGTACACCTTCGCCGATCACCCGTCGGACGACTGGCAGGAGGAGCGGGCGCTGATCCGGGCCGCGGGGCGGGTCTTCGTGCACTCGCCGGGGCTCATGGAGCGCAAGGGCCACCTGAACCCGGCGACGCGGCTCACGCCGAACGGCGTGGACTTCGACGCGTTCTCCCGCGACTGGCCGGAGCCCGGCGCGCTGGCGGCGATTCCGCGGCCGCGGCTCGGGTACACCGGTGCCCTCAAGAAGCACCTCGACTTCGAGCTCCTCCACGAGGTCGCGACCGCGAACCCGGGATGGTCGCTGGTGCTCGTGGGGGCGGCCGAGCCGCACCCGGAGATCGAGGCCCCGCTCGCGCGCCTGCGGGCGCTGCCCAACGTCCACCTCCTCCCGCCGGTCGCCTCGGGCGCCGTGCCGGCGCTGGTCGCGCACTTCGACGCCTGCATGCTCCCCTACCGTCGGATGCCCTACACCGACCAGATCTACCCGCTCAAGCTCCACGAGTACCTGGCGGCGGGGAAGCCGGTGCTCGCGACGTCCATCCGCACGGTGCGCGAGTTCGCCCCGGTCGTCACGGTGGCGGACACGGCGGCGGCGTGGTCCGCGGCGCTCCGGGCCCCCGGGACTGACGTCGCCGCCGTGCGCCACCGGCAGGACGTCGCGCGGCAGTACGACTGGCGCCATCCCACGCTCACGATCGCCCGCGAGATCGTCGGGGCGCTCGCGCCCGAGCGGCTCGAGGAGTTCGAGCGCCACGCGGCGTCGCTCGGCCCCCGCGCCGCGCATGGGGTGGCCTAGGGATGTGCGGCATCCTCGCCATCCTGCGGCGCGACGGCAGGCCCGTGGACGAGGGACTCGCCGCGGCGATGCGCGACACCATGCGCCACCGCGGCCCGGACGACGTGGGGCTCCTCGTCGAGGGGCCCGTGGCCCTCGCGCACCGGCGCCTCTCGATCGTGGACCTCACCGACGCCGGCCACCAGCCGATGTCGAATGAGGACGGCAGCGTCTGGGTCGTGTTCAACGGGGAGGTCTACAACTACGTCGAGCTCGCGGCGGAGCTCGCTGCGCGCGGCCACCGGTTCCGCTCCCATTGCGATACCGAGGTGATCGTCCACGCCTGGGAGGAGTGGGGCACGGGGTGCCTCGACCGGTTCGTCGGCATGTTCGGCTTCGCGCTCTGGGACCGGCGGACCCGGCAGCTCTTCGTGGCCCGGGACCGCATCGGCATCAAGCCCCTCTACTACCACGCCACGCCGCGGCTCTTCGCCTGCGCCTCGGAGATCAAGGCCCTCCTCGACGACCCCGCGATCCCGCGCCGCGTCAACCCGGTCGCGATGGCGGACTACGTGTACACCGGCCAGTTCATGGCGGGGCGCACGCCGTTCCAGGGCATCGAGGAGCTGCCGCCCGGCCACTACCTGCTCGCCTCGGCGGAGGGGATCATCGTCCGCCGCTGGTGGGACCTCGCGTTCCGCTACGACCGGGCGCGCTCGTGGGACGACACCGTCGCCGAGACGCGTGCCCTCCTCGATGACGCGGTGCGGCTCCACTGCCGGAGCGACGCGGCCCTCGGCTGCCACCTGAGCGGCGGCCTCGACTCGAGTACCGTGACCTCCCTCGCCGCGCGCTACCGGGCGGAGATGCCCGTCTTCGCGATCCGCTTCGCCGGCAGCGAGCCGCAGTACGACGAGACGCGCTACGCGCGCGAGGTCGTGCGCGCCTGCGGGGCACACTACGTCGAGGCCACGCCCGAGCCCTACGACTTCTGGTCGGTCTTCGCCTCGCTCGTCTGGCACATGGACACGCCACTCTTCGGCTCGGGCGGCTTCTCCTACTACACGGTGTCCCAGCTTGCCGCACGATCGGTGAAGGTCACGCTCACGGGCCACGGCGGCGACGAGGTCTTCGCCGGCTATCCCGCGCAGTTCCAGGCGGCCTTCGGCACGACGGCGATGTTTCCCGCGGGCCCGCGCCCCGCGGCCTCGCTCGCCACCCGGCTCCTCGGGCACTGGCGCCTCGAGGGCCCGGGCGGGGTGTGGCGCGCCCTCGTTCGGCGGGGTCTCGGGCTGCTGCGGGCGGTGCCGCCGCGCTCCCTCGAGGAGGAGTGGTTCCGGCTGCACTGCTCGGCGCGGTCCGTCACCGACCCCACCCTCGAGCCGACCTTCCTGCGGGCGCTGGGCGGCTACGACCCGGTGGGGGACTACCTCGCGCCCTTCCGCCGCGTCGAGACGCCGGAGGTGCTCGACCGCTGCCTCTACCACGACCTCGTGAGCTACCTGCCCAGCCTGCTCCAGCAGGAGGACCGGGTGAGCATGGCGCGCTCCATCGAGTCGCGCGTCCCGCTCCTGGACCACCGGCTCGTGGAGCACCTTGCCACGGTCCCGCCCGAGCTCAAGGTCCGTGACCGCACGCCCAAGGCACTGCTCCGCTCGGCCGCGCGCGGGATCGTGCCGGACCTCATCCTCGACCGGCGGGACAAGGTGCCGTTCTCGGTGCCGCTGCGCGACTGGTTCCGGGGGCCGCTCTGGCCGGCGATCCGGGAACTGCTCGATTCGCGGCGCGCGCGCGAGCGCGGGCTCTTCCGGACGCCCAGGGGCGGGGTGGCGCCGGACGAGCCGGACCTGTGGACCCGGCTCAACGTCGAGGTCTGGCACCGCGTGTTCATCGACCGCGACCCGGAGTGGGTGAGTCGGGTCGCGTCCGCGGCGGGGCGGCGCTAGGCGGACGGCCCGCCGTCGGCGGGGCCGAGCCGCTCGAGCCAGGCCTCACGCCAGTAGGAGGGAATCGCGCGCGGGCAGAGGAGCCGGCAGGCGCTGTAGTCCGCACGGCAGGCGGTACCCTCGAGGATGAAGCTGGGCGTCTTCGTGACCATCATCCGCCCCGTCCCCTCGTTGATCAGGCGGGTGACTTCCTTCCGCACCCGCGTCTCCATCCCGCAGAACGGCGACATCTCCACGTCGAACCGCATCCCGCGGTTCTTCCCCTCGACGTCGAGCGTGCGCTCGACCTCCGCCTTGGGCCGGATCCGCACCCGGTCGCCCGGCGCGAGCCCGCCCCCGGCCACGGGGGTACGCACGCCCTTCGGCACCGTCCCAGCGAAGTCCGGGAGGTCGCGCCCGAAGCAGGCGGCGTGTATCGCCCGGTAGAGGCCGTCCAGGACGCGGTAGCCGACCGGCGTCCGGTCGCGGAGCCACCGCACGGCGGCGACCACCAGCACCCGGAGCGCATGCCCCGCCCGGTGGTTCCCGGTGCGCACGTCGAGCAGGTACTGTCGCGGGTTCCACCAGGCGAGCGGCGCCGTCGCGTCGAAGAGGCGCGTCACCTGGCAGGAATAGACCGGCTCCGGGTCCGCGGGGCCGGCAGACCGGCGCGTGAGCTGGACGAGGCGCTCGTGGGTGACGGCCGGAGGACCGGCGACGGGCGCCGGGCCCTCGGCGGGCCGGCGCAGCCAGGCGTCCTTCCAGAACAGGCTGCAGTCCGCCCCGCAGCCGTCGTGGGCCGAGCCGTCGCAGTGCGCGCCCGCGAGGTGCACGGCCCGCGAGAGCTTGCGGTTGCGGAGCGTGCGGCGCGCGACGTCACAGGTCTTGTGCGCCACCGCGCGCACGGTGAAGCGACGCCCGCAGAACGCCCGCATCTCCGGCATGAACGGCATCCCCTCGAGGCAGCCCTCGGCGTCGAGCGTCGCGAGGATCTCCGCCTCGCTCCGCACCTCGACGACCTCGCCGGCCCGGAAGCGGGAGGGCTGCCAGCGCATGGGCGATCGCGCTCCGGCGCTCACGCCGGCGCGGCGGCCACCGCCGGGGGCGGCGCAGCCGGGCCGACGGCGACGAGCACGGGCTGGAGGTTGCTCACGCCGCGGAACGCGGGCGTCCCCTCGACGAAGAAGGTCGCCGCCGCGAGCCAGCGATCCACCGCCTGGTTCGTGACGTACCGGTGCAGGTAGGCATTCACGTGGTAGGTGCCCTGGCCGAGCTCGAGGCGGAGCCGGAACCGGTAGCGCACCGTCTCGCCCGCCTCGATCGCGACCGGCCCGGCCCCGAGGCGCTGTGTGCAGGTGTCGAAGACGGGATACTGCCCCTCATCCGTCACCATGATGACGACGCTGAGGTCCCGGACCGCCTCCGTCGCACGGGCCTCGACCGTGACCTCGACCTCCTGCCCCGAGCGGAAGAGCGCGCCCGCGTGGCCCGGCGCCTCGACCGTCACCCGCGTCACCTGCGCCGCCCCGGCCGGCGCCGCTGCCCGGGCGGCGCGCGAGCGCGTCATGTAGTGCTGCACGATCTCCGACGAGGGACCCACCGCGAGCGTTCGCCCCTTCTCGAGCAGCACCGCCCGCGAGCAGAGCATCGAGATCGCCCGCAGGTTGTGGGAGACGAAGAGCACGGTGGCGCCCCCGCGGATCACGTCCTGCATGCGGTCGAGGCACTTCTGCTGGAAGAGGTAGTCGCCGACGCTCAGCACCTCGTCCACGATCAGGATGTCGGGCGAGACGTGCGCCGCCACGGAGAAGCCGAGGCGCGCGTACATCCCCGACGAGTAGCGCTTGACCGGCGTGTCGATGAACTCCTCGAGCCCCGCGAAGGCCACGATCTCGTCGAACCGCCGCCGGATCTCGGCGCGGCTCATGCCCAGGATCGCCCCGTTGAGGAAGACGTTCTCGCGGCCGGTCAGGTCGGGATGGAACCCGGCGCTCACCTCGATGAGCGCCGAGAGCCGCCCGTGCACCCCGACGGTGCCGCGCGTGGGCTGCATGATCCCGCTCAGCAGCTTGAGGAGCGTGCTCTTCCCGGCGCCGTTCGAGCCCACCACCCCGAAGGCCTCGCCCCGCCCGATCTCGAAGCTCACGTCCTGCAGCGCCCAGAACTCGCGCTCGCCCAGCGCCTCCGCGGGCCGCGGGCGGAGGAGCCGCGCGGCCAGCGCGGGGATCAGGTCGCGGAGCGAGTCGTACAGCTCCCCGCGGCGGAACTTCTTCCAGACCCCGTCGATGACGACCGCCGGCTGGGACATGGTCAGACGCTCTCCGCGAAGAGGGGCTCGAGCTTCCGGAAGGCCAGGAGCGAGCCCACCAGCAGCACGAGGCCCAGGCCGGCGCTGTAGGCGAGCCAGCCGAGCGGCGGCGTCCGGTGGAACACGAGCACGTCGGACAGTCCCTCGAGCACGGACGAGAGGGGGTTGAGCATGAGCACCGGCTTCCAGCGGACGAACATGTCCGCATCGTACAGCACGGGGGTGAAGAAGATGGCGAAGGTGAGCAGCACCTCCACCAGGTACTTCACGTCGCGGAAGAAGAGGCTCGCCGCCGAGAGCAGGATCCCGAGCCCCGCGGTGAGGACGAGCAGCACCAGCACGAGCAGCGGCACCCAGAGCACCAGCGCCGAGAGCCGGTAGCCGAGGGCCAGCACGATCACCACCGCGGCCGCGCCCGCGATCACGAAGTCGAGCAGCTGCGCCATGATCGCCGCGAGGGGGAAGATCTCGCGCGGGAGGTAGATCTTGGTGATGAGCGTCGAGTTGGACACGAGGCTGAGCGTCGCGAAGCGGATCGCCGCGGCGAAGAAGGCCCACGGCACGGCGCGCACGGTGACCGACGCGATGTCGGCGCGCGCGAGCGTCGTGCCCGACGCGGTGGAGAAGAGGAGCCGGACCACCATGCCCGCCGAGACAATGACGAGCGGCATCAGGAACGCCCAGAGCGTTCCCATGACGGACTGCTTGTAACGGACCCTGATGTCCTTCTGCGCCAGGGCCAGCAGCACTTCCCGGCGCTCGAAGACTTCCCGCAGCGACTTGCTCAAGGCCACCTCGTGAGGCGAAATCCCCGACCGCCGGCGCGGGCGGGCCGCCCGGGCGAGGACAGGACGTCGCGAGCCGGGCGACCGGCCGTTCAGCAAGAACCCTACCGGCGCGGGTCGCGCCGGCGCACGATGGCAGGCATTGTTCGGGCTCGACGGCGGTGCACCGGTTGTTGCGGGCGTGCAACAGCCGGGTTGACGGAGGCGCAGGCCGGACCGCGCTGCGCGGGGGTGCCGGATCCCGGTCGCCCCGGGACCGCCCGGCCTGAAGTCTGCTGCCGGTCGCCCTGCCGCCGCGGGTCCCGCCATCATCCCGTCCGGAGCCCGGATGCCGCTCGTCTCGGTCGTGACGCCGTTCTACAACACCGCGCCCCTCATCCGGCGCTGCATCGAGAGCGTCCTCGCCCAGGCGTTCGGCGACTTCGAATACGTGCTGGTCAACAACTGCAGCACCGACGGCTCGCGCGAGCTCGCCGCCGAGTACGCCGCGCGCGACCCGCGCATCCGCCTCCTCGACCAGCCGGCCTTCCTGGGGCAGCTCGACAACTTCAATTCGGCGCTCCGGGCCATCGCGCCCGGCACGCGCTACGTGAAGATGGTCCTCGCCGACGACGCGCTCCTTCCCGGCTGCCTCGCCGAGATGGTCGGCGTGGCGGAGTCCGACCCGTCGGTCGGCCTGGTCTCCTCGTACTGGCGGCCGGGCGACCACCTCGCGGGGGCCGCGGCCGAGTGGGCTCGCACCACGTGGGACGGCGCCGAGATCGCGCGCCGACACCTGCTCGAGCGCATCTTCCTCTTCGGCTCGCCGTCCACGGTGATGTACCGGGCCGACCTCGTGCGCGCGCGGCCGGCCTTCTTCGACGTCTCGGCGTATCACGCGGACACCAAGGCCGCCTACGAGCTGCTGCGCGAGTCGCGCTTCGGCTTCGTCCATCAGGTCCTGAGCTACCTCAGCCGGGATGCCGAGTCGCTGTCCGGCCGCGTCATGCGGCTCGAGCCGTGGGGACTGGCGCACTATCTCATGGCGATGCAGTTCGGCGCCTGGTGCCTCGCCCCGGCAGAGTGGGACGCCCTGCGCCGCCGGGAGCGGCGGTGGTACCTCGGGTTCCTCGCGCTCGGTCTCGTGTCCGGCCGCGGGCGGGAGTTCCGGGACTACCACCTGAAGGGGCTCGCCACCATCGGCGAGGCGATGCCGTGGAGCCGGGTGCTGCGCTACCTGCCTGCCGGCGTCGCCCAGGCTGCAGCGGCCCAAGCCGAGCGCCTCGCCCGCCGGCTCCGCCGACTCGGCGGTGCGGCGTGAC
>JBAIWX010000281.1:0-3173 GCA_037916975.1 Gemmatimonadales bacterium
GCGTCACCTGGTGCCCGCCGGTGGCGAGGAAGGGGACCAGCACGGAGCCGATCATCCCCGTCGCGCCCGTGACGACGATGCTGAGGGGCCGCGCCGGGAAGCGCGCGTGGGCGGCGAGGTCGGCCGCGAGCGTGGCGTGCCGCCACCGGAGCATCCGCTCGAGCTTCCGCCGCACGAACGGCGCCGCCAGCGCACCGAGCGGGCCGCCGGGCGGGACGAACTCGATCCGGTCCCGGACCACGGCGCCGTCCGCGGCGGGCTCGAAGGCGTGGCGGTGCACCCACGAGGCGAATGGGCCCCGCACCTGCTCGTCGGTGAAGCCGCGGCCCGGGGCCACGTCCCGGTGGAGCGCTTCCCACGTGAGCCCGACGGGGCCCATCGCCACGCGCAGGGTGACGCGGGTGCCCTCGGCCAGCGGGCCGGAGCGCGCGACGACGGTCGCGTGCTCCCACGGGGGGGTGAGGCGCTCGAAGGCCCCCGGGCGGGCGTGCCAGGCGAAGAGCGCCTCGGGGGTGGCGGCGACGGGCGTGGCGAGTTCGACGGTCGTGGCCATGGTCCGGTGGGCGTACCCCGCGCGGGCGGTCGTGATCCGGGGGGCCGCGGCGAATTGTGAGCGCCCCGCCCGGGCCTTAAGTTTGCACCCGTTCGCGCGATCGCGTCACCCGAGCCGGAGCAGGACCATCACCACCGTCGCCGCGCCGCCCGCCTGGGGCACCAAGGACGCCGAGAAGCTCTACAACATGGCGGGGTGGGGCCTCGGCTTCTTCCGCGTCAACGAGCAGGGCCACGTCACGGTCCACCCCGACGGGAACCCGAAGCGCGGGCTCGACCTCTACCAGCTCGCGCTCGACCTCAACGCGCAGGGCGTGGGGCTGCCGCTCCTGCTCCGCTTCTCCGACATCCTCAAGAGCCGGATCCAGACCCTCGCGGGCCACTTCGAGGCGGCGATCAAGGAGTTCGGCTACGAGGGGCGCTACACGACGGTCTACCCGATCAAGGTGAACCAGCAGCGCCACGTCGTGCAGGAGGTCGTCGAGTTCGGCGCCGCGCACGGCGTCGGCCTCGAGTGCGGCAGCAAGCCCGAGCTCATGGCGGTGCTCGGCCTCGAGGAGCGCACCGGCAGCATCGTGGTCTGCAACGGCTACAAGGACGAGGAGTTCATGCGGCTGGCCCTGATGGGCCAGAAGCTCGGGCACCACGTCTTCATCGTGCTGGAGCAGCTCAACGAGCTCGACGTGCTCCTCAAGGTGGCCGACGAGATGGGGGTGAACCCCAGCATCGGCGTGCGCATCAAGCTGGCCACCGAGGGGAGCGGGCGCTGGGCCAAGTCCGGGGGCGAGAAGTCGAAGTTCGGCCTCGCGCCGGTCGAGCTCGTGAAGCTCCTCGACCGCCTCTCGGCGCTCGGCCGGAAGGACATCCTCCGGCTCGTGCACTTCCACCTCGGCAGCCAGATCACCGACATCCGCTACGTGAAGGCGGGGCTCGACGAGATCTCGCGCTACTACGTCGAGCTCCGGCGGCTCGGCTTCGAGCTGACGCACGTGGACGTGGGCGGCGGGCTCGGCGTGGACTACGACGGGTCGCGCTCCACGCGCGCGGCGAGCATGAACTACACCATGCGCGAGTACGCGAACGACGTGGTGTACACCCTCGGCACCGTCTGCCGGAACGAGGAGCTCCCGATGCCCGACCTCATCTCCGAGTCGGGCCGGGCGATCACGGCGCACCACGCGCTGCTGCTCGTCAACGTGATCGACATCGAGGAGCAGGTCGAGACCGCCGTCCCCGAGCTGGGCGACGACCCGCAGCAGCTGCTCCTCGACATGAAGGAGAACCTCGACTCCCTCACGCTCGACCGCGTCGAGGAGGTCTTCCACGACGCGGTCTTCGCGAAGGAGCGCTCCCAGGAGTACTTCGCGAGCGGGGTCTTCTCGCTCCGGGACCGGGCGCTCGCCGAGCAGCTCTACCTCGGCACGCTCTCGCGCCTCGCCGAGGTGATCAACGGCGACCACGCCGCGTTCCCCGAGATCCAGGCCCACCTCGAGGGGACGCTCGTGGACCGCTACTTCTGCAACTTCTCGCTCTTCCAGTCGCTGCCGGACAACTGGGCGATCGACCAGCTCTTCCCGATCATGCCCATCCACCGGCTGCTCGAGCGGCCGACCCGGCGGGGCACGCTGCAGGACGTCACCTGCGACTCCGACGGCGTCATCGACCGCTTCACCGGCGGCCGGAAGGGGAAGCCGTCGCTCGAGCTGCACCCGTGGCGGGACAACGAGCCCTACATCCTGGGGATCTTCCTCACCGGCGCCTACCAGGAGATCCTGGGCGACCTGCACAACCTCTTCGGCGACACCAACGCCGTGCACGTCCGGCTCACGCCGAACGGCTACGAGATCACCGACCTCGTGCACGGGGACACCGTCACCGAGGTGCTCAACTACGTGCAGTTCAAGGCCCCGGAGCTCCTCACGACCTTCCGCCGCAAGGTGAGCGCGGCGCGGGACCTCACGCGCCAGGAGGCGAACGGCTTCATCGCCGACTACGTCGCGGGGCTCGAGGGCTACACCTACCTCGAGGGGGACGTGCCGCCCGTCGCCTGAGCGGCGCCGGCCGGATGCGCGAGGGGGACCGGGCCACCGCCCGGTCCCCCTCGCGCGTCTCCCCGCGGCCCCGCGGCCCGGTCAGCCGCGCGCCACCATCGGGACGTAGTCGCGCTGCTCGTGCCCCACGTAGAGCTGGCGGGGCCGGGCGATCTTCTGCTCCTTGTCGAGGAGCATCTCCTCCCACTGCGCGATCCACCCCGGCAGCCGGCCGAGCGCGAAGAGGACGGTGAAGTAGTCCGTCGGGTAGCCCATCGCCTGGTAGATCAGCCCCGAGTAGAAGTCCACGTTCGGGTAGAGCTTCCGCTTGATGAAGTAGTCGTCCTCGAGGGCGATCCGCTCGAGCTCGAGCGCGATCTCGAGCTTCGGGTTGAGCCCCGTCTGCTCGAAGACGTCGTAGGCGACCTTCTTGATCAGCTTGGCCCGCGGGTCGTACGACTTGTACACCCGGTGCCCGAAGCCCATCAGGCGCTCGCCGTGCCCGCTCTTCACGCGCTCGATGAAGCCCGGGATCTGCTTCTTGTCGCCGATCTCGTCGAGCATCGTCAGCACCGCCTCGTTGGCGCCGCC
>JBAIWX010000282.1:0-10402 GCA_037916975.1 Gemmatimonadales bacterium
CGCCGCCCGCCCCGCGGCGGGGCGCCGCTGCGGCTCCGCGCCGAGCGCGACGTCGTCGAGCGCGCGCAGCAGCGCCGGGTCCGCCACGCCGCCCGCCTTCCCGAGGCTCGCGGCGTCCACCCCCTCCTCGATCGCGTCGAGCGCGCGGAAGAGGAGCTCGAAGAGCGCCGGTCCCGGCGCGATCCGCCCGGCGCGCACGGCGTCGAGCAGGTTCTCCGTGCGGTGCGCCACCTCCGCGACGTCGCCGTAGCCGAGCGTGGCGGCCATCCCCTTGATCGAGTGGATGGCCCGGAAGAGCCCGCCCACCGGCTCGGCGCGCCCCGGCTCGCGCTCCCACGCGATCAGCAGCTGGTTGCACGCGCGCAGGTGCTCGTGGCTCTCCGCCACGAACAGCGCGGCGTACTTCGCGAGGTCCATCGCCTCAGCCGAGGACCCGCTGCACCGCCTCGAGCACGCGCGAGGGCTGGAACGGCTTCACCACGAAGTCCTTCGCCCCGGCCTGGATCGCCTCCACCACGAGCGCCTGCTGCCCCATCGCGCTGCACATCAGGATCTTCGCGTCCGGGTCCTCGCGGACGATCTCCCGCACCGCCTCGATGCCGCCCATGTCCGGCATCACGATGTCCATCGTGACGAGGTCCGGCTTCAGCGCGCGGTACTTCTCGACCGCCTGCGCCCCGGTCTCCGCCTCGCCGATCACCTCGTACCCGGACTGGGTGAGGATGTCGGAGATCATCGTGCGCATGAAGATGGCATCGTCACAGACGAGGACGGTGTGCCCCACAAACCACCTCCGGCAGGATTGCGGTTGCCGCGTGCGCGGCGCTCACGCGCCCAGGAGCGGCGCGAGCAGGCCCTCGATGTCGAGCAGGATGAAGCGGCGGCCGGCCCAGTCGCCCACCGCCCGGACGATCGCCGGGTCCACTCCCGGCAGCGCCTCCCGTCCGGCGACGGCCGCCGGGGGCACCTCGAGGAAGTCGAGCACCTCGCCCACCACGAGGCCCGCCGTGCGCCCGCCGCGGTCGAGCAGCAGCAGCGCCCGTTCCCCGGCCGGGGGCCCCTCGATGCCGAGCAGGCGGAAGCCGTCCACCACGGTGACCAGCGTCCCGCGCACGTTCACCAGTCCGAGGACGGCCGACGCGACCCCAGGAATCGGGGTGGCCGGCGCCTCGGGGAGGATCTCACGCACGAGCCCGGCCGGCAGGGCGCAGACCGTGCCGCCGACTCGGAACACGACAGCGTGCAGCGGGCGCGAGTCAGCCATCTCTATCGTAGAATTGAAGATAGGTCAGGACCCCCCCGGGGGCAACCAGATCCGAGCCGCTCGCGATGGCGAGTGCAGGCCGCAGGTCGCCGGGCCAGTCCGAGCGGAATGCGAGGGGCTCGTTCGTGGCGGGATGCCGGAAGGCGAGCCCGGCGGCGTGGAGCGCCTGCCGCGGGGTGGCCCGCTCGAGGCGGTCGGCCCGGGCCCGGGCCGCCCCCCCGATCCGCCGGCTCCCCCCGCCCCCGTACACCGGGTCGCCCACGATCGGGTGACCGACGTGCTCGAGGTGAAGGCGGATCTGGTGGGTGCGCCCGGTGTGGAGCTCGAGTCGCAGCAGGTCGCAGTTCTCGAAGCGGGCGATGACGTAGGCGTCCGTCCGCGCCACCCGGCCCTCGGCGGAGACCGCCATGCGCTTGCGGTCGGCGGGATGGCGGTCCATCCGGGCCTCGATGACCGTCGGGCTCTCGGCCAGGTGGCCCCAGGCGAGTGCCGCGTAGGTGCGCTTCACTCGCCGCGCCGCGATGGCGGCTCCCAGCTTCCGGTGGGCGACGTCGGTCTTCGCGATGACGAGGAGCCCCGAGGTGTCGCGGTCGAGCCGGTGCACCAGGCCCGGCCGCCCCGGCGCCCCCTCCGCGAGGCGCGTCCCGCGCGCCACGAGGGCGTTCACCAGCGTGTCGCCCCAGTGGCCGGGGGCGGGATGGACGACGAGCCCGGCGGGCTTGTCCACGACGAGCAGGTGCTCGTCCTCGAAGACGACGGTGAGCGGGATGTCGGCGGGGAGGAGGTGGCGCGGGGCGGCAGCGGCGGGGAGCGCGACCTCGACCAGGTCGCCCCGCTCGCAGGTGCGGGAGGCGCGCGCCGGCGTCCCCTGCACCGTCACCGCGCCCTCGGCGATGAGCCGCGCCGCCTGGGTGCGCGAGAGCGCCAGCTCGGCGGCGACGAACCGGTCGAGGCGCTCGGTGGGCCCGGCGAGGACGCAGAACCGGACCAGCGTCGGGGGGACGCCGGCGCCCGTCATCCGGCCCGGGCCGCCTCCGAGCGCCGGAGGTCTTCCCGCCAGAACGAGATGGCGAGCGCCACCGCCCCGCACGTCACCGCGATGTCGGCCACGTTGAAGGTGGGCCAGCGCCACTGCGAGACGCCGATGTCGAGGAAGTCCACGACCCCCTGCGCGCTCCGGACCCGGTCGATCAGGTTGCCCACCGCACCGCCGGTCACGAGCCCGCAGGCGAGCTGGCGGAACCAGTCCCCGGAGGCGGCGGCGCGGGAGAGGCCGTTGAGGACCAGCACGGCCACGACGGCGAACCCGAGGAAGAGCCAGCGCGAGTAGGGCCCCAGGTGGAGCCCGAAGGCCGCGCCCTGGTTGTACACGAGCCGCAGCTGGAAGAACTCCCCGACGACCGGGAGCCCGGTCACGCGGAGGAGGTACGCTTCCGCCGCCGCCTTGGTGACCGCGTCCAGCACGATCACCACGGCGGCCACGCCCCAGAAGAGGCGCCGCTCAGCGGCGCTTGGCATCCTCTTCCTTCTCCTTCGCCTCGATGCAGAAGCGCGCGTGCGGCAGCGCGTCGAGCCGCTCGAAGGGGATGCGCTTCCCGGTCGCCTCGCAGTAGCCGTACTTCTCGGGCGTGTTGTAGAGCTTGTTCAGCGCGTAGTTGATGTGCCAGAGGTACCGGCCCTCCTGGGACGCGAAGAGGAACTGCTTCTCGCGCTCCATCGCGTCGGTGCCCTGGTCGGCCATGTGGAACGAGTACGAGGAGAGGTCCCCGTCGGCCGCCTGGTCGGAGGCCTTGAACGCGTCCTCGTAGTACCCGAGCTGCTTGAGGACGCGCGCGCGCTCCTCGAGGAGGCGCTTCTCGAAATAGTCCCGTTCTTCCTTGTCCAGCATAGTCGCTTGGTCCATCCCGCTCGCCAGGGGGTTACGATCTTCGGGGTCAGTCCGCCACGTACCGCCGGATCCCGACGACCGCGGCGCGGCCGTCGAGGTCCGCCTGCTGCTCCAGGTCCGGAGCGCCGGCGCGCGTGCCCACGTCGAGCGCGCGCGCCAGGGTCTCCTCCCGGATGAATGCCGCGTGCGCCCGCGCCGCCGCGAGCACCTCCGCGTCGCCGTCCACCGTGAGGGCGATGCGCGTCGTGTACTCGTAGCCGGCGTCCTTGCGCATGCGCTGGACCCGATTCACGAGCTCGCGCGCGAGGCCCTCCTCCCGGAGCGCCGGCGTGAGCGCGGGGTCGAGCGCCGCGACGAACGGGCCGTCGCTCTGCACCAGCCAGTCGCTCGTCACCTCGCGCTCGACGGTCACGTCCTCGGGGAGGATCTCCCCGGTGCCGTCGAGCGTCACCGCCTCGCCGCGCTCGAGCCGCCGCAGGAGCTCGGCCGGGAGCGTCGCCACCCGGGCCGCCACCGCGGGCGTCGCCTTCCCGAAGCGCCTGCCGAGCGAGCGGAAGTTCGCCTTCGCGCGGAGCCGCACGAGGTCGGTGTCGGAGGCCACCGGCTCCACCGCCCGCACGTTCACCTCGGCGGCGAGGAGCGGGAGCAGCGCGTCGAATTCGGGCCCGCGGACCGCCGCCGGCACCGCCACCTGCATGCGGGCGAGCGGCTGGCGGACGCGCAGATTGCCCGCCTCGCGCGCGGCGCGCGCGAGCGAGGCGAGCCGGCGCACGGCGTCCATCGCCCCCTCGAGCGCCGGGTCGCGGCGCGTCCCCGCCACGGGGAAGCCCGCCAGGTGCACCGACGTCCCGGCCAGGGCGCGGTGCATCCAGTCGCTCGCGAAGGGCGCCGCGGGGGCGAGGAGCCGCGCCACGGTGACGAGGCACTCGTGCAGCGTGGCGACCGCCGCCGGGTCGGCCGCGCGGTCGGGCGCCCAGAAGCGCGCCCGCGAGAGCCGCACGTACCAGTTCGAGAGGTCGTCCACCACGAACGTGGTGAGGACGCGCACCCCCTCGGTCACCTGGTAGCGCTCCCACAGGTCGGTCACCTGGGCCACGAGCGCGTCGAGCCGGGCGAGGACCCACCGGTCGAGCGCCGAGCGCGGCGCCGTGGCGCCGTCACCGGGGCGCCAGTCGCCGGCGTAGAGCTGGAAGAAGCGGTACGTCTGCCGGAGCGTGTTGAGGAACCGCCCCTGCTCCGCGATCGCCTCGGCGTCGAAGCGCCGCGGCAGCCAGACCTGGCTCGTCGCGAGCAGGTAGAGCCGCACCGTGTCGGCGCCGAACTGCGCCACCGCCGCCCATGGGTCGGCGACGTTCCCCCGGCTCTTCGACATCTTCTGGCCCTCGGCGTCGAGGACCAGCTCGTTCACGACCACGTTCCGGTAGGCCGGCGCGTCGAACGCCGCCGTGGCGATGGCGAGGAGCGAGTAGAACCACCCGCGCGTCTGGTCCACCCCCTCGCAGATGAAGTCGGCCGGGAAGTGCGCCCGGAACTCGGCCTCGTGCTCGAAGGGGTAGTGCCACTGCGCCACCGGCATCGCGCCCGAGTCGAACCAGGTGTCGATCACCTCGGGCACGCGGCGCATCGTCCCGCCGCCCGGCGCGGGCCAGGTGTACTCGTCGATGAACGGCTTGTGCGGGTCGAAGTCCGCCGGCAGCGGGCGGCCCACCTTCGCGGCGAGCTCCGCGTACGAGCCGATCACCTCGACGTGCGACGGGTCGCGGTCGCTCACCCAGACCGGGAGCGGCGTCCCCCAGTAGCGGTCGCGCGAGAGGGCCCAGTCCACGTTGTTCTCGAGCCACTCGCCGAAGCGCCCCGCCCCCACCTCGGGCGGGTGCCAGCCGACCTGCGCGTTGAGCGCGAGCATCCGCGCCTTCACCGCCGACGTCCGCACGAACCACGAGTCGCGGGCGTAGTAGATGAGCTTGCTCTTGCACCGCCAGCAGTGCGGGTAGCTGTGCACGTGCTGCTCGGTCAGGAGGTGCCGGCCGAGCTCCTTGAGGCGCCGGATGATGAGCTCGTTCGTCTCCTCGGCGGTGACGAGCTTCCCCTCGAGCTCGGGCCAGCTCGTCCCGTGGAAGGTCCCGTCCGCCGCCACCGGCCGCACCATCACCAGGCCGTGCTGCTTCCCGGCCTCGTAGTCGTCGGCGCCGAACGCGGGCGCCATGTGCACGAGGCCGGAACCGTCCTCGGCGAGGACGAAGTCCCCCGGCACCACCACGCGCGACACCGCGTCCGCGGGGAGCGGGACCACCTCGAGCGGCCGGTCGTAGCGGAGCCCCACCAGCCCGGCGCCCGGGAAGCGCGCCGCGACCCGCGCCGCGGGAAGCGCCGGGTCCGCCGCGCCGCCCTCGCCCTCGACCGAGAGGCGGAGCAGCTTCGCGAGCGCCGCCACGCGCGAGGCCACCAGGACGAGCCGCCGGCCCGCGAGGGGGCCCGCCGCCGGCACCAGCTCGACGTACTCGAGCTCCGGGTGCACCGCGACCGCGACGTTGGATGGCAGCGTCCAGGGGGTCGTCGTCCAGACGATCAGCTCGCGCCCGCTCCCGTCCGCGAGCGGGAAGGTCACGTAGATGGACCGGTCCCGGACCTCCTCGTAGCCGAGCGCGAGCTCGTGGCTCGAGAGCACGGTGCCGCAGCGCGGGCAGTACGGGAGCACCCGGTGGCCGCGCGCGAGCAGCCCCCGGTCGAAGAGCCGCCGGAGCAGCCACCAGACCGACTCCACGTACTCGTTGCTGCACGTGACGTACGGCCGGTCGTAGTCGAGCCAGTACCCGATCCGGTTCGAGAGCTTCCGCCACTCGTCCTGGTAGCGGAAGACGCTCTGCCGCGCCCGCGCGTTGAACGCCGCGACGCCGTAGGCCTCGATCGCCTTCTTGCCGTCGAGCCGGAGCTCCTTCTCGACCTCGATCTCGACGGGGAGGCCATGGGTGTCCCAGCCCGCGATGCGCGTGACCTGCCGCCCCTGCATCACGCGGAAGCGGCAGACCAGGTCCTTCACCGTCCGCGCGAAGACGTGGTGGATGCCGGGGCGGCCGTTCGCCGTCGGCGGGCCCTCGTAGAACACGAAGGGACGGCCGGCCCTCGTCGCCTCCTGCGTGCGCGCGAAGAGCCCCTCCGCCTCCCACGCGGCGAGGAGCTCCCGCTCGAGCTCGTCCGCGCCCGACTCGGGCCAGGCGGGGAAGCGCGTCACCCGAGCCGCTCCAGCACCCGCGTGAGGAGGGCCGAGAGGTGCGGCTCCGCGGCCTCCGCCACGGCGATGATCTTCTCGAGGCTCGCGGGCTCCAGCGCGTCGGGAAGGCAGGCGTCGGTCACCACGGCAAGGCCCAGCACCTTCATCCCGCCGTGCACGCCCACGATCGTCTCGGGGACGGTGGACATCCCGACCACGTCCGCGCCGCAGAGGCGGAGCATCCGGTACTCGCCGCGCGTCTCGAGCGCCGGCCCCGGCACCGCCACGTAGACGCCCTCGCGGAGCACAAGCCCCAGCTCGAGCGCCGCGGCGCGCGCCACGGCGCGGAGCCCGGCGTCGTAGGGGTCGGACATGTCCGGGAAGCGCGGCCCCAGCCGGTCGTCGTTCTCGCCGACGAGGGGATTGTCGCCCAGCAGGTTGATGTGGTCCGAGAGCAGCACGAGGTCGCCCGGGTTCCACAGCGGGTTCATCCCGCCCACCGCCCCCGAGACGACGAGCACCCCCGCCCCGAGCGCCCGCAGCACGCGGATCGGGAAGGTGACCTCCTGGAGCGAGTACCCCTCGTACCGGTGGAAGCGTCCCTGCAGCGCCGCGACCCGGCGGCCGCCGACGGTGCCGAGGATGAGCTTCCCCGCATGCGACTCGACCGTCGTGCGCGGGAAGCCCGGGATCTCGCCGTAGGGGATCTCCGCCTCGACCCGGATGGCCCGCGCGAACGCGCCGAGCCCCGTGCCCAGGACGATCCCCGCCTCGGGCCGGAACGCGCTCCGGGCGCGCACCGCCCCGGCGGCGGCCTCGATGCGGTCGAAGAGCGATGCGGTCACGGCGTCGGGCGTCCCTCGGCGAGCGTCTCGGTCTGCAGCTTCACGATGGTCTGCGCGTGGCCCTCGAGCACGTCGAGTTCCTTGAGCTGGCGCTCCAGCAGCGCGCGGAACGCGGCGACGTAGGCCGCGAACTGCCGGGCCGCGGCCTCGCCCCGCTCCCGCACCAGGCGCTCGTCCATGCGGCCCCGCTCGACCAGCTTCTCCGCCTCGGCGCGCGCCTCCCGCACCACCTGCTCCGCCTCGCGCTCCGCCGCGCGCTGCGCCTCGGTGCGCAGCTGCTGGGCGGCGATGAGCGCCTCGTTGAGCGCGCGCTCGCGCTCGCGGAACGCGCGGAGCTGCTCCTGCGCGTTCTTGAGCCGCTCCTCCATCTGCACCCGGTCGCGCAGCAGCCGCTCGAGCTCCTCGGCGACGCGGCCCACGAACGCCTCGACCTGCAGGCGCTCGTACCCGCGGAAGGCGCGGTCGAAGACCTGTGCCCGGACGTCGTGCGGCGTGAGGTGGAAGGTCTCGTCGGTCATGGCGTGCGCTCCCCGAAGAGCACGGTGCCCAGGCGCACGAGGGTGGCTCCTTCCTCGACGGCCACGGGATAGTCGCCGGACATCCCCATCGAGAGCTCCGGCAGCCGGTGGCCGCGCGCCCCGGCCTCGTCGCGGAGCGTGCGCAGCAGCCGGAACGTGCGCCGCAGCTCGCCCTCGTCGGCCTCGTAGCGGGCCATCGTCATCAGCCCCCGGCACTCGAGCGCCGGCAGCGCCGCGATCGCGTCGAGCAGCGCCGGCAGGTCCGCGGGCTCGACCCCGCCCTTCTGCGGCTCGGCGGAGCAGTTCACCTGCACCAGCACCGCCTGCCGGCTCCCCGGCGCGACCCGCCGGTCGAGCTCCGCGGCGAGGTCGGCGCGGTCCACCGAGTGGATCAGGGCGAAGCGCCCCGCCGCGTGGCGCGCCTTGTTCCGCTGCAGCGTGCCGATCAGGTGCCAGCGCACCGGGACGCCCGGGAGGGCCTCCTGCTTGGCGAGCGCCTCCTGCACGCGGTTCTCGCCCACGTCGGCCAGGCCCGCGGCGAGCGCCGCGGTGACCGCCTCCGGGGGATGCGTCTTGGTGACCGCGACGATGCGCACGTCGTGCGTCCACCCCGCGCGCTCACGATGCCGCTCGATCACGTCCCGCACCTCCCGGACGCGATCGGCCAGAGCCGGGTAGGCCATAGCCCACAAATGTAAACCCCTCTGGAACTTGCGAGTAGCGGGCGGGGAGATCGGGAGTGCATCCGGGCGCCCCGCCGGCCCCCGGGCGGGACCGCGGGCCGGGCGCCCGGCGCCCCGGCCCCGTCACGGCTCGGCGGGCAGCTTCCCGGTGAGGCGCGCCTGGCGCAGGACCGCCTCGACCGCCGGGTTGGGCGCGATCTGGTTGGCGCGCTCGAGGTTCCGGATCGTGGCGGTGCTGTCGCCCCGGCGGTCGGCCGCGAAGGCCAGCTGGGTGAAGGGGATCGAGAGGCTCGCCGCGATGCTCGCCGAGGTGCTCTCGAGGCCCTCGGTGTCGCCGGCGAGCAGGCTGCCGTAGCGGTAGGTGCCCCAGGCGAGGGTGTCGGTCCGCCCGGCGTCGAGCGGCGCGCCGCCGATCCCCCCGGGGACGTAGCGGCCGCCGGTGGTGTCGGGGCGCTCCGTCAGCAGGAGGAAGCCCATCCCCTGCTGGACCACGTAGTCCTTGAGGCCGGCGAACTCGCGCCCGGTCGTGAGCCCGAAGACGATCGGCCGGCGCCCGAGGTTCTGCTGGATGATGCGCAGGGTGAGCACGTCGTTCGGCATGAGCACCGTGCCGGGCCGCAGCGTGTGCTGGATCGGGCCGAGCGCGATCGTGAGCGGGTCGCGGACGTAGAACGGCTGCGAGGCCGCCGCGTCGACCTCCTGGTCGGTCATGGTGTGGAGCGGCCACGCCGGCTTCGTCGCCGCCACGCCGCGCCAGGGGGCGGGGGCCGCCGCCGCGTCGAAGTCGCGGACCGGGAGGTCGCGCAGCTGGCGCATGTACCAATCGGTCTGCCCGAGGGCGAGGCAGACGACCGTCACGTCGCGCCGGATGCCGGCCACCTCCTGCGCCCACCAGAGCGGGAAGGTGTCGTTGTCGCCGTAGGTGAACAGGATCCCGTACGGCGGCACCGTGTTGAGCATGTCGTAGGCGAAGTCCGCGGGGAGCGTCTGGTCCGCCCCGCCCCGCCGGGTCGCGGCCGTCCAGTTGAGCCCGACCGGGAGGAGCGCCAGCGCGAGGAGCCCGGCGGCCGCCGGCCGGAGGGACGCGGCGAGGCGCGCCGCGAGCGCGCGCGCCCACGCAGCCACGCCGAGGCCGGCCACGAGGCCCCAGGTGGTGAAGCTCACCACGAAGAAGTAGTCGCGCTCCCGCACCTCGTGGTCGCCCGGCTCGGGGTAGCGGTCGAAGCCGAGGCTGAAGCCGGGCTTGAAGTTCATGTACGCCACGAGCCCGAGGCCCGTGATCGTCCAGAGCGCGAGCAGGAGCCAGAACACGGCGCGGTCGGTGCGCCGGAGCTCGAGCCAGCCGCGGAGTCCCGCCGAGACGAAGACGAGCGTGACCAGCGTGCGGAGCGGGAACCCGGCGACCGCCGCGACGAAGCCCTTCGCCCACTGCCAGTCGAAGTACTGGAGGTAGTTGAGGAGCTGCAGGCCGATGAGGGTGGCGCTCCGGCCCGGGTTGTCCGCGCCGTGGACCTCGGTGGGGTCGTCGAGCGGCGTGCGGACGGGATACTGTGCGCGCCGGATCACCGCCAGCAGGTTGCCCCACGTGCTCGGCGCCGCCTCGTTGAGGATGGGCTGCTGGGCCGAGCGGAGGTACATGAACAGGTAGGGCGAGATGCCCACCGCGGCGAGCGCCAGCGCGCAGAGGGCGAAGGCGCCCGCGCCGGCGGTGAAGGCGAAGGCCGCGGCCGCCAGGTAGCAGAGGAGCCCGAGGGTCGCGAGCGTGCTGCTGCCGAGCCCCGAGCCGATGAGGAGCGCCCAGGTCCCGGCGACCACCGCGACCTGCGCCCATTCGCGGCGCCGTGCCGCCGGGTCGGCGGCGGGCGCGAGGCGCAGCACGGCGACCAGGAACGTGACCAGCGCGGGCCCCGAGAGGAGCGCCAGCAGGTGGTTCCCGATGGACACGCCGCCCAGGAACAGGATGAGCAGCAGGAGCCGGGGCGCCCGCGTCGTG
>JBAIWX010000283.1:0-31324 GCA_037916975.1 Gemmatimonadales bacterium
AGGGGCGCGGCCGGGCGGCTGCGTGCCCGGCGCCGGGCGGAGTAGAAGGCGTTGAGCTCGATCCGCATGAACCAGGCGACGAAGTTGGTGCCGGGCTCGAAGCCCGCGAATCCGCGCAGCGCCGCGAGCGAGGCTTCCTGCACGAGGTCCTCCGCGTCGGCCGCGTTCCGCGTCAGGTGGAGCGCGTAGCGGTAGGCGCGCGGGAGGGCGCCGCGCAGCAGCTGCTCGAAGTCGTCCTGCACCAGCGTCATCGTCGCGGTCATCGGCATCTCGGGAGAGGGACGCCCCGCGGAAAGGCAATGCCGGTGCCGGGTGGCGAGCGGCCTCGTGCCGCACGCGCAAGTGGTTCGTCGCCAAGGCGTTGGCCCGCTCGGCGGGCACGCGCTGCACCGCGTGGTGAACGCCCGCGTCCCGAGATGTCGTGACCCGGTCCCGAGGGTTCGTGAGCGGCGCACGACGGTCGGGAACGCGACGAGCCCGGGACGGACGTGCGGCACTCAGCCGCCATCCTCCCCGGGCTCGTCCTCCTCCTCGCGATCCAGCATGCGCCGGAACGCGCGCCACGCCGCGCGGTGGGCGCGGGTGGACTGGGTCACGTACTCGAGCTCGCTCGCGCGGATCCGCACGCGCGCGCCGACGATGTCCACGAAACGGACCCACTCGGGCCGCTCCGGCGCGTCGAGGCACGCCTCGATGTGCCGCGCCATCTCGGTGCTCACGTACCAGAATGCGCTGCGCGAACTCACCACGAAATGCTCGACCCCGGTCGCGGCCGGCGGCTCGCGCGGGGCTCCCTGCCACAGCCGGTCCATCGCCTGCCTCTCACGTTGAAGTTCAGTTCATGCCGTCACCTCCCACACCGGCGCCCGGCGCCGGCCTCGACTTGCGTCCATCGCGCGCTCCCTCCCTCGGAGGCGGTCGGGGGCCCCGGCGGTCACCGGCGCCCCCTTCCGCGTCAGTCCCTGTACGGATCGAACTCGTCGGCCCCGGCCATCACGACGACGAGCGGCCGGAGCTGGTGCTCCACCTCGATGGTCCCGCCCTGTGCCGCCAGGACCTCCGGCAGCCGGCGGTAGACGTGCGGGCTCTCGTCCAGCCCGCCGCCGCGGAGCACCACGCCCTTCCGCGCCACCCACTCCTGCATCATCCGCGGCGTGACCCGCCCCTCGCTGACGACGCGGCCCGTCTTCCGGTGGCGCTTCCCGGCAGCCGCGGTGCGGCTCATGATCCGTCCCGCGCCGTGCACCGTCGAGTAGAGCGCCCGCCGCTGCAGCTCGGCGACCGCGGGGTCCGACCCGGTGGCACCGCGCACGATCACCGCGTCGTCGCCCATCGAGCCGCCGACGAAGCCGCGCTGCCCCGGGAAGGCGGGCGTGGCGCCCTTCCGGACCACCACCAGCTCCTCGCCATCATGCCGCTCCTTCCACGCGAAGTTGTGGTGGTTGTGCACGAGGTCGAGCTCGCGCCCGCCCAGGATGGCGACGACCTTCCGCGCCACCCACTCCCGCCCGGCGTACGCATACCGGCCGGCGAGCGCCATCAGGTGCCAGTAGTCGTGTCCCAGCGGCCGGTCGAGCGGGAGGAGCACCTCGCGCTCGGGGACGTGCGCGCCCCACGCCGCCCCCTGCCCCAGCGCCAGGAATCCCGATGCCACGGCGTGCCCGAACCCGCGGCTCCCGAAGTGGACGCCCACCCAGAGCGTCCCGGACTCGTCGGCGAAGACGTCCACGTAGTGGTTGCCCGAGCCGACGGTGCCAAGCTGTGCGCGCGCCTTCATGCGGAGCGTCTCGCGGTGCGCCGGCGGCACCGCCTCCCACGCCGGGTCCTCGAACAACGGGTCGTCCACCGGTGCGTCGTCGGCGCGGTTCTTCCGCCCCACGCCGAAGCTGAGCGTGTCGGCGATCGCGTCGGCCAGCCGCTCGAGCCGGCGCGCGCGCTGGCCTGCGGTGTTGCCCAGGTGCTCGATGGTACGGTCGGTCCGGATCGCCGCGTTGCCGCAGGCGATGTCGAACCCGACGCCGACCACCGACACCGCGTTCTCGTAGGCGGCGACGCCGCCGATGGGCATCACGTAGCCCACGTGGCCGTCCGCCATCAGGGCGACCCGCCGCGCCCGCTCGGCCACCCTGGCCAGCTGCGCCTGCGTCGCCTCGTCGTGCATGCCGAAGACCTGCATCGTGCCTCCAGGGTGAAGGGTGAGTGGATGAGCCTGCCTGATGTCCTGTCGTGTTGCCTGACGTTCGATTGTCGAAGAGCCGGGAAACAAGGTCCCCGAAAAGCCGATCGCCCCACCCGCGCGGTGCGCGCAGGCGGGGCGATCGCGCGAGCCCCTCGGGAGCGGGGTCGCCGCGGGGCCCTACGGCCGCGTGCGCCTCTCTCCCACCTGCACGTCGTCTTCCTGCCTGAACTGCCGCTGCATGCCCGCGCCCCTCGGACGGTCCGCATCCACTGACACGCCCGGGACACGCTCCGTGCCCGCCGCGCGTGGCGCGCCGACGCGGTGCGCCCGCGCCGCGATGCCGCGGGACAGGTGCCGGGTGAGCGGATGGCGCGCGTCGGTCATCGGGTGATCCATGCTCCGTTCAGTGCGTCAGGCCGGACTGCCGGAAGACGAAAGGGAGTCGCGTCGGCACGGTGGGGCGGCCACCTCATGGCTCGCCTGCGCTCGCCTCGGGCCCACGCACGCGGCGCGGGCCTCGGGCAACACCGTTGGGACGCGACTCCCCGACTGCAGGCGCAACGGTAGCGATTGCCCGCGAGCCTCGCAAGGTCCCCGGGCAGGAAAGAGATACGGTCCGTGACCGCCGAGGCGGCCACGGACCGTTCCAGTTGCCCCTCCTGGGCTCGAACCAGGACTCTCCTGATCCAGAGTCAGGCGTGTTGCCAGTTACACCAAGGGGCAGTGAATTGTCCTCCCGGCCGGCTCCCTGCCCCGGTCGGAAGGCCCCAAAGGTAGCGTCCTCCCCCCCGCCCGGCAACCGGTTCCCGCCCGCCACCCGGCCCCCGGGCGCCCGCCTCAAGCAGGCGGGGCTCCCAGCCGATCCCTTGAGACGTGGGCAGGTCGCACGTCGCCGCTCCCGGAAGGGGGCGCCGGGCGCGGCCGCCCTCCCCCTGAGACCACCGCCACGGCCCGATGGAGGACCGATGCCGCGCCTCGCCACCCTGCTCGTCACCTCGACCCTCGCGGCCGGCCTGGCCGCGTGCAGCGAGGGCGCCGCCCCCGCGGCGACCCCGACGCTCACGATCCGGGCGGCCGTCCAGTCCGCCGCGCCCGTGCGCGCCGCGGGCCTCCGGTCCCCGGCCCTGCTGGTGGACTCGATGCTCTCGGGGAACCCCGCCTCGACCCGGATCGGCATGCGGGCCGCCTGGGTGTCGGCGAGCGCCGACTGCTCGGCCCCCGTGCTGGTCGAGGAGCTGAGCAGCGGCGCGCCGGTCGAGAAGGACTTCAACCAGTCGCCCGTGCTCTTCACGGGCAGCCCCGCCGCCGGCCAGTACCGGTGCGTGGCGCTCGGCATCAGCGACGTGATCCGCTTCCGGCCCGACAGCACCTTCGGCGGCTGCAACCGGGACAGCACCTACACCATCGACATCTACCGCACCGACAACACCGACCCGGTGCACGACCCGGCGAGCGTCTGGAAGGACCTCTCGCTGTCGCCGATCACGCCGAGCGGCACCGACGCCTCGCCCGGCGACGACCACGTCGTCCTGATCTTCACGACCGACACCGCCGCCGCACAGGCGCGCGGCTTCAGCCCCTACCAGACGCTGCCCCTCGGCGCGCCGCTCGTCGTGCCGGGCCAGTCCACCTTCGTCTGGGGCGGCACCGGCACGGTCAAGACGCTCGCGAGCGGCGCCTCGCTGGGCAGCCGCACCTGCGAGCTCGAGCCGGGGATGCCCTCCTTCCAGTGAGCCCGCCGGCGGTGCCGCACGACCCGGGAGGCCGCGCTGGGCGCGGCCTCCCGCGCGTCCGGCCCCCGTGACCGCTGGCCGGCGCGAGCCGCGCGTGTAGCTTTCGGGCACACCACCCCCGAGCGACATGCGGATCGCCGTCGTCTTCGACACCCCGTACGAAGGCTGGACCCCCGAGCGCCACCTCCGGCAGATGGAGAAGGAGCTGGCCCCGGGCTACCATCTCGAGCCCGAGATGGAGTACGAGATCGCGAGCGCCCTGCGCCACAACGGCCACGACGTGCACCTGGTCGGGCTTCGCGACGACCTCGGCGAGCTCCTCCGCCAGCTGGGCGACCCGCGCCCCGACCTCGTCTTCAACTGCGCGGAGAGCTTCCGCGGCGACTCGCACCGGGAGTACGTCGTGCCGGCGGTGCTCGAGTCGCTCGACCTGCCCTACGTCGGGTCCCCGCCGCTCGGCCTCATGGTCTCGCGCAACAAGGCGATGAGCAAGAAGATCCTCGCCTGGCACGGGATCCGGGTCCCGGGGTTCGTCACCTGCCACCCCGGCGAGCCGATCCGCGACCACGGGGACCTCCGCTTCCCGCTCATCGTGAAGCCGCTCTCGACCGACGCGAGCGAGGGGATCGCGCACGCCTCCGTGGTGCACGACGACGACGCCCTCCGCGAGCGGGTCGCGTTCGTGCACGAGCAGTTCCACCAGCCGGCCATCGCCGAGGAGTTCGTGGAGGGCCGCGAGCTCTACGTGAGCCTGATCGGCAACCGGCAGGCGCTGGAGGTGCTCCCGCTCACCGAGCTCGTCTTCGACAAGGAGAAGAACGCGCCCGAGGAGCGGATCGCGACGCGGAAGGCGAAGTGGCACGTCGAGTACCGGGAGCGGCGCGGCATCCGCAACCAGTTCGCGCGCCCGATCTCCGCGGCGGCGCGGGAGCGCATCGAGGCCGCCTGCCGGACCGCCTTCCGCACCCTCTGGCTCCGCGACTACGCCCGCTGCGACGTCCGCCTCGCCGACGACGACGAGGTCTGGTTCCTCGAGGCGAACGCGAACCCGTTCATCAGCGAGGGGCACGACTTCGCCAACGCGGCGGAGAAGGCCGGGCTCGCGTATCCCGCGCTGATCCAGCGCCTCGTGGACGTGGCGCTCGCGCGCCACGGGCGGCCGTGACGACCCGCGGCGCGCCCCGCCCCGAGCACCGCTGCCCGGCCGGCCACAAGGTCGAGCCGTGGTGGAGCTACTGCTCGGAGTGCGACCGCACCCTCGTCTGGGGCGACACGCAGGGGATCACCGGGGCCGAGTGCTACAACTGCGGCTGGATGGTCTCCGACGCCTTCTCGTGGTGCCCCTGGTGCGGCGCCGACATCCGCGAGGAGGGGATCTCGGCCGAGGAGCCGCTCCGCGCCCCGCGCGGCTTCCGCCTCGACGTGCGCTGCGACCGCGGCTGCGGCGGCCGGGTGCAGTACCCGATGCCCTTCTGCCCGTGGTGCGGCCACGAGCAGTCGTGGGACGACAGCCACCGCTTCGAGGGGGAGTGCCCGCACTGCGACCGGGGCGTGGACGACTGGATGCACTGGTGCCCGTGGTGCGGCCACGATGCGTCGGGCCAGGACCTCATCCAGCGCGCCCTGCGGCGCACCCAGCGGCTGCTGCTCGTCTCGCGCATCCGCCCGTGGGGCTTCCGCGTCCTGCTGCGCCCCGGCGTCTCGGGCGTGGACCCGCGCTACCCCAAGGTGGTCGAGATCGAGCAGCGCTACGTGACCGGGCGCCGGCGCGACGAGATCCCGTGGACGATGCTCACCGGGCTCATCGTCCACGAGCTCGGCCACAGCTTCCTCTACCACCACTGGCGCTGGACGCGGAGCGACGCCTTCCGGCGGGTCTTCGGCGAGGTGGACAAGGCCTACCGCGTGCGCGACGACCTCTGGGTGGACTTCCAGCGGCGCCGCGTCGCGATCGCCCCGGTGAACCACGTCTCCGCCTACGCGGCGCAGCACCCGCAGGAGGACTTCGCGGAGACGTTCCGCTTCTTCGTGACGCGCCACGGCCGGCTCCGCGACCTGTTCGCGGAACTCGGTCAGAAGCGGAAGGGCGTGGTCGTGTACGAGAAGTTCCTGGTCCTGCAGGACTACCTGCGGAGCCTCAAGTGGCGCGGCAGCCACCCCTGAGCGCCGCGCCGCGCGCCTACAGCACCTCGCCCGCCACCTCGACCACCTCCGCGCAGAGCCCGGCCCCGGCCTGCCCGCGCACGAGCGCGAGCACCTCGTCCCGCGGCAGCGCCGGGCGGTAGGGGCGCGCCGCCGAGAGCGCCTCGCAGACATCCGCCACCGCGAGCACGCGGTCGAGCCGCGTGAGGTGCGCGGCGCCGATCCCCTGGTGGTAGCCCTGCCCGTCGAGCCGCTCGTGGTGCCGCGCCGCGACGTCGGCCACGCCGCGGAACGCCCGCACGCGGAGCAGGATCTCGGCGGTGTGCCGCGGGTGCTCGCGCATCGCGGCGAACTCCGCCTCGGTCAGGCGGCCCGGCTTGTCGAGGATCGTGTTCGACACGCCGAGCTTGCCGATGTCGTGCAGCAGCCCCGCGCGGCGGAGCGTCGTGCGCTCCTCGGCGGTGAGCCCGAGCGCGTCGGCGAGCCGCACCGCGATCGCCGCGACCCCCTCGGAGTGCCGGGCCGTGAACGGCGACTTCGCGTCGATCACCCGCGCGAACGCCTCCGCGACGCGGTCGAGCCGGGCCGCGTCGGCGAAGACCAGCCGGTCCTCCGGCTCGAGCTCCGCCACGAGCGCGCGCGCGTCGCGCCGGCCCAGGTCGCCCCAGAACCGCCGGTCGTGCTCGAAGCTCCCCAGCGCCTCGACGAGCGCCGGGTCGAACCACGTCCCGCGACGGGCCCGCGCCACCTCGTACGCCCCCGCCCGGCCCACTGCCGTCACGAAGACGTCCACCGTCTGCGCGAGCCCGCAGATGCGCCCGAGGAGCGGGATCCGGTCCCCCTGGAGCCCGCGCGGCATCCCGCGCCCGTCCCACAGCTCGTCGAGCGCGCGGATCGCCTCCGCGGTGCGCGGGGTGAGCCCGAGCATGAGCGCGATGTCGGCCCCGCGCTCGCAGC
The DNA here is from genome assembly GCA_037916975.1 of Gemmatimonadales bacterium. Taxonomy (GTDB): domain Bacteria; phylum Gemmatimonadota; class Gemmatimonadetes; order Gemmatimonadales; family GWC2-71-9; genus JAGGAG01. The sequence goes on from JBAIWX010000283.1 coordinate 7,012, forward strand.
GCGTCGCCACCATCTCCCGCCCGCTGCCGCGCTCCATCAGCCCGAGCCGGAGGACGTGCCAGGCCTTCGCCATCGCCGAGCGGCCGGGGGCCACGTGCTCGAAGGCGTACGCGGCGGCGGCCCGCGTGTCCGCCCAGTCGGCGAGCTTGTGCGCCCGCTTGAGCGCGAGGTCGTCGGTCCCGAAGAGTTGCGCGAGCCGCGCCGCGTTGCTCGAGCACCCCAGGTCCTTGAGGAGGAGGGCGTAGAAGAGGTCGGAGCGGGTGGCGGCGTCCAGCCGGAGCGCCGCGCCGATCCGCATGCCGATGAGGCAGGTCCGGACGGCGTGGCCCATCGGCTGGCCCTCGGTGATGTCCAGCGCATACGACAGCGCGGCCACGACCTCGGAGAGACGGACCGCCTCGGGGTCGGCCTCCGGCAGCCTCGGGGAGGGAAGGATCGCGGTCATGCCGGTTGCACCCGCCCTGGGTGACGCACGTTGCGAGGGAGCCCGGCCGCCGGAGCGGCCAAGTCGTTGAAATCCAGCGTCGTGGGCGGGAGGGGGGCAAAACGAATGCCCGCGCCGGGAGGGCGCGGGCCGTGTTGCGGAACGAACCGATGGAGCTGAGGGGAGTCGAACCCCTGACCTCTGCAGTGCGATTGCAGCGCTCTCCCAACTGAGCTACAGCCCCGCTGTGCCGGGTTCCCCCAGCGGCCCCCAAGCTAGCCGGGGGCAGGGGGTTGGTCAACTATGCGGCAGCCCCCATGGCCACATCCCAGGCCGCCGAGAGGACCACCGACTCGGGCGAGAGCTCGGCCACGTCCGGCCCACGGACGTACCGCCGCCCGGTGACCCGCCGCATGGTGTCCGGGGTGAGGAGCCCGGGCGCCCGGTCGTCGAGCCGCCGCCGGGCGTCCTCCGGCAGTCCGCGCCGGAACCCGTCCACCAGGCTGGCCAACTCCGCGTCGGATCGCCGGCTGCGGCCCCAGGCCTGCCCGGGCGCCCCCTGGTCCCGCTCGAAGCTCTGGACCTGCATCCCCCCCTGCCCTTCCCGCTGGCGGAGGAGGGTCTCGGCCACCCCCCGATCACCGGGACGGAGCCGGTCCTGGTACCCGCGCTCCTCCTCCGTCGCCCCGGAAAGGCGATAGAACAGGACGCCGCGCACCATGGCGGACTGGCCGAGGCTGGACGGCTGCTGGATCACCCTGGGGCACCGGTCGGGGACGCCCTGAGTATCGGCACCCCGAGGCGGGGGCGGAAGGGCCGTCCTCCCGAGGGTGCGCCGGGCGTTACCTTCCCCGGCATCGTGACCCCGTCCCCTCCCGAAGCCCGCACCGGCTCGCTCCTCGGTCTCCTCTTCGTCGGCGTCCTCATGGGGGCGCTCGACATCGCCATCGTCGGTCCCGCCCTGCCGGCCATCCGGGCGGAGTTCGGGGTGGACGACCGGGCGCTCTCGACGCTCTTCACGGTCTACGTGCTCTTCAACCTGGTCGGGGCGCCGCTGATGGCGAAGCTCTCCGACCGGCACGGCCGCCGGGTCATCTACCTGCTCGACGTGGCGCTCTTCGCCCTCGGCTCGCTCCTCGTCGCGACGGCCCCGGCGTTCCCGCTCGTCGTCGCCGGCCGCGCGATCCAGGGCTTCGGCGCGGGCGGCATCTTCCCGGTGGCGAGCGCCCTCATCGGCGATCGCTTCCCGCCCGAGCGGCAGGGCCGTGCCCTGGGACTGCTCGGCGCGGTCTTCGGGCTCGCCTTCCTCGTGGGTCCGGTCCTCGCGGGCATCCTGCTGCACGCCGCGACGTGGCACTGGCTCTTCCTCGTGAACCTCCCCGTGGCGGCGCTCGTGCTCCTGTGGGGCGCGCGGCTCCTGCCCGCAGGAGCGCCGGCGGCACGCCAGCCGTTCGACGCCCCCGGGCTCGTGGCGCTGGCCGCCATCCTCGCCGGGCTCGCGGGGGGGATCAGCAGCCTCGACACCGCGCACGTCGCCGAGAGCCTGGCGCACCCGCGCACCTGGGCGTTCCTCTCGCTCGCGCTGGTGAGCGTGCCGGTGTTCTGGCAGCTCGAGCGGCGCGCGGCAGACCCGGTCGTGCGACCCACGCTCCTCGCGCGCCGGCAGATCCTGCTCGCCTGCGCGCTCGCCTTCGGCGCGGGGCTGGGCGAGACGGTGATCGTCTACCTCCCCACGCTCGCCACCGCGAGCCTCGGCGTCACCGCCTCGCGCGCGAGCTTCCTCCTGCTGCCCATCGTGCTCGCGATGACCGTCGGCTCCCCGTCCGTCGGGCGCGCGCTCGAGCACACCGGGACCCGCGCGCTGGTCGTGACCGGGCTCGCGATCCTGGTCGCGGGCCTCGCCTGGTTCGCCACGGGTGCGGGCACCGTGAGCGGCTTCATCTGGGCCGGCGCGCTCCTGGGCCTCGGGCTCTCCGGGCTCCTCGGCGCACCGCTCCGGTTCATCCTCCTCAACGAGGCGCCGCCCGGCGAGCGCGCGGCTGCGCAGGGTTTCCTCACCCTCTTCATCGGGCTCGGCCAGCTCCTCGGCGGCGCGCTCGTGGGCGCCGTGGCCGCCTCCGCCGGCGGGGGCGCGCACGGCTACCGCGCCGCGCTCCTCGCGACGGCGGTCGCGGAGGCGGGACTGCTCCTGCTCGCCTTCGGGCTCCGCGGCCGTACCGAGGAGCGGGCGCACGTGGCCGCCCGCACTGCGGCGTAGCCGGCACGGCGGCTGGGCGGAGCGCCCGCCGCCGCCCTCCTCCCGGCACCTCCCGGGCCCCCCGCGGTACTATCCCGCGCCATGCGCACCTGGTTCATCGGCCCCTGGGAGCTGAGCTCCGCCACCGCCATCCTCCCCGCCTCGCCGCGGGAGGGTAGGGTGCTGCTCGTCGAGAGCACCGGCAAGGGTGCCGCCCTTCCCTGGCACCGCTGGAAGCTGGTGCTCGTCCTCTCCGCGCTCCGCCACCTCAAGGCGGAGCTCGAGGCGCAGGGCTTCGTCGTGGACCACCGGGTGGCACCGAGCTACGCCGAGGGGATCCGGGCGCACCTCGCCGAGCACGCCCCGGAGGCGGTGACCGTGCAGGCGCCGGCCGAGTGGGGGATCGCGCAGTCCATCGCGGCGCTGGCCCGCCAGGAGGCGCGGGTGCGCCTCGAGCCCGACCGGCGCTTCCTCACCTCGCGCGAGTGGTTCGCCGGCTGGGCGAAGGGCCGGAAGCTCCTCCGCATGGAGGACTTCTACCGCCAGCAGCGCCGCCGGCTCGGCATCCTCGTGGACGGGAACGGCGACCCGGTCGGCGGCCAGTGGAACCTCGACCGCGAGAATCGCGAGTCGGCGAAGGCGCTCCGCGCGCACGGGCTCCCCGCCGCGCCCGTGGCCTTCCCGCACGACGAGATCACGCGGAAGGTGATCCGCCTCGTGGACGGGATGCCGGGCCACTGGGGGAGCACGGCGGGGTTCGACCTCCCCGTCACGCGCGCGCAGGCGCTCGCTGCGCTCGACGACTTCGTCGCGCACCGGCTCGCCGACTTCGGGCCCTACGAGGACGCGATGCTCGCCGGCGAGACGTACCTCTACCACTCGCGCCTGAGCGCGGCGATGAACGTCGGGCTCCTCCACCCGCGGGAGATCGCCGACCGCGCGGTGGCGGCCTGGGAGCGGGGCGTGGCGGGCACCGGCCCCGCGGTCCCGCTGCAGTCGCTCGAGGGGTTCGTCCGGCAGGTGATCGGGTGGCGGGAGTACGTGAACGGGATCTACTGGCTCGCGATGCCGGACTACCGCGCGCGCAACTACTTCGGCTTCTCGCGGCCCCTGCCGCAGCTCTTCTGGGAGCCGGAACGCACCGACCTCGCCTGCGTGCGCGACTCGGTGCGCATGGTCCGCGACACCGCGTACGCGCATCACATCCACCGGCTCATGGTGCTCTGCAACTTCGCGAACCTCACCCTCACCGACCCGCGGCGGCTCTCCGACTGGTTCTGGGCCGCGTTCGCGGACGCGATGGAGTGGGTGGAGCTCCCGAACGTGGTGGGGATGGGCACCTTCGGGGACGGCGGGCTCCTCGCCTCGAAGCCCTACGTCTCGTCGGCGGCCTACCTGCAGCGGATGAGCGACTACTGCGGCGGCTGCCGCTACGACCCGAAGCGGCGCACCGGCGAGGGGGCGTGCCCCTTCAACTACCTGTACTGGTCCTTCCTCGACGACGTGCGCCGCGGCGGCTTCGACGTCGGGCAGCGCATGGCCCTCGTGCTCAAGCAGCTCGAGAAGCTCCCCGCCGCCGAGCTCGCCGCGATGCGCGCCGAGCGCGAGGCGTTCCTCGCCTCGCTCGCGCCCGACGCGAGCGGCTGGACCTTCGCCCACGACCAGGGGTGAGCGGCACCCGCCGCCCCCGGAGACCCGCATGACCCGCACCGCCCCGCTCGACGAGCTCCGCCTGCACCTTCCCGACGACCCGCGCCCGCGCCCGGGCGGCGAGTTCGTGCTCTACTGGATGCAGACCACGCACCGCGCGCACGACAACTTCGCCCTCGACTGGGCGGTGGAGCGCGCCAACGAGCTGGGCCTCCCGGTGCTCGTCTACCACGGCCTCCGCCGCGACTACCCGTGGGCGAACGACCGCTTCCACACCTTCGTCCTCGAGGCGGTCGTGGACCTGCAGGCGGACTTCGAAGCCCGGGGCATCCAGTACGCCTTCTGGCTCGACCAGGGGGCCGGCCCCGGTGCGGAGTGGCCCGCCGGCGGCCGCGGGTACGACCCGCTCGCGCCGGCGCAGGCCGCGCCCGCCCGCGCCGCCGCGGCGGAGGCGCCGAGGGAGCGGAGCGCACTCGTCGCGCTCGCCGACCGCGCGGCGCTCGTCGTCACCGACTACTTCCCGACCTTCATCGTGCCGAGGCAGGTGCGCGGCCTCCGCCGGCGCACCGCGACGCCCGTCGTCGCCGTGGACTCGTGCACGGTGGTCCCGCTCCGCTGGCACGAGAAGGAGCACAGCACGGCGCGCGGCATCCGCCCGCACCTCGAGCGCGCCCTCGAGCACTACCTCTGGCCGGTGGCGAACCCGGAGCCGCGCGTGCGCCGGCCGGTCTCGCTGCCCTTCGACCCCGTGCGGGTGACCCCGGAGGGGATCGCGGCGCTCGTCGCGGGCTGCGACGTGGACCACGCGGTGCCGCCCTCGCCCGTCATCCGCGGCGGCACCGCCGCGGGCCGCGCCCGGCTCGGCGAGTTCGTGCGCCGGGGCCTCGCGCGCTACGCCGACCACCGCAACGACCCGAACGACCTCGAGGCGGTGAGCCGGCTCTCCCCGTGGCTCCACTTCGGGAACCTCTCGATCCACGAGGTGCTCCTCGCCGCGCGCGCGGCGGAGCCGGGAGCGGCGTACGCCAAGTTCCAGGACGAGGCGGTTACCTGGCGGGAGCTCGCGCACAACTTCTGCTTCTTCAACCCGCGGCACCGGACCGTCGAGGGGATTCCCGGCTGGGCGCGCGAGCAGCTCGCCGCCCACGAGGCCGACCCGCGGCCGGCACGCTACACCCTCGAGGAGCTCGAGCAGGGACGCACGGCGGACGAGCTCTGGAATGCCGCGCAGCGGAGCTACCGGCGCGACGGCTGGATGCACAACTACATGCGGATGCTGTGGGGGAAGACGGTGCTCCAGTGGACCCGCGACGCCGGCGAGTGCCTCCGGGTGCTGGAGCACCTGAACAACCGGTACAGCCTCGACGGCCGGGACCCGAACACCTACGGCGGGATCATGTGGACGTTCGGGAAGTTCGACCGCCCCTTCTACCGCCGGCCCATCTACGGCACGGTGCGCTACCAGTCCACCCGCGCCGCGCGCGACAAGTTCGACGTGCCGCGGTACATCCGGTCATACCCAGCCGAGGGCTGACGCGGCGGCTGATCGCCGCCCCGGGGCGCTGATTGCCCCGGGGCGCGGCCCGGCGCCGTCACTGCGCGGCGCCCCCCTTCACCCGCTCGATCACCGCGTCGTACCGCGCCCGCAGCCGCGGGTCGGCGGCCTTCGCGCGGAGCGCCTCGAGCGCGCGCAGGTGCGCCACCGTCAGCGCCTGCGCCGCCGGCACCGCGATGTCCGGCGCGACGCCGGTCCCCTCCCAGTTGGTCCCCGTCACCGGGTTCACCGCGCGCCCCGTCGGCACGAAGGCCCCGAACGGCCCGGCCAGCCGGACCCCGTAGCCCGGGTTCGCCCCGCCGCCCGTCGTCTCGCCCACGATCGTCGCCCGCTTGAGCACCTTGAGGTTGTTGGTGAACTCCTCGCCCGCCGAGAACGTCGTGGCGCTCGTGAGGACGTACACGTCGCCCGTGATCCGCGGCGCGTCGAGCCCGGGCTCGGTCCAGTGCTCGACGATCCGCTCCCCCGTTCCCTCGCGCCAGTGCAGGTCGTTGAGGTGCACGCGCCGGCCCTTCGGGAAGAGGAAGCTCGTGAGGTACGCGACCATCTCGGGCTCCCCGCCGCCGTTCTCGCGCAGGTCCACGATCAGCGCGTCGGTGTTCGCGAGGATGCCCATCACGTGGGCCATCGCCCGGCGCGCCTCGGGGGTGTCCGGGAAGAAGCCGTGGAGCGCGAGGAGCCCCACGTTCCCGGGCAGCCGCTGGACGCGGTCGAGGCCGTAGCCCGCGAGGCGCTGCTCCTCCCGCTGCCGCGGGGTCGCCGCGGCGGCCGGTGCCGTCACCTCGTCGGGCGGCGCGCCGCCGGGGAAGTAGAAGAGGCCGAGGTGCCGGTCGTGGCTGACCGCGCGCAGGTCGCGCGTCACCGCCGCCGAGAAGGCCTCGCCGTCCTCGAGCGCATCGTACTCGCCGCGCGCGGCGCGGGCGCGAAGGTCCGCCGCCATCCGGGCCGCGACCTCGGGGAAGACGTAGCGGGCCACGAGCCGCTCGGCGAGCGTGTCGAGCGCCGCGCGCCGGACGGCGAGGGGAACGGGGGCCGACGGGGCAGGCTGCGGCCCCTGCGCGGCCACGGGGCCGGCGGCGAAGGAGGCCAGGAGCGCCGCAAGCGCGGCCGGACGGTGCGGGATCATGCGACGAGGACTCCGTGGAGGAGGAGGTCGACCACCGCCCCGGCGCGGCGCGCCAGGGCCGGACGACGCCCGAGCTCGCGGGCGCCGAGGGAGAAGGGCAGGAGCGCGTTCGTGCCGGCGACGAGCGCGTCGGCCACCGGGCGCAGCGGCCGCCGCGCCACGCGGCCCTCGCGCCTCCCCTCGGCGAGCACCCGGGCGAGGACCTGCGCCTCGCGCGCGAAGTGGCCCGCGCGGCGCGCGAGCAGCTCCTGGCGGAAGTCGGCGAGGAGCAGGTCGAGGCTCGCCGAGTGCGGCCGGGCGTAGTCGAAGCGGAGGAGGATCCGCGCGAGCAGCATCGCCCGCAGCCGGGAGGGCACCGGGCCCCGCCCCGCCGCGAGCGCCTCGAGCCGCGCCACCACGAGCCCGGCGTTCCGGTCGATGCACGCCAGCGCCACCTCGCGCTTGCTCGGGAAGTGGAGGTACACGCTGCCCTTCCCGATCCCCGCCTCGGCGGCCAGCGCCGCGATGGTCATGCGGGCGTAGCCCGCGCCGGCGAGGAGCCGGTCGGCGGCGTCGAGGATCCGGCGGCGGACCTCGGCGGGCGGGAGGAGCGGGGGACGGGCCATGATTCCTGACCAGAAATGGGTTCTGGTCAGGAATACGGCGGGCTCAGGGGCGGAGTTTCAGGACGGAACGGGCGCCGTGGCCGCCGGCGCGGGGGACGGGACTGCCCGCCGCACCGGGGGGACCGGGCCGCGGCAACGGTCAGCGCGCCAGGCGCTCGAGCTGCCGGTCGTGGAGCCGCGAGAGGGTGAGCAGGGCGGCGCTGGCACCGACGAGCGCGCAGAACATGTCCCACTGGGTGTCCCAGGGGTCGCCCTGCGTGCCGAGGAAGGCGGTGGCCCCCTCGCCCGTCGCGACCGCCGTCCACCACTCGATGAACTCGTAGCAGGCGCTGAGGGCCAGGCAGAAGCAGCCGACGAGGAACGGGAGCCAGCGGCTCCCGCGGAGCGGCGACCGGCGCCAGAGGACCTCGCGCGCCACGATGGCGGGGACGAACCCCTGCGCGAGGTGGCCCAGCCGGTCGTAGTGGTTCCGCGCGAGCCCGAGGGCGTCGCGGACCCAGAAGCCGAGCGGCACCTCCGCGTACGTGTACTTCCCGCCCACCATCAGGATGCAGGCGTGGAGCGCGAGCAGGACGCAGGCGAGCGGCGTGAGCGGGAAGCGGCGGGCGGTCAGCACGAGCACCGGCACCCCGAGCAGCACGGGGGCGACCTCGAGGAACCAGGTGAAGCGGTCGGCGGGGCGGATCCCGGACCAGAGGAGCACCGCGAGCACGAGCGCGAGCAGCACCGCCGGCCGGCGGTCGGGGCTCGCCGTCGTGCTCATGCGGCCGGCACCGCGTCGGCGAAGGGGACCTCGAGGGTGAGCCCGTCGCGCGCCACGACGACGTCGGGAAAGAGCGCGCTCGCCTCGGCGAGGAGCTCGGGCGCCTCGCGCGAGTAGCGGGCGCTGATGTGCGTGAGCGCGAGGCGCCGCGCCCCCGCCTCGCGCGCGACCGCCGCCGCGTCGGCGGCGGTGGAGTGGCCGGTCTCGGCGGCGCGGGCCCGCTCGTCCTCCCCGAAGGTCGCCTCGTGGATGAGGAGGTCGGCGCCGCGCGCCGCCTCGATCACGCTGCGGGTCGGGCGGGTGTCGCCGGAGTACACGAGCTTCCGGCCCGCGCGCGGCTCGCCCACCAGCTCCGCGGCCTCGATGCGGCGGCCGTCGGGCAGCTCCACCGCCTCGCCGCGGTGGATCCGTCCCCAGAGCGGCCCCTCCGGGATGCCCAGCGCCCGGGCCCGCTCGGGGTTGAAGCGTCCCAGCCGCACGTGCTCCTCGAGCGCGAAGCCGAGGGTGTCGGCGCGGTGGTCGGTCGGGAAGCAGGCGAGGTCGTAGCCGTTGCGCCGGAGGCGGTCGCCGGGGCGGAGCTCGACGATCTCCACCGGGAAGCGCGGCTTCTCGACGCCCAGCGACACGCACTGGCCGAGGATGCGCTGCGCGCCCTTCGGGCCGTAGAGCGTCACGGGTGCGGTGCGATCCTGCAGCCCGAGCGTGCGCAGGAGGCCGATGACGCCGAGGAGGTGGTCGGCGTGCCAGTGGGTGAAGAAGATCTCGCGGAAGGTGAAGCCCACCGCGTAGCGCATCATCTGGCGCTGGGTGCCCTCGCCGCAGTCCCAGAGGAAGGTCTCGCCCTCCCGCTGGACGGCGAGCCCGGCGACATTCCGCTCGATGGTCGGGCACGCCGCGCCCGTCCCCAGAAAGGTGACCGACAACATGCGCGGGAAGCTAACGCGGGCGCTCCCCGGGCGCCTCGGGCAGGTGCTGGCGCCCCTCGTCCTCGCCCTCGCCACGGCCCGGCCCGTGGCGGCGCAGTGGGCCGTCGAGGCGTTCCTCGGCAATTCGTGGAGCGCCCCGACGGACATGACGATCCGGCAGCAGGGCTACCCCGACCTCCGCTTCCGGGCGCACTGGGAGACGCATCCCTTCCAGGACGCCTGGTACTACGCGGGCCGGCTGAGCCGGTGGTCCGGGCGGAGCGGGTGGTTCGTGGACGTCACGCACCACAAGACGTACCTCGAGAACCCGCCGCCCGAGGTGCAGGTCTTCAAGATCACCTTCGGCTACAACCAGTTCACGGTGGGGAAGCTCTGGCGCCGGGGCGACTGGGCGGTGAGCCTGGGCGCGGGGCCGGTGGTCACGAACGCCTACTCGATCGTGCGGAACCTCGAGCGGCCGCGGCAGGGCGGGACCTTCGGGCGGGGCTACGAACTCACGGGCGTGACGACCCAGCTGGGGCTCAACCGGCGGCTCGTCCACGCGGGGCCGGTCTTCCTGAGCGCCGACACCCGCCTCAGCGTCTCGTGGGTGCGGGTGCCGGTCGTGAACGGGAGCGCCGACGTCCCCAACATCGCGCTGCACGTGCACCTCGGCGCGGGGCTCGGGAACCCGCGCCGTCGCTGACGGCGGCGCGCGCCGTCAGCGGCGCGCGTGCGCCAGCCGCAGGAACTCGTCGCGGGTCGCGGCATCCGTGCGGAAGACGCCGCGGAGCGAGCTCGTGAGGGTGGACGAGTTCTGCTTCTCGACGCCGCGCATCATCATGCAGAAGTGCGCCGCCTCGAGCACGACCCCCACCCCCTTCGGCCGCAGCACCTCCTCCAGCGCGTCCGCCACCTGGTCGGTGAGCCGCTCCTGCACCTGCAGCCGCCGCGCGAAGACGTCCACGACGCGCGCGAGCTTCGAGAGCCCGACGATGTGGCCATCGGGGATGTAGGCCACGTGCGCCTTCCCGAAGAAGGGCAGCATGTGGTGCTCGCAGAGCGAGTAGAACTCGATGTCCCGCACGAGCACCATGTTGTCGTGCGCCTCGGCCTCGAACAGCGCGTCGCCGATGGCGTCGCGCGCGGTGAGGCCGTAACCCGTCGTGAGGAACCGGAGCGCCTTCGCCACCCGCTCCGGGGTCTTGAGGAGCCCCTCGCGCTCCGGGTCCTCGCCGAGGCCCGCCAGCAGCCCGCGGACGTGCTCCTCGAGCGCCGGGACCGCCGGCGCGATCACACCTGCCACCGCCATCTCGACCTCCGGGGACGGAACGGCCCGCGCCGGCACCCTGCCGACGCGGGCCATCTGCTGTAACCCGCCACCGTCCCCCCGGGTTCCGCGCCCCCGGGGCGGTGACCGGCCCGTGACGCGCGGCTAGCGCCGCGCCCCCCGGCGGGCGAGGGCGGGCTCCCGGGGGGCGCCGCCCGCCTCCCCGCCGTCGCCCACCTCGAAGCGGTCCACCAGGGCCTGCAGCTCGCCGGCGAGCTGGGCGAGGGCCTGGATCGCCTGCAGGTTGGCCTGCACGCCGCTCGACGTCTCGCTCGCCGCGCGCGCCACGCCGGTGATGTTCTCGGCGATCTCGTGGCTGCCGCGCGCCGCCTCCGTGACGTTCCGCGCCATCTCGGCGGTGGTCGCCGACTGCTCCTCCACGGCGCTCGCGATCGTCGTCTGGATGTCGTTGATGCGGCGGATGATCTCGCCGATCCCGGTGATGGCGGCGATCGCGCTCCGGGTGTCGGTCTGGATGGCCTCGATCTTCCCGCCGATGCTCTCGGTCGCCCGCGCCGTCTCCTTGGCGAGCTCCTTCACCTCGTTGGCCACGACGGCGAAGCCCTTGCCCGCCTCGCCGGCCCGGGCCGCCTCGATGGTCGCGTTGAGCGCGAGCAGGTTCGTCTGCTCCGCGATCGAGGTGATCACCTTCACGACCTCGCCGATCTCCTGGCTCGAGGCGCCGAGCTTCTGCACCGTGCCGGTCGTCGCGTCCAGCCGCTGCACCGCCTCGCCCGCCACGCGCGTGGCGTCGGTGGCGTTCTTCGCGATCTCGCGGATCGAGGCGCCCATCTCCTCCGTCGCGGTGGCGACGGTGGCCACGTTCCGGCTCACCTGCTCCGCGGCCGCGCTCACGACGTTCGCCTGCCCGCTCGACTGGTCCGCCGCGTCGCCGATCTGCTGCGTACTCGAGGCGAGCCCCTCCGCCGCGGCCGCGATGTTCCGCGCGCCGTGCACGATCGAGCCGACGCGCCCCCGGAGGTCGGCGAGGAAGCCGTCGAGCCCCGTGCCGAGCTGGCCGATCGCGTCCTCGCCGGTCACCGGCACGCGGCGGGTGAGGTCGCCCTGGCCGGCGGCCCGCACCACCTCGAGCATCCGGTCCACCTTCTCCTGCAGGTCGCGCAGCCGCGCCTGCTCGGCCTGCTGCTGCCGCAGGCGCTCGATCGTGTCCGACAGGACCTGGCTGATCCCGCCGAGCGCCTTGCGCCGCGCCTCGCTGAGCGGCGGGCCGCCGGCCCCGAGGAAGTCCACGACACCCACGACCTTGCCGCTGGCGAAGACCGCGAGGCTTGCGGCCTGCGTCACGCCCGCGCGCGCCGCCGCCCCCTTCCGCGGGCAGTCGGCGAGCGCCGCGAGGTCGTCGGCCACCACCAGCTGCCCCTGCTCCCACGCACGGCCATTGAGCCCCTGCCCCTTGCGGAAGGTGGCCTCGCGCGAGGCGTGGTCGAACTCCGGCCCGAGCGAGCCCTCCGCATGGCGGCAGCGGAGTTCCTTCCCGCCGCTCGCGCCCGCCTCCACCGTCCAGAGCGCGCCGTACGCGAAGCCGAGCCGCTCGCGCACGATGGCGAGCGCCTTCCGGAAGACCTCCTCCTCGGTCGTCGCGTGGCCCACCGCCTCGAGCAGCCCGCTCAACGCCTGCGAGGCGGCGAGCGCCTCGCGGTTCTCCCCGGCGAGGCGGTCGCCCTCGTCCATCTCCCGGACCGCGTTGACGCTGATCCACGCCAGGAACGCCGCCTCGATGACCACGAACACGGCATGGAAGAGCACCATGCCGACCCCGCCGCCGTGGTTGAACACCCACACGGGATAGCCGGCACGCTGCAGGAGGTCCCCGCCCAGGTGCTCCACGGCGACCGTGGCGGTGGCCACCAGGAAGAGCCGCCAGTCGCGGTAGAAGATGAGCATCGCGAGCATGACGAAGATGCCGAAGTGCATCTCGATCATGCCGTGCATGCTGTGGATGAAGGTGGCCGAGTAGCTGACGAGGCTGGCCGCCATGACGCCGCGCGCCCAGAGGCGGCCTGGCGCGAGGCGGAGCGCCACGGTCGGCAGCAGCGCGAAGAGCCCGCCCACCCCGAGCGCGGCGACCCACGTCCCCTTCCACGCGGCGAGCGCCACGCCGAGGACGAACTGCACCCAGATGAGCTTGAGGAAGAACGCATCCGCACGCTGGCGGCGCGTCGCGATGCTCGACACGACCTCGGACATGACGCTCCGACCTCCGGATCCTGGCCTGGCCGGGGCCCCGCGGCGGGACGCCCGGACGCCGCCCGGCCCGCCGGAAGGGCGGGCAGGGGGCAGGCAGACACCGGGGATTATCGGAGACGGGGCGGAATTGCTTGAGCGGGACTCAGAATAGCTTGACGGTCACGCCGATCTTCCCCGGGTGCTTCCGGAGGTCCGCAATGAGGGAGTCCATGGACGCCATGAGGCGCACCGTCTGGTCGTGCAGCGCGGGGTCGGTGGCGAGGCGGCCGAGGCTCCCCTCGCCGCGCTCGACGCGGGCGAGCAGCGTGTCGAGCCGCTCGCCGGTGCTCCGGAGCTGCGCCGACATCTGGGACAGGTTCCGGACGAGGGTGTCCGCCTGGTCGCGGGCGCGCACCACCGAGGGCGCGCCGAGGGTGCTGTCGAGCCGCGCGGCGACGGCGCGGAACTCGACCATCGTCCGCTCGAGCTCGGCCGACGGGCCGCGCTCGCGGTCCGCGTAGAGGGCCATCAGCCGGCGGGACGCCGTGAGCGTCGCCTGCAGCTCCTCGAGCGTGCGCGCCATCCGGTCGGCCATCGCCTGGTTCGCGAGGGCCTGCACGCCGATCATCACGCTGTCGGCGCGGTCGGCGAGGGCGGGCACCCGGTCGGCGATCCCCGCGTCCACGCGGCCGGGCACCTCGGCGTCCGGGGCGAGGGGTGTCGCCGAGGTGCCGGGATCGAAGGCCAGCGCGGCGTCGCCGGCGAGGCCCACCTGCACCACGCGCGCGGTGGCGTCGGCCTTCGGCTGCACGATCCCGGGGAGCGTGATCGTCACCACCACGTGGCCCGGCGCGACGAGCCGGATGTCCTCCACCCGGCCCACCGGCACGCCCGAGACGCGCACCGGCGAGGCGCGCTTGAGGAGGCCCACGTCGCTGAAGCGCACCTTCACGCCGCCGCCCGCGCGGAAGGACTTCCCGCTCAGCCACATCGTGCCGCCGACGAAGAGCGCCACCGCCACGAGGACGATGCTCCCGACGGTGATCTCCCGGCCGTAGCGCACGTCCATGGCTCAGGCCGCGAACTGGGCGTTGTCGAAGTCGCGCTCGAGGAACGCCTTCACGCGGGCGTCGGTCGAGGCGAGGAACTCCTGGGGCGTGCCCTGCATCACGATCTTCCCTTCGCTGAGGAGCGCCAGCCGGTTGGCGACGCGGAACGCGCCGCGGACGTCGTGGGTCACCATCACGCTGGTCACGCCGAGCTCGCGATCGAGGCGCTGGACGAGCGCGTCGATGATGTCGGCGTTGACCGGGTCGAGCCCCGACGTCGGCTCGTCGTAGAGGAGGTACTTCGGCTTCCCGGCGATGGCGCGGGCGATGCCGACCCGCTTGCGCATCCCGCCCGAGAGCTCCGCGGGGTACTTCCCCAGCACCGCGTCCGGCTGGAGGTTCACGAGCCGGATGCACTCCGCGACGCGGTCGCGGCAGTACGCCTCGTCGCGGTACCGGGCCTCGTCCACGATGCCGAGGCGCACGTTCTCGAAGACGTCCATCGAGTCGAAGAGCGCGCCGTTCTGGAAGACGTAGCCGATCGTCTTCCGCAGCTCGATCAGCGCCCTGCGCGAGAGCGCCGCGACGTCCTTCCCGTCCACCAGCACCTGGCCCTCGTCCGGCATGAGGAGGCCGATGATGTGCTTGAGGAGGACGCTCTTCCCGGTGCCCGACGGCCCCATCAGCGCCACCGTCTCGCCCTCGCGCACGTCGAAGTCCACGCCGTCGAGGACGACCGTCGCGCCGAAGCGCTTCTTGACCCCGCGGAGCTCGATCACTGGTTGAGGAGGATGCGGGTGACCAGCATGTCGAGGAGCAGGATCACGACCGAGCTCGTGACCACGGCGCCGGTCGTCGAGCGGCCGACCCCCTGCGCCCCCTGCTGGGTGGTCATCCCCCGGTAGCAGGAGATGAGCCCGATGCTCAGCGCGAAGAAGACGCTCTTGATGAGCGAGTACCAGCCGTCCCACGCGCGCCAGTAGGCCTGCGCGCCGTACGTGAAGTCGGCGTCGGTCACCGGGAGCACGAGCTTGACCGCCGCCCAGCCGGTCACGACCCCCGTCACGTTCGCGATGATGGTGAGCACGGGGATCATCACGAGCCCCGCCACCACCCGCGGCACGATGAGGTGGCTCGCCGGCGAGCGCCCGAGGCTCTCGAGCGCGTCGATCTGCTCGGTCACGCGCATCGTCCCGAGCTCCGCGGCGTACCGCGCGCCGATCCGTCCCGCCAGCACCAGCGCCGTCAGCACCGGCCCGAGCTCGAGCACGACCGACTCCACGACGAGCGTCCCCACCACGTAGTAGGGGATGCTGCCGGTGAACTGGTAGCCGGTCTGGAGCGCCGTCACCGCGCCCGCGAAGGAGGAGATGAGGACGATCAGGAAGAGGCTGCCGACCCCGATGTTCCACGCCTCCACCAGCATGCGTGGCCACCAGATGCGCACCTCGCGCAGCCCGCGGAGCGTCTCGAGGAAGAAGAAGCTGAAGCGCCCGACGTGCGAGGTGCCGTCGAGGAGCATGCGGCCGGCGAGCCGGCGGACGTCGAGCGTGGTGGTCGTCATCGTGGGGGGGACCGACGGCCCTGCGCTCGCATGGCCCAAGTCACGGTCGCCCTGTATCTTGGGTCCCCATGCCACGGAAGTCTAGGCCCGCCGAGCCCCGCCACGCCCCCGCCTTCCGCCGCGCCCTGCTCCGCTGGTTCCGCCGCCATGGGCGCGACCTCCCCTGGCGGCGCACCCGCGACCCGTACCGCGTCGCGGTGTCGGAGTTCATGCTCCAGCAGACGCAGGTGAGCCGGGTGGAGGCGTACTACGAGCGCTTCCTCGCCGCCTTCCCCACCGTGCACCACCTCGCCGGCGCGCCGGCGGACCGGGTGCGCGAGGCGTGGGAAGGGCTCGGCTACTACCGCCGGGCCCACAACCTCCACCGGCTCGCGCAGGAGCTCGTCGCCACGCGTGCCGGCGCCTTCCCCGACGACCCCGAGGCGCTCCGCGCACTGCCGGGGGTGGGGCGGTACACCGCCGGGGCCATCGCCTGCTTCGCCTTCGAGCGGCCGGCGCCCGCCGTGGACACCAACGTGGCCCGCGTCATTCGCCGGGCCTTCCACCCCCGGCTCGGCCACGCCGCCCGGGACGAGCACCGCCTCTGGGCCACCGCCCACGCGCTCGTCCCCCGCCGGGGACCCGCGGCCTGGGCGTTCAACCAGGCCATCATGGAGCTGGGCGCCCTCGTGTGCACCGCGCGGGTGGCGCACTGCGGCCGCTGCCCCGTCCGCGCCGCCTGCGCCACCGGGCGGCGCCGCCGGCCCGCGGCCTGAGCGGCCCTGCCGCGCGCCCGGTCCCCACGAAGCACGCGGGGCGGCGTCCCCTCGGGAACGCCGCCCCGTGGCGCATCCGGCCCGCCCGCCCTCAGCTGCCGTAGCGGTAGAGCGCCCCGCCCAGGAGCGCCAGCGCACCGAGCACGCCGCTCACGGCCCCCATGAGGCGCTGCCGCGCCCGGAGCTTGTCGAAGAAGGCGGCGTGGGGGCCGGCAGGGTCGAGCCGCGTGAGGCGTGCCGAGGTGGGCACGGTCACGAACAGGGCGAGGAGCGCCCCGACGAGCCCCACCGCCTGCATCAGCACGAGCCACCCGTTGCCGGTCTGCGGGGAGCCCATGATGCGGAAGGTGAGCATGAGCCCGGAGACCACCGTGGCGATCGCGCCGGGGAAGACGAGGGTCCGCGTGATCGCCCACTGGAGCCGCACCACCGTGCCGAGCGCCGGCCGCTCCTCGCGCCGGCCCGCGAGCCCCACGAACATCGACGCCAGCCCGCCCCCGATCCACGCCGCGAACCCCGCGAAGTGCAGGAACCCCCAGATCCCCATCACCCGACCTCCGCACCGGGCGCGAACGCCGCGTCCACCGGCTGGCGGCCGGCGAACCCGGCGTCGAGTTCGTGCCAGAACGCGATCCGCTCCTCGCCGGGCTGCCAGCAGAGGCAGACGACCCGATCGCCGCGCAGGGTGTGGAAGTCCACGAGCCCGGCCTCGAGGTCCTTGCAGGCGCAGCCGACCTGCGCGAGCTCGGCGAGGTAGCCGTCGATCCGCTCGGCGTGGCGCCGCACCGCCTGCTCGGCGGCGCGGAGCTCGGGAGTCTCGCCCTCGCCGGCGGTCGCCCCGCCGGCGAGGAGTTCGTAGTGCGCGACCGCGCGCTTCCAGGCGGGATGTTCCTCCACCAGGTCGCGCACGATGCGGCGCACGAGCGGGAGCGTCCGTTCCGCCTCCGCCACCGTGAAGAGCCGGGGCGCCACCGGGTCAGCCCCAGACGATGTGGACGCCGGGGACCTGCTCGGGGTGGCTGATGAAGCCCACCACGCGGCGGTCGGCGTCCACGACGGTGATGGTGGCCCGCAGGTGGGACTCGTTGGGCTCGAGGTCCATGCGCAGCGTGAACCCGTCGAGCTCCTGGTCGGGGCCGCAGACGGTCGTGTTCGTGCGCATCAGGGCGTCGGCGCGGGTGTGCCAGGGGTGCTTCCCCTCGGCGAGGCACCGGGTGACCAGGTCGCGGTCGCTCAGCGTGCCGAGGAACTTGCGCGTGCGGTGGTCGTCCACGACGGGGACGACCGAGATGTTCCGCGTGCGCAGCATGATGGCCACCTCGCTCGCCATCGCGCCCGCCACCGCCACGTGGGGATCGGACACCATCACGTCACGTGCCTTCATGAACGCTCCACTCAGGGTCGGGAGGTCCGCCGCCGGGACTGCCGAAGTTCGGCGCGCCGGTCGGAGATATCAAGTCTCGCCGAGGCCCAGCGCCGCGCGCGTCGCACGGTGGCCGGCCGCCTCGTAGGCCGCCATCCGGTCGGTCCGGAAGGTGGCGTTGCGCTCGGTCACGGGCCGCACGAGGGTGAGCGGCCGTCCCGCCGCCCGCCACGCCTCCACCGCGTCCTCGGTCACCTGCGCCATCAGGATGCCGAGCGCCTCGTCGGCCGCCTGCACGAGCGCGGGGCGTCTCGGCACCCGCGGCTCGCGCCCGAGCGCGAAGGTCGGGCCCACGTCCACGGCGATCACCGTCGCGTCGCCCGGCTCGCCGACGGCCCAGAGCGGGAGCGCGCCGCGGAGCCCCCCGTCGGCGAGGAGCCGCCCGCCGAGCGGCACCGCCGGGAACCAGGGCGGCAGCGCGCAGGCGGCGAGGAGGGCGTCCAGGAGCGGCGCCGCCTGGCCCCCGTGACCGAAGGCCACGCGGTCCATCGTCCCGAGGTCGGTCGCGGTGAGCGTCAGGGGCAGCGTGAGCTCCTCGAAGGCGCGCGCCGGCACGAGCGCCTCGAGCGCGCGGCGGAACGGCTCGGGCCGGAGGAGGCCGGGGAGCCACACACCCGCCAGCGTCACGAGGGGATGGGCGCGCACCCCGTCGGGCCCGAGCCGCGTGAGCCGTTCGAGCACCTCGGCGGGCTCGAGCCCCGACGCGAGCGCCGCGCCGACCGCCGCGCCGAACGACGTCGCGACGATGCGGCGCGGCATGAGCCCCGCCTCGCGGAGCGCGCGCCACGCCCCGAGGTGCGCGGCGGCCTTCGCCCCGCCGCCGCTCAGGACGAGGATCGGCCCGCTCATGCCTCGCGCGCCATCCGTTCGCGATGGCGCCGCGCCCGTTCCATCCGCTCCCGCTCCTCGCCCGTCTCCGCCACGAGGCGCGGCACCCGCTTCGGCTTCCCGTGCTCGTCGATGGCAACGAACACGGCGTGCGCGGTGTGCGTGTGCTGCCGGTCGCCGGTGGAGGGCTTCTCCGCGTAGACCTCGATGGTGATGTCCATCGAGCTGTTCCCGACCCAGTCCACCGTGGCGATGCACGTGACGAGCGCGCCCACGGGAATGCGTGCGCGGAAGTCCACCCGGTCGATCGCCGCGGTGACGGCCGGCCCGCCGGCGTGGCGGATCGCCGCCACCGCCGCCGCCTGGTCCACGAGCGCCATCAGGTGCCCGCCGAAGAGGTCGCCGAGCATGTTCTGCATGTGCGGCATCACGAAGGTCGTGATCTCGCCGCGCGAGTAGGACATGGGTCGGGACTCGGGGATCGGCGCCATGGCAGGGGGTCCGGGGAAGCGGGTCGGGCACCGCGACGGGCGGCGCGCTTGGGCGCAATGTACATCGGCGCCGCCCGGATGGACGCGGGGCACCGACCCTTCGGATCGGTGCCCCGCCTCTTCCGCTGCCCTATCCGCGGCGTCGCCCGCCGCCACCACCGCTCGGCGGTGGCGCCGAGCGGCCACCGCCCCCGCCGCCGCCACCACCACCGCGCACCTCCGGCGCCGGACGCGACGGCGGCGGCGCCGGGCGGGGCTCGGCACGCGGCTGTGGCCGAGGCTCCGGCCGCGCGCTCGGCGGCGGCGCCGACGGCCGGGCGTTGTCGCTGCCCGAGTCGCGGCGGCGCGGCTCACCGATGCCCCACGGGTTCGACGGCTCGCGCCGGGGCTCGGCACGCGGCTGCTCCCGCGTGGGTGCGGGGGCTGGCTCGACACGCTGCGGCTGGGGCGCCGGCGTCGCGCGCTCCGGGCTGTTGTCGCGCCGGCCCCGGTCGCGGATGCCCCACGGGTCCCGCTGCTCCGGCCGCGAGGTGGTGATGCCGCCGGGCTGCGCCTGCGGCTGGGGCTGGGCGCCCCGGTCGTCGTCCCGGGGCCGGAGCACCGGCGCACCGGTCGGCTCGGGGCGGCGTCCGCGATCGTTGTTGTTCCAGTCGCGGCCCGGACGGCCACCCGCCGCGTCACCCGGCAGCGGGCGGCCGGCGCCCGCGTCCACGCCGCCGCGCGCGGGCTGGCCGACCGGGTTCGCCGAGCCGTCCCAGCGGCGGCCGGTGAAGTCGCTGCGCTCGATCCGGTCGCGGCCCGGCACCGGGCCGACCACCGTGTTCACCAGGTTGGTCCGGTACATCCGGTCGCGGTACGTCGGCTCGTTCGCGCTCCAGCGCCGGTCGTACTGCTTGAACCGGTAAGGCGTCGCCGTCACGTAGCGGTCGCCGTCCCAGATGCGCGGCCCCCACGGGCGGCCGTACCACGGCTGGTACCAGCCGTACGGGCGATAGTACGCCGGCGAGTAGTACCACGAGTCGTAGTACCAGGGATCGTAGTACCACGGGTCGTAGAGCACCGGGCGCGCGTAGCCCCAGTACGGATCGGTCCAGCCGACCGAGATCCCGAAGCCGACGCGATCGCGCCAGAGGCCGCAGCCGAAGCAGGCGCTGCCCCAGGAGTACGGCGTGTCGTAGTCGTGGACCACCACCGTGGTGTTGCCGCCGCCGTCGTAGGCCACGCGTCCGGCGACGTCGTACGTGACGAGGTCGTAGTAGAACCGGCCGCGGGCCATCTTCTGCACGAGGTCGTTGAGCTCGGCCTCGGGGTCCGTCGGGTACTGCGACTGGTTGAGCGTGCGGTAGTCCCAGTGGTCGCCGACCACGTACTGGCCGAACTCGAACGGGTCGCGCGAAACGGCGGCGTAGATCACCCCGCGTCCGTCGCCGTCGGCCACGAAGGCCTCGCGCCCGCCTCGGCCGACGACCTGGTACTTGCGGCCGCCGCGGACGTAATTGTCGTCCGACGGGTCGAGCGGGAAGAGGATGCGGAGCCGCCCGTCGGTGTCCACGTGCAGGACGAGCAGGAAGCCGTCGTCCGCCGTGCGGACCTCGACCTTGGCGCGGTCGCCCGGGAGGAAGCGGCGGTCGTTGTTGAGCCAGATGCGGACGGCGGGGTCGGGGCCGGAGGCCGGGACCGCGGCGGGCGAGGTGGCTGCGAGTGCGAACAGCAGGGCGGTGAGCATGACGCCTCCCGGGCATCGCCGGGCGCTCGATGGCGCCGAGGACTGGAACGTCGTTGAAACGGCCCGGGCGCCTAGACTGCTGGTGGAGCACGCCCCGACCGCTGCATCATTCTCAGCGAACGGCGTGCCATGTCGTAAGCCCTTGTCCCACAACGTACGACGCCGGGAGGCGGCGGGCGTCGTGTCACCGTGGCAGGACGAACGGTCAGGGCTTGCTGGTCTCCCGGCCCCCGCTCCACCGGTGCCAGTACATGCGCATCTCGGTCACCTTTCCGTCGGCAGTCTCGCAGAAGATGGCCCCGCGCGCGTCCACCCATTCGCCGGTGCGCCGGCGCCGGAAGACGCACTTGAACTCGGTGGAGAACCAGGGGCCGACGGTGAAGATCTCGCCCGAGGTGAAGGTGACCTCGGACTGGTGGTAGGGGACGTCCGCCCAGTACTGGCGGATGGCCGTGAGGCCCTTGATGGGCTCGGAGAAGGGCGTCTCGATGAACACCGCGTCCTCCGCGAAGACCGAGGCGAGCTGCTCGATCCGGAGCTTCGTCCAGCCGGCGCCGAAGGTGTCGATGATCGCGCGGCCGAGGGCCGCGGTGGTCGTTGCGTCCGGCGTGCTCATTGCAGACACCCCTCGTCCGGTTCGAATCCAGGCCTCGATGCGACTCAACTTAGCCGCGCGCGCCGCCATCTGCCTCATCCTCTCGCAGGCCGCCCCGACGGCGGCGGCCGCGCAGCGCGTCGCCTGCCCACCGGCGGCGGGGCGCGCGATCGCGGAGGGATGGCGCCTCTACCGGGCCGACTCGCTGGCCGCGGCGGAGGCGCGCTTCGCCGAGGGGGACGCCCGCTGCCCCCGGAGCCTCGATGCCAGGACCGGGCTCGGCTTCACCGCACTGCGCGGGGGACGGCTCGCGCGGGCGGATTCGCTCTTTCGCGTCGTGGTCGCCGCCGATTCGACGAACGCCGACGGCTGGGAGGGCCTCGCCTTCGCCGCGTGGCGCCGCGGCGATCCGGGCACCGCTGAGTCAGCGGCGCGGCGCGCCGTGGCCCTCGACCCCAAGCGCGAGGGCATGACGGCGCTCCTCGATCGCATCGACGCCGACTGGCGCCGGATCGTGCCGACGCCCCCGGCGCGTCCCGATACGCTCGTGCTCGTGAGCCGCACGCAGGGAACGCGCTTCGAGGTGCGCGGGCCCGCCGGCTGGACCCCGTTCCGGCTCCGCGGCGTGAACCTCGGCGTCGCGCTCCCGGGCAGGTTCCCGTCGGAGTTCCCGGCCGACTCGGGCACCTACGCGCGCTGGCTCGATCGCATCGGCGCGATGGGCGCCAACGCCGTGCGACTCTACACCATCCTGCCACCGCCCTTCTATCGTGCGTTCCGCGCCTACAACCTCGCGCACCGCGAGCGGCCGCTGTGGCTGGTGCACGGCGTGTGGACGGAACTGCCGCCGAAGGACGACTTCGACGACCGCGAGTGGAAGGAGGCGTTCCGGGCGGAGATGCGGCGCGTCGTGGACCTCCTCCACGGCGCGACGCGGCTCCCGCTGCGGCCCGGCCATGCGCACGGGCTCTACGACGCCGACGTCTCGCGCTGGGTGCTGGGCTACGTGATCGGTCGGGAGTGGGAACCGTTTGCGGTGAAGGCGTTCGACGCGCGATCTCCGGGGCCCCGGCCCTACCGGGGCCGGTTCCTCGAGGCCGATGCCGCCCCGGCGATGGACGCCTGGATGGCAGAGCAGTGCGACTACCTGCTGGGCTACGAATTCGACCGGTGGCACGCGCTCCGGCCGGTCGCCTACACGAACTGGCCGACGCTCGACCCGCTCACGCACCCGACCGAGTCGGGCGTCGCCGAGGAACTCGCGCGGCGCGGGGAGGCGCGGCGCCCCCCGGCGCAGGCGCGGCTCGAATACGAGAACGACGCGATCGGGCTCGATGCGAACCTGGTGCGGCCCACGGCGCAGAACCCGGCGGGGTGGTTCGCGAGCTACCACGCCTACCCCTACTACCCGGACTTCATGAACCTCGACCCGGGCTACGCGCGGGCCGAGTCGCCGGAGGGGCGCTCGAACTACTTCGGCTACCTGCAGGACCTCGCACGGCACCACGCGGGGATGCCGGTGATCATCGCGGAGTACGGCGTGCCCTCGAGCCGCGGCATCGCGCACCTGCAACCGCAGGGGTGGCACCACGGCGGGCACGACGAGCGGGCGATGGCGGCGATCGACGCCCGGCTGAGCCGCGAGATCGAGGCGGCAGGGCTCGCCGGCGGGATCGTCTTCGCGTGGCTCGACGAGTGGTTCAAGCACAACTGGCTCGTCATCGACTTCGAGCTGCCGCCGGAGCGCACCCGCCTCTGGCACAACACCATGGACGCGGAGCAGAACTACGGCATCGTGGCGCTCGTCGCGGGGGACAGCGCCGCGCGGCCGGTCCTGGGCGGTGACGCGACGCGCTGGCAGCGGCTCGCCGCGGCCGGGACCGGGCCCGCCGCCGGCGCCAGTCCCGGCACGCTGCGGCTGGGCAGCGACGCCTCGTTCCTCTACGCGGCGGTCGAGTTCCCCGGCCTCGCCGGGCGCGACTTCCCATGGGACTCGCTCGATGTCGTGCTGGCGCTCGACACCTATCGCCCCGAGGCGGGGCAGCGCACGCTGCCGGGCGGGGCGCCTACCGGGGACCTGGGCTTCGAGTTCGCCGCGCGCTTCCGCGGGCCCGACGACGCGGAGCTGCTGGTGACCCCGGACTACAATCGCCACGCCCCCGCGCCGCCGGCCGCGACCGGTGACGACCGGGGGCTCTTCTACCGCCGGCCCGTCGGGACGCGCCCCCGCGCCGACGCGCGCTGGGACTCGCTCTTCGCGCTCACCAATCGCGCCCGTTTCGGGCGGGACGGGACCTTCTTCCGGGCGCAGGGCGTGAACCGCGGCCGGCTCCGCTACGGCACGGAGGCGCAGTCCACCCTCGCCGACTGGTGGTGGGACCGGGCGCATGGCCTGCTCGAGCTGCGGCTCGCATGGGACCTGCTCAACGTGACCGATCCGTCGTCCCACACGATCCTCCACGAGGACTCGGCGCCCGCCGGGGCGGTGGGAGGCTTCGGCACGACGACGACGGACGGGATCCGCGTCGGCGTCGCGGTCACCGCCCGGCGCGACGGACACGTCGTCGCGGCACTCCCCGCGGCGCCGGGCGGGCGCTGGCGCGCGGCGGACTTCCGCCCGTGGCTCTGGCCGGGGTGGGACACCCCCGTCTATCACGAGCGCTACAAGCCGGTGTACGATTCGCTCCGCACCCTCTGGAACGAGCGCCGCTGATGCCGACCGGCTCCCGCCTGCCGACACCCCGCCACGTGGGCCTCCTCCCGCTCGCCCTGGCACTCGCGTTCGCCGTGCGGCCCCTGGCGGCCCAGCTCGAGGCGGGCGACGCGGCGTGGCGCGACGGTCGCCACGACGACGCCCGCCGCGCGTACGAGCAGGTGCTCGCCACGGACCCGGCGTCCGTGCGCGCCAACTACCGGCTCGGCATCCTCGCGTCCTGGGCCAACCGCCTCGACTCGGCGCTCGTGCTCCTCCGTCGCGCCCGGCGCGCCGATCCGGCCGACCCGGACGTGCGCTTCACGGAGGCGCAGGTGCTCTCCTGGGCGAGCCGGTACGACGAGGCGATCGCGAAGTTCGACAGCCTCATCGCGCTCGCCCCGTACCG
>JBAIWX010000284.1:0-35941 GCA_037916975.1 Gemmatimonadales bacterium
CTCCTCGTCGCGCAGGGCGCGGATCGCCGCCGCGGCGGCCGCGCTGTTCCGCTCGAGCAGCTCGAGCGCCTCGGCCCTCGTCGCCCCCGCGTGGTCGCGCGCGTGGCCCGCGTTCATCGCGTGGACGTCGTCCCAGGTCACCCCGGTCATCCGCTCGCCGCGGGCGAGCCCCTGCGCCAGCTGGACCTCGATCGGGTACACCGACGCGACGTGGTGCACCACCACCCCGACGCTCCGGCCGTCACGAACGACGGGCGTCCGCCACTCGGCGTCGGTGAGGCCTCGCGCGTACGCCGCGAGCGCGGCCGCGCCCTCCTCGAGCCGGCGGGCGAGCGCCGCGGCGCGCAGGCTGCTGTGCGGGGCGAAGGGCATCGACGAGGTCTTCGGGTCGGGTGTCATCGTGGTCGCTCCAGGTCGTGGGTCCGTTGCGCGCTCGAAGCGCGAACCGAATGTGCCACGCGCCGTCGCGCGGTCCCATGACCTGTCGTCGCAAGATGCTGCCCGTCCGTCCACGCGTCGCGCGGACCTGCCCGCGCGTCCCACGAACCGGCCCCGGCGTCCCGAGCGGGAGGGATCGCCGCGGGCTACGCGGTGCGGCTGCGCTGTTCGCGCCGGGCTCGGCGCCACGCGCCGGGCGACCGGCCCGTGGCCTTGCGGAAGGCGCGGCTGAACGCCGCCTCCGAGTCGTAGCCGACCCTGGCGGCGACCGCGGACACCTTGAGGTCCGCGTCGGCGAGGAGCCCGGAGGCGAGCTGCATGCGCCACTGCGTGAGGTACTGCATGGGGGGCTGGCCCACGAGCGCCGTGAACCGGCGGGCGAGGTTCGAGCGCGAGGTGGCGGACGCCTGCGCGAGCTCCTCCAGGGCCCAGGCCGCGGCCGGCTGCGCGTGCAGCGCCGCGAGGGCGCGACCCACGACGGGGTCCCTGAGGCCGGCGAGCCAGCCCGTCTGCTCCGGCGGGAGCTCGTCGGCATACCGCCGGAGCGCCTCGATGAACATGACCTCGGCCAGACGCGTGAGCACGCCGTCCGAGCCGGTGCTCCCCCGCCGCGACTCCTCCACCACGTAGCGGGCGAGGTTGGCGAGGCGTCCGTCCGAGAGGGCGCGCATGTGCAGGCGGCGAGGCAGCGACGCCAGCAGCGGGTTGAAGGGCCAGCGCTCGCAGCCGAGGAAGCCGCAGACCATCGACGTCCCCCGCGCCGGGGCCGGGCCGAGCCGGACGGTCTCGGGGAAGCGTTCGGGGGCGCTCACCATGACGTCCGGGCCGGTCGGCACGTCGGGGCCGCTCGCCATGACGTGCGCGTCGCCGTGGGGGAAGAGCAGGACGTCCCCGGCGACGAGCTCGGTGAGCGGGTCGCCCATCAGGCCGCCGAAGCAGCGTCCTTCGGTGACGATGTGATAGGAAATCAGGTGCTCGGCACCGGGGAGGATCCGCGGCGAGAGTTCGCGCGCGGCGACGGTATCCACCCGCCAGGGGCCGGCCGCCTCGACGGGGTAGAAGTAGGCACCCTCGAGGCGCACGGCACGGAGCACATCCGAGAGCGGGTCCATCGCGCGAGCCCTCCCCGACGGCGCGGTCGGCCGGCGCGGCGACCGCCCGCGCCCCGAAGGATCATGTCCGCCCTCGGCCCGCCGCGCAAATGCGATCCCGCGCGCGCGGCGGCTTCGCTCAGCGCAGCCCCAGCCTCCGCCGGACGATCCACTCCCCGCAGAACGCCGCCACCGCGAGCGCGAAGAGCCACGGCCAGTCGCGCACGCCGCGGCGGCCTCCGGCGGCCCCGCTCCCCATCGGCTGGTCGGCGAGCACGACCGGCCGCGGCAGCCACTCCTCCGACCACTCCTCGACCGCGATGCGTCCCTCGCCCCCCTCGGCGAGCCGGTAGCGATACTCGCCCGGCGCGAGCCAGAGCTCGGCGTGCCCGCTCCCGTCGAAGCGCAGCGTGTCCGCGCGCGCCGCCGGTGCCGCCCCCTGCACCGAGAGCGCGACGGCCCGCGGCTCCCCCGCCCCGCGCCACTCGAACACGACCGGCCGGCCATTCGGGACCACCCGGCGGACCGGCCGCGCGACGCCCCCCGCGGAGTCGGGCGCGCCGAGGAGCCAGGTGACCGTCGAGGCCACGAGCGCGCGATACCCCTGCTCCGAGCTGCCGCCGCGGAAGGCCCAGCGCCAGAGGCCGTCGAGCCCGGTCTCCGCGATGCGGCGGCGGCCCGCGTCGCGGCCGATCATCGCGGGGCGCGGGACGCCGCGCCGGCTCGCCTGGACGGTGAGGCCGATCCAGTCGCCGGGCCCGGGGTCGAGCTCGGAGAGGGCGATCCCCGGGGCGAAGGAGTCCACCGGGAGCCCGCCGAGTGCCGCCGCGAGGGGGGAGGCCCCGCCCAAGGCCGCGTACCAGTCGGCCGCGTCCACGGCGGTGCCGCCGGTGCCGCTGGGCCAGCGCCAGAGGCCGCGCGCGCGGCTCCCGTCCGCGTATCCCGACGTGCCGCCCTTGAGGACGAGCACGTCGGCCTGGCGCGCCGCCTCCCGCACGTCGGCCTCCGCGACGGGGCGGAGGTCGTCCATCCGCCGCCACTGCGTCCCGAACCGGACGTAGCCCCGCGTGGGCAGCGCGGTGACCTCGCGCATCGTGCGCGCGAGGAAGCGCGCGTCCCAGTCGCCGGGCGCGGCGAGCAGCACGATGCCGGGGGTGGCGTCGAGCGTGACGTGCAGGAGGCGCCGGTCGTCGCGCGGCTCCGCGTCCGCGCCGACGAGCGCGAGTTCCAGCAGGTGCTCGCCCGCCGGGAGACCCGCGGTGGGGACGCGGAGCAGCGTACGCCCCGTTCCGCCCGCGAGCCGCACCGTGCGCCGCGCGAGGACGCGCCGCGAGGGGTCGTCGAGGCGGAGTTCGACCGCGCCCGAGTCGGCCGCTCCCGCGGTGGCGCGGAGCTCGAGGTCGACCTCGAGGGTGTCGCCGACCGTGAGCCGGCCCGGCGCGTCGGCCCGCACGACGCTGCGGTCCGCGGATGCCGCGCGCGGCAGCAGGCGGACGCCAGCGGCCCTGGCGAGGTCGGGCGGGAGGTCCGGCGCGTCCCCGATCTCGCCGTCGGTGATCACGACGACGGGCCGTCCCGTCGCAGCGGCCGCCACGAGCGCCGGCGCGAGGTCCGAGCGCCCGAGGACGGCGCCGCTGTCACGCCCGGCGCGCTCGCTCCCGAACGGCCGCACCTCGCCGAGGGAGTCCGCGAGCCGGCGCGCCTCCACCCAGCGCCCCCCCGCTGACTGCATGCTGAGCGAGGCGTCGAGGAGCGCGATCGGCCGGAGCGCCACGGGCGGCGTCGGGCAGCTGGCGTTGACGACGAGGAGGCCCAGCGCGGCGAGGGCGACGGCGCGGAGCCCGCCCGGCAGGAGGCCCCGGCGCCCGAGCCCTTCGAGGACGAGGTAGGAGACGCCCGCCGCGGCGACGGCGGCGAGGACGACGAGCAGGAGGGTCACGCCCCGGCCGCCCGCGCGGCGGCGAGCGCCTCGGGCACCGTGAGCCTTCGCTCGTAGAGCGCCCGGCCGAGGATGGCGCCGGCGCAGCCGCGGCGGGCCGCGGCCGCCACGTCGGCCGCCCCCGCGAAGCCGCCGCTCGCGATCACCGCCGCGCCGAGGGCGGCGAGGCGCGCGCAGCCGTCGAGGTCGGGGCCGGTGAGCATCCCGTCGCGGGCGATGTCGGTGTACACGAGGGTTCGTACCCCGGCGGCGAGCATCCGGCCCGCGACCTCGTCCACGGTGAGGGCCGACTGCTCGGTCCAGCCGCGGAGCGCCACCCGGCCCTCCCGCGCGTCGAGCCCGACCGCGATGCGCTCGGCGCCCAGCGCCGCGACCGCCTCCTGCACCAGCTCGGGCCGGCTCACCGCCGCCGTGCCGATGACGACGCGGCTCACCCCGGCCTCCACCGCGGCGCGGACGCGCTCGAGGTCGCGGAACCCGCCCCCGCACTGGACCTGGAGCCGTCCCCGGACGGCGGCGGCAATCCGCTCGACGAGCGCGAGGTTGTCCCCGTCACCGAACGCGCGGTCGAGGTCCACGACGTGGAGCCAGCGGGCGCCATCGTCCGCGAAGCGCTCCGCCTGCGCCACGGCATCGGTCTCATAGACCGTCTCGCGCGCGGCCTCCCCCTGGCTCAGCCGCACGACGCGGCCGTGCCTCAGGTCGATGGCCGGCAGGATGTCCATGGGGGAACGACGGGCGGCGCCGGCGCCGGGTGTCAGTACGCCGACTGGGCGAGCTGGACGGGCGCGGCGCCGGCGAGGAAGGCGGCGAGGCGACCCTCCTCCGCGGCGAAGGCCGCGCGGAGGGCGGGCGGCACCGGCTCGCCGGAGCCGGCGTCCACGGTGCGCGGGTCGCGGGCGACGCCGTTGACGCGGAATTCGTAGTGCAGGTGCGGCCCGCTCGCGAGGCCGGTCATGCCGACATTGCCGATCACCTCGCCCTGCCCGACGCGCGCGCCGGCGCGCACCGAGGCGGCGATCCGGCTCAGGTGCCCGTAGCGGGTGGTGATGCCGTTGCGGTGCCGGATCTCAACGAGGTTGCCGTACCCGCCGCTCCACCCCGCGCGCAGGACGACGCCGTCCGCCGCGCTCAGCACCGGGGTGCCGCGGTCGGCGGCGTAGTCGGTGCCCTCGTGGCGGCGGACGATCCCGAGGATCGGGTGGAGGCGCGAGCGGGAGAAGCTCGAGGAGATGCGGCGGAACTGGAGCGGCGCCCGGAGGAACGCCCGGCGGAGCGAATTGCCGGCGAGGTCGTAGAACCCGCCGGCGCCCGGGGCGTCGAAGCGGAAGGCGGTGAGCGTCTTGCCGTCGTTCACGAGGTCGGCGGCCATGATGCGCCCGTAGCGCACCTCGCCCTCCTCGGAGACGAGCCGCTCGACCACGACGCGGAACCGGTCGCCCGGCTGGATGTCCCGGGTGAAGTCCACCTGCCAGGCGAAGACGTCGGCGAGGTCCCACGCGAGGCGGATGCGGTCCTCGCCCCGGAGCAGGAGGTCGGGGACCGCGGCGTCGAGCGCGTCGTAGAGGGACGACTCGATGGCGCCCTCGAGGCGGATCTCGTCGGGGGTCCAGCGGATCGGCTCGCTGACCGCGCTCCACCCGGCGCTGGCGCGGCGGAGCAGCAGGCGCTGGTCGGGGGCGGTCCGCACGCGGATCTCGGAGGGGAGCGAATCCCCTGCCTGCTGGCGCACCTGGAACACCAGTCCCGCCTTGAGGCGGCGCGGGTCGAGGAGCGTGGCCAGCGTGGCGACGGCGCCCGCGCCCGCGCCGTGGCGGGCGAAGAGCGCGCCGAGCGTCTCGCCGCGGCGCAGGGTGTCGTGGACCTCGGTGAACGGGAGCACCGGCGCCGCCTGGGCGGTCACCACCGGGTCGGCGAGGCGCCGCCAGGGCCACCGCCCCGAGAGGGCGAAGGCCGCGGCGGCACCGACGACGAGGACCGGGAGGACGAGGCGGAGCCGCACCGGTCAGTCCATCTGCCGGCGGATGAAGGTCGGGATCTCCATGTCGGAGACGTCGCTCCCCACGGCGGGGCGGCGCGGCTGGGGCTTCGGCGCCTCCGCCGGCGCGGGGTCGGCGGCGCGCGCCGGCGGGGCCACGGGCGAGGCCGGGGCCTGGGCGGCGGGCTTGCGGGCGCGGGGGAGCGGGATCACGTCCGGCGTCCGCTCGCTCCGCGCGCGGTCGAAGCCCGTCGCGATGACCGTGACGCGGATCTCGCCCTGCATCGCCGGGTCGTGCGCGGCGCCGAAGATGATCTCCGCCTCCTCGCCCACGGCGTCGTGCACGATCTCGCTGATCTGCGTCGCCTCGCCGAGGGTGAGGTCGGTGCCGCCGACGATGTTGAGGAGCACCGCCGCCGCGCCCGAGATGGAGACGTTGTCGAGGAGCGGCGAGGAGATCGCCTGCTGGGCCGCCTCGAGGGCCCGGTTCTCCCCGCGCCCGATCCCCGTGCCCATCAGCGCCGCGCCGCCGTTCTGCATCACGGTGCGGACGTCGGCGAAGTCCACGTTGATGATGCCGGTGGTGGTGATGAGGCGGCTGATGCCCTGCGTGGCGTGGAGGAGCACCTCGTCGGCCTTCTTGAGCGCGTCGAGGAAGCCGGTGCCCTTGCCGACGATGGCGAGGAGGCGCTCGTTCGGGACGACGATCATCGTGTCCACGTTGGCGCGCATCTCGCCGATCCCCATGTCGGCCTGCATCATCCGCTTGCGGCCCTCGAAGATGAAGGGGCGCGTCACGATGCCCACCGTGAGCGCCCCCACCTCGCGCGCGAGCTCGGCGACGACGGGCGCGGCCCCCGTGCCCGTGCCGCCGCCCATGCCGCAGGTGACGAAGACCATGTCGGCGCCCTTCAGGGCCTCGAGCACCTCCGCCCGGTCCTCCTCGATCGCCTGGCGCCCGATCTCCGGGCGGGCGCCGGCGCCGAGGCCGCGCGTGAGCTTCTTGCCGATCTGGATCTTCACGTTCGACTTCGAGCGGGCCAGCGCCTGCGCGTCGGTGTTCACGGAGATGAATTCCACCCCGGCGAGGTGCTCGTCGATCATCCGGTTGACGGCGTTCCCGCCGCCGCCGCCGACGCCGACGACCTTCATCTTCGCGCCCTGCGCGCCGCTGTCCTCGATCTCGAAGATCATGGGAGGTTCCTCCGGATGCCGACTCAGAAGAAGTCCTGGAGCCACCGCTTGACCGGCACGAGCACCTTCTCGAGCTGCCCGCCCTTGCGCCGCGCCCCGGTGCCGAAGGCGCCGGCCAGTTCCTGTCGCGCCCCGTAGAGCACGAGGCCCGCCGGCACGGCCATGCGCGGCGAGGCGACGCTGTCCGCGAGGCCGGTGAGCCCCTGCCCGGGCGTCCCGGTGCGGACCGGCATCGCGAAGACCTCGCGCGCGAGCTCGACGATCCCCGGGGCCTGCGCCCCGCCGCCGGTCAGGATGATACCGGCCGGGAGGTGCTGGTGGTACCCCGCCCGGCTGATCTCGTCGAGGGCGTACTCGAGGATCTCCTGCAGGCGCATGTGCATGATGTGCGCGAGCACCCGGCGGTGGGCGGTGCGCGGCCCCTGGCCCGGCGTCCCGGGGAGCTCGATGAGGTCGGTGTCGGGCACCTGCGGCTCGTAGCCCGCCCCGTAGCGCTCCTTGAGCCGCTCCGCGTCGTGCTGCGTGACCTGCAGCCCGTGCACGATGTCGTTCGTGACGTGCCCCCCGGCGCAGAGGAGCGACGCGGTGTGGCGGATCTTCCCGTGCTGGAAGATGCCGACGTTGGTGGAGCCGCCACCCAGCTCGACGATGGCACAGCCCAGCTCGCGCTCGTCGGGCGTGAGCACCGCGAGCGACGCGGCGAGCGGCTCGAGCACGAACTCCCCCACGTGGAAGCCGGCCCGCTCGACGCACTTGCGCAGGTTGGTCAGCACGCTCGAGAGCACGGTGACGAGGTAGACCTCCGCCTCGAGCCGGGAGCCGGTCATGCCGATCGGCTCGCTGATGCCGCCCTGCTGGTCGATCAGGTAGTCGAGCGGGATGGCGTGCAGCAGCTCGTGGTCGCGGCCGAAGGAGATGTTGCTCGCCATGTCGTTCACGCGGGCGACGTCGCTGGTGCGGATCTCCTCGCCGGTGACCGACACCATGCCGTGCGAGTTCCGCCCCGAGACGTGCTCCCCGGCGACGCCGGCGTAGACCGTCCCCACCTCGACGCCCGCCATCCGCTGGGCGTCGCGCATCACCTTCCCGATGGCGCGCGTGGCCTCCTCGATGTCCCGCACCACGCCCCGGCGGATCCCGGCAGTGCGCTCGAGGCCGAAGCCGAGCACCCGCGCCGAGGGGGCCCGCGGGTCGCCGCTCACCTCGGCGATGACCGCCGCGATCTTGGTGGACCCGAGGTCCAGCGCCGCCACGAGCGGGCGCCCGGCCGTGCTCATGCCGCCTCCCGGCGCACCACGACCATGTCGCGGAAGCGCCCGTCGAGCTCCGCCCACTGCCGGCCCTTCCGGGCCAGGTCCTGCGCCACCAGTTGCACCGCCCTGAGCTCCTCCGGCCCCGCGTCGGGCCGGAACCAGATCCTGTGCCCCGCCACCTGCAGCACCACGTCGTCGCGCACCCGCCAGGCCGCCTGCACCTCGCCGAAGAACGCCGGGTCCGCCTCGCGCACGCGCACCAGGAGCCCCGCCACCAGCGAATCGGCCGCGTCGAGCACCGGCAGGTCCGGCGCGCTCCGCGACGCGTCCCACGGCAGGGCGCGCCCGGTCTCGTCCACGATGCGGAGCCCGTCCTTCGCCGGCACGAGCCCGGCCGCCGCACGCTCCTCGACCGTCACCACCACCGAGCCGGGAAAGCGCCGGGAGACGGCGGCCGCCTTCACCCCGGGCAGGGCGCGCACGCGCGCCGCGGCGGAGTCGAAGCGGTCGAACACGGTGCTCTTCACCGGCAGCTTGAGCGCGGCCACCACGCGCTCGGCGGGAAGATAGCGGCTTCCGCGCACCTCCACCCGCCGCACCTGGAAGAACGCCATTCGGCGGCCGGCGGCCGGTGCCCCGAACCAGAGGAGGGCGGCGGCCGCCAGGCCGCCGAGCACGTACCAGCCGGGCTTCATGCCGCGAGCGCCGCCACGAGCTCCGGCCCCACGCGGGTGATGTCGCCCGCGCCGAGGGTCAGCACGACGTCGCCGGGCCGGAGGAGCGCCCGGACGGTGGCGGTCACCGCCGCCCGGTCGGCGACGAACTCGACCGGCCGCCCCGTGCGCACCGCCGCGTCCGCGACGAGGCGGCCGGTGATGCCGGGCAGGGGCTGCTCGCGCGCCGCGTAGATCTCCGTGACCACGGCCACGTCCGCGCCGCCGAGCGCGCGCCCCATCGCCTCGTGGTGCTCGGCGGTGCGCGAGTAGAGGTGCGGCTGGAAGACCGCGACGAGGCGCCGGCCCGGGAACGCCTGCCGCGCCGCCTGCAGCGTGGCGGCGAGTTCCGTCGGGTGGTGGGCGTAGTCGTCGATCACCTCGACACCGCCCGCACTCCCGACGCGGTCGAAGCGGCGTCCCACCCCGCCGAAGCGCGCCAGCGCCGCGAGCGCGGGCGCCTCCGCGGCTCCCGCCTCGCGCGCCGCGAGGAACGCGCCGAGCGCGTTGCGCACGTTGTGCTCCCCCGGGACGCGGAGGCGGAGCGTCACGCGGCCGCCGCCCGGCAGCCGGACCTCCGCGGTGCTGCCGTCGGGCCGGGCCTCGAGGTGCGCGATGCGCGCATCGGCATCCTCGCCGGTGCCGAACCGGATGACGCGCCCGGCGAGCCGCGCCGCGACCCGCCGCGCCCCGGCGTCCTCGTTCGCCACGATCGCCACGCGTGCCCGCCCGGCGAACTCGGCGAATGCCGCCTCCAGCGCCGGCACGCTGCCGTAGCACTCGAGGTGGTCGGCCTCGACGTTGTTCACCACCGCCACGGTCGGCTGGAGCGCGAGGAAGGCCTGGTCGTACTCGTCCGCCTCGACGACGAAGAGACGGTCCCCGCCGACGCGCGCGTTGCCGTGCCACGTCGAGACCCGCCCGCCCGCGAGGCCCGTCGGGTCGAGCCCGGCCTCGGCGAGCGCCTCGGTGGTCATCACCGTCGTGGTCGTCTTGCCGTGCGTGCCCGCGAGCGCCACCGTCTCGCGCCCGGCGCAGAGCGCGGCGAGCGCTTCCTTGCGCGGCACCACCGGGATGCCGGCGGCGCGCGCCGCCGCCAGCTCGGGGTGATCGGCCGGCACCGCGGCGGTCACGACGACCGCGCGCGCCCCCGCGACGTGCGCCGCGTCATGCCCCGCGTGCACCGGCACGCCGAGGGCCGCCAGGTCGGCGGCGCCCGAGGGATCGCGGTCGCACCCGCTCACGGCAACGCCGCGGCGATGGGCGAGGAGCGCGAGCGCGCCCATCCCAGCGCCACCGATGCCCATGAAGTGCACGGGACGGGGGTCGACCGGAGCGAACAGGTGCATCGTAAGTTCTTGCAAAGTAAGGGGGTGCGTGGGTCGGCGAAAGCCCGAAATCAGCCCGCGAGGGCGGCCAGCCGGGTCGCGATCTCGCGGGCCGCGAAGGGCTTCCCCCGCTCCCGCGCCCGGCCCGCCATCGCCGCCCGCGCCGCATCGTCCTGGAAGAGCGCCACGACCTCCCGCGCGAGCCGCTCCGGCGTCAGGTCCGACTGCCGCAGGAACGCCGCCGCGCCGGCCTCCGCCATCGCCTTCGCATTGAAGGTCTGGTGGTCCGCCGCGGCGGTGGGCAGCGGGATCAGCACGCCCGGCAGGCCCCACGCACAGAGCTCGGCGACCGTGATCATCCCCGCGCGCGAGACCACGACCTCGGCCACGGCATAGCCGTCCGCCATCGGGTCGAGGAACGGGATCACGTTGACGCGCGGCGGCGCATGGAATTCCCGGAACTGCTCGTACGTACCCGGACCGGTCACCCAGACGAGCGAGAGCCACTCCGGGATCCCCGCCCGGAGCCATCCCTCGACCGCACGATTGATGGCGAGCGCGCCCTGGCTCCCGCCCGTCACGAGGAGCGTGCGCCGGCCGGGCTCGAGGCCGAACCGCTGCCGCGCCGCCTCCTCGCGCCCGCTCACCGGCGGCGTGATCGGGTTGCCGGTCTCGAGCACCCGCGTCTCGGGGCCGGGACGGAGGTGCGCCCGCGCCTCGGGGAGCCCCAGGTACACCTCGTCCACCCGGCGCGCGAGGCGCCGGTTCGCGTAGCCCGGGAAGGCGTTCTGCTCCTGGATCGCCGTCGGGATCCCGTGGCGGGCCGCCCACCAGACGACCGGCGCGCTCGCGTAGCCGCCGGTGCCGAGCACCGCCGCCGGGTGCTCCTCGTGGAAGAGCCGGTCGAGCCGCCGGAGCAGCCGGAGGTAGACGAGCGGCCAGCGCAGGTTCTTCCACCAGGTGCGCCGGTAGATCGGCTCGGCGGGGATGAGGTGGAAACGGAAGGTGCGGGTGGGGAGGATCCGCGCCTCGACCCCGCGCTCGGCACCGACCAGCACCGGCTCCCAGCCGCCGGGGAGCTCGCGCAGCTGCTGCGCGACGGCGAGGGCCGGCATCAGGTGGCCGCCGGTGCCACCACCGGCGATGAGGATCCGGGAGCTGCGCCCCTCCTTCACCCCGCCCACCATGCTGGGCATGGGTGCGCCGGGGAGGATGATCCGGGGCTCCGGCGCCCCCGGCCCGCTCACGCGTCGCGGCTCGCGCCGGCCTTGGGCGCGGGGCGGCCGCGCATGCGGCCCACGTTGATCAGGATCCCCGCGCCCACGAGCGAGATGACCAGGCTCGTGCGGCCGTACGACATGAACGGCAGGGTGAGCCCGGTGGTCGGCATGAGCCCGAGCGAGACCGCCATGTGGAGGAAGGCGGTGAGCCCCACGGTGACCGTGAGGCCGACGGCCAGGTACTGGCCGAAGGTGTCGGCGGCGGTGCGCGCGATGCGGAAGCCGAGCCAGCAGAAGAGCGCGAAGAGGAGCACCACCAGGCACACGCCGAGGAACCCCCACTCCTCCGAGATGCAGGAGAAGAGGAAGTCGGAGTCGGCGTAGGGGAGGTGGAACTTCTGCTGGCCCTCGCCGAAGCCCACGCCGAAGAGGCGCCCCGCCCCGACCCCCACGATGGACTCGTTGATCTGGTGGCTCGCCGCCTCGCCCGCCTTGTCGGGGTCGAGGAAGGTCATGACGCGCTTGAGCCGGTAGGGCGCCATCAGCACCGCCTGCACCGCGAGGAGGAGCGCGCCGATCCCGAGCAGGAGGAAGTGCCCGAGCTTCGCCCCCGCCGAGAAGAGCACCACCGCCCCGCAGAGGGCGACGAGCGTCGCCATGGACATGTTGGGCTGCAGGATGATGAGCCCCGACACGAGCCCCATGATCACGAGGAACGGCAGGACGCCCTTCTTGAAGCCGCGGACCTGCTCCCCCTTCTTCGCGGCGAGCATCGCGCACCAGACCACGATGGCGAGGCGCGCGAGCTCGGAGGGCTGGAAGCTGAGCCCGCCGGGAAGGTTGATCCACCGGCGCGCCCCGTTCCGCATCGGGGCGATGCGGTAGGTGCCGGGGATCACCGTGATGAGGAGGCAGACGACCGTGATCGCGAGGAGCGGCCACGCGAGGCGCTGCCAGAGCCGGTAGTCGGTCCGCGCCACGGCGAGCATGACGATCCCGCCGGCGAGGCCGCCGGTGAGCTGGCGCATCGCGGTGCCGATCACGCTCGCGTTGTCGCGGTAGTTGGCGCAGCCGGAGACCGACGCGATGCCGAAGACGAGCAGCGTCAGCACCACGACGCCAAGGAGCCGGGTCTCCCAGCGCAGCTCGCCGGGATGGCGGACCGCCGGCGCCGACGCGGCGGCCTGCGAACCCGTCACATCGCCTCCACGAGGGCGCGGAAGCGGGCGCCGCGCTCCTCGTAGTTCTGGAACATGTCGTAGCTCGAGCAGGCCGGCGAGAGGAGCACGGCGTCGCCCGCGCGGGCCAGCCGGCGCGCCGCGGCGAGCACCGCGGGAAAGTCGAAGCCCTCGCGGACGACCGGCAGGCGCCCGGCGAGGTCGCGCTCCACGAGTTCGCCCGACTCGCCGTACGCCACGACCGCGCGGCAGCGCCCGCCCGCCACCTCGGCGAGGCGCGTGTACGGCTCCCCCTTGTGGCGCCCGCCGAGGAGCAGCACGAACGGCCGGTCGAGGGCCGCGATGGCGACCTCGGTGGAGGTGACGTTGGTGCTCTTGGAGTCGTTGATCCAGAGCACGCCGTCCACCTCGCGCACCGGTTCCACGCGGTGCGGGATCGCCCGGAAGCTCCGGAGCCCCGCGACGAGCTGGCCGGGCGCCGCGCCCAGCTCGCGGGCGACGAGCGAGGCCGTGAGGGCGTTGGCGACGTTGTGGTCGCCCAGGATCGGCAGCTCGGCCCGGCGGAGGAGGCGGTCGTCGCCGAGCATGAGCCAGCCGCCCGCGCGGTCGTACCAGGCGTCGGCCCGCTCCCGCACCGAGAAGCGGAGGTGGCGGCCGGGGACCGGGGCGACCATCGCCTGCACCGCCGGGTCGTCCGCGTTGCTCACCGTGACCGACCCCGCGTCGGCGTTCCGGAAGAGCCGGGCCTTGTCGCCGTAGTACTCCTCCAGCGTCGCGTACCGGTCGAGGTGGTTCGGCGCGAGGTTGAGGATCACGCCGATGGCCGGCCTCACGTGCGGGCAGTCGTGGAGCTGGAAGCTGGAGAGCTCGAGCGCGATCCACGCCGGGTGGGCGGGCCGCCGCGCCACCTCGCAGAGCGCGAGCCCGATGTTCCCCGCCGCGAGCGCGTCGAGCCCCATAGCCTGCATCAAGTGCGCGACGAGCGAGGTCGTCGTCGTCTTGCCGTTCGTCCCCGTGAGCCCGACGTAGCGCGTGCCGCGGAGCGAGGTGACGCCCAGGTCCACCTCCGCCACGACCGGGACGCCGGCGGCCCCGGCCGCGCGGTAGGGCGGCGCCGACGGGGGCACCCCGGGCGCCACCACGCAGAGCTGCGCGCGCGCGATGCGGGCGAGGTCGTGGCCGCCCACCTCCGCGTCGGCACCCGCCGCGCGCAGCGTGGCGGCCCACGCCTCGGCCGGGGCGCCGGTGGCGAGTTCCGAGGCGTACACGGCGATCCCGTGGTCGCGGAGCAGGAGCGCGGCGGCGACGCCGCTCTTGCCGAACCCGACCACCGCGACCTCGCGGCCGTCCTGCCGCAACTGGTCCAGCATCAGGGGCACCCGGCGGGGAGGGAGGGGCGGCGGTCCATGGCCGTGGGACGCCTCAGCGGAGCTTGAGGGTGGCGAGGCCCAGGAGGGCGCAGAAGATGCCGAGGATGTAGAAGCGGGTCACGACGGTCGTCTCCGCCCACCCGAGCTTCTCGAAGTGGTGGTGGAGCGGCGCCATGCGGAAGACCCGGTGCGCGTCGGCGTACTCCTTCCCGCGCGTCCGCTTGAACCACTTGTAGACGCTGGTCTGGAGCATCACCGAGAGCGCCTCCGCCACGAAGACCCCGCCGATGAGGAGGAGCAGGAACTCCGCCTTGAGGAGGATCGCCACCGTGCCGAAGGCGCCGCCGATCGCGAGGCTGCCCGTGTCCCCCATGAACACCTGCGCGGGATGGGCGTTGAACCAGAGGAAGCCGAGGGCGCCGCCCATGAGCGCCGTGCAGAACACCGCCAGCTCGCCGGCACCGGGGAGGTGGAAGAGGTACAGGTACGACGTCGCGTCCACGCGGCCCAGCAGGTAGGCGAAGACGGCGAACGCGAAGGCGGCGATGACGGTGAGGCCGGTGGCGAGCCCGTCGAGCCCGTCGGTCAGGTTGACGGCGTTGCTGGCGCCGGTGATCACGGTCACCACGAAGGCGACGAAGACCGGCGGCACGAAGTTGACGACGAGGTACTTGAAGAAGGGGAGCGTCGTGGCCGTCGCCGGGAGCACGTCGGTCGAGACGACCGGGTAGAAGTAGAGGAGGAGGCCCAGCATCACGCCGAAGCTCACCTGCCCCACGAGCTTCCACTTCGCCACGAGCCCGCGCGACTTCCCCTGCACGATCTTGAGGTAGTCGTCGAGGAAGCCGATCGCGCCCATCCACAGGATCGCGAGGAGCGCGAAGAGGACGAACCGGCCCTCGAAGCGCGCCCAGAGGAGCGTCGGGATCACCGTCGCGAGGATGATGATCACCCCGCCCATCGTCGGCGTCCCCCGCTTCCCGAGGTGGGTCGCCGGCCCCTCGGCGCGGATCACCTGCTCGACCTTCTTCTGCCGCAGCCGCCGGATGATCCCGGGCCCGATCACGAACGCGATCAGGAGCGCCGTCACCATCGCGCCCGCCGCCCGGAACGAGAGGTAGTTGAAGAGGTTGAAGATGAGGTACTGCTTGCCCAGCGGCGCGAGCAGGTAGTAGAACATCGGGCCTCAGTGGGGAGCGGCGGCGGAACGGCCGGTGACGGCCGGAAGTATACGCTCGAGCGTGGCACCACGGGACCCTTTGAGCACCAGCACCTCGTCGCCCCGGAGCCGCGCCGCGAGGAGCGGCCCCATCGCCTCCGCGTCCGGGGCGACGAGCAGCCGGTCGCCGAGCGCCGCCCGCCACGGCTCCACCGCCGGGACGAACTCCCCCACCATGGCGAGGAGCGCCGGGTCGAGCGCCACGAGGTCCGCCGCCACCTCGCGGTGGAGCCGGTCGGCGTCGGGACCGAGCTCCCGCATCGTCCCCGCCACGAACACGAGCCGCCGCCCCCGCGCGAGCTCCCGTGCCGTGGCGATGGCGGCGCGGAAGGAATGCGGGTTGGCGTTGTAGCAGTCGTTCAGGATCGTGAGCCCGCCCTCCTGGCGCAGCTCGCTTCGGCCGCCCGGGACCGTCACCGCCTCGAGCGCGGCGGCCGCGGCCGCGGGCTCGACCCCGACCGCCTCCCCCACGACCCACGCGAAGGTGGCGTTGAGCGCCTGGTGGCGCCCGCTCAGCGGCAGGTGCACCGCCCGCCCGCCCAGCCGGACGGTGGGGCGCGCGAGCGGATCGGTCGCGGTGACGTCCGGCACGCGGTCGGCCCCCTCCCAGCCGACCGTCACCACCCGGCCCGCGACGCGGCGGCACGCCTCGGCGAGCGACGGCGGCTCCAGCCCGACCACCGCGAGCGGCACCCCCGCCGTCACCGCGGCGGTGTCGGCGACGATCGCCTCGAGCGTCCCGTAGCCCTCGAGGTGCCCCGCCGTCGCGTTGGTCGCGATCGTGACGTCGGGCTCGACGATCTCGCGGTAGCGCGGCAGCTCGCCCGGGACGTTGCCGCCCCCCTCGATCACGAGCGCCTCCGTGTCGGCCGGCGACTCGAGGATCGTGAGCGGGACGCCCACGAGGTTGTTGTTGTTGAGCCGCGTCGCCCACGTCCGGTACGCCGTGCGGAGGACGGCCGCGGTCATCTCCTTGGTGGTCGTCTTCCCGTTGTTGCCGGTGACGCACACCACCGGGCCGCGGATCTCGCGCCGCCGCTCGCGCGCGAGGTCCCCCCAGGCGCGAAGGGTGTCGGCCACCTCGAGGAGCTCGAGCCCGGGCACCGGGGCGGTCCCCCGGCGGACCACCGCGGCCACCGCGCCCCGGTCGCGCGCCTGGGCCAGGAAGTCGTGGGCGTCGAAGCGCTCGCCGACCAGGGCGACGAAGAGCGCCCCCGGCTCGAGGGTCCGGGTGTCGGTCGAGATGGCGGTGAACCCGGTCGCGGGCGGGGCCGCGAGCCCGAGCGCCCGCTGCACGAACGCGGCGCTCCAGCGCATCAGGCTCCCCCCACCGCGGCGCGCACGATCTCACGCTCGTCGAACGGCTGCTTCTCGGTGCCGATCACCTGGTAGGTCTCGTGGCCCTTGCCGGCGAGCAGGATCGTGTCGCCCGCGCGCGCCTCGCCGAGCGCCGCGTGGATCGCGGCGCGGCGGTCGGTGAAGCGGAGCCGCGGCGCCGAGCCCATCCCCTGCTCCACCTCCGCGATGATCGCGTCCGGGTCCTCGGTGCGCGGGTTGTCCGACGTCACGATCGGCAGGTCGGCCAGCTCGGCGGCGAGCCGGCCCATGATCGGGCGCTTGCCGCGGTCGCGGTCGCCCCCGCAGCCGAAGACCACGAGGAGCCGGCCCGCGGTGAGCGGCCGCAGGGCGCGGAGCGCGCGCTCGAGCGCATCCGGGGTGTGCGCGTAGTCGCGGAGCACCGCGCAGGGACGCTCGCTGATGACCTCCATCCGGCCCGGCACCTGGGGCGCCCGGCCGAGGCGCAGCATCACCTCGTCGAACGGGCGCCCGAGCCCGAGGGCGCAGGCGGCGGCGGCGAGCGCGTTCGCCACGTTGAACTCGCCGAGGAGCGGGAGGTACACCGCGGCCCAGCCGAAGCGGCTGGCGAGGGTGAAGCGGCTCCCCGTGGCGTCGAGCGCGAGGTCGATCGCGCGGACGTCGGCCCCCTCGGCGAGGCCGTACGTCACGCGCCGCTCGCGCGGCGGGAGGGCGTCCCACGCGCGGTCGTCGGCGTTCACGACCTCCACGCCCTCGAGGCCGAGGAGCGTGCTCAGCCGGAGCTTGGCGGCGCGGTACGCCTCCATCGTCCCGTGGTAGTCGAGGTGGTCGCGCGTGAGGTTCGTGTAGACGCCGGCCGCGAGGGTGAGCCCGTCGAGCCGCCCCTGGTCGAGGCTGTGGGAGGAGGCTTCCATCGCGACGTGCGTGCAGCCGCGCGCCACCATGGCGGCGAGCGTGGCCTGGAGGTCGATCGGCCCCGGCGTGGTCAGGTTGCCGGCCGTCGAGGGGACGTCGGCGCCGCGGCCGTCGAAGGCGCCGAGCGTCCCGATGAACCCCGCCGAGTCGCCCGCGTTGAGGAGGTGCCGGATGAGCGTCGTGGTGGTCGTCTTCCCGTTCGTCCCCGTCACGCCGACGATGGCGAGCCGGCGCCCGGGGTCGCCGTACCAGGCGCGCCCGAGCGCGATCGCCGCGCGGCGCCCGTCCCGCACGACCACCTGCGGGACCTCGACCGGCTGCGGCGCCTCCACCACCGCCGCGACCGCGCCGCGCCGCACCGCGTCGGCCACGAAGCGATGCCCGTCCGCCTGCGAGCCGCGCACCGCGACGTAGAGGGCGCCCGCGCCGGCGGCACGGCTGTCGGCGGTGACGCCGGTGAGCGGGGGCAGGTCGGCCGGCGCCGAGACGAGGAGGTCCTCGCGGCGGAGCGCATCGAGCAGGACGGCGGCGGTGGCGGTCATTCGGAGGTCCAGACGGCGACGAGGGAACCCGCCGGCGCCGTGGCGCCGGCGGCGGGATCGGTGCGCACGACGGTCCCGCGGCCGTGCAGCTCGATGCGGAACCCGCGGCGGTGCAGCGCCAGTGCCGCGGCGCGCACGTCGCGGCCCGTCACCGCCGGCACCTGGAGCGGCGCGGGGGTGCTGTCGCGCGCGGGGAGCGCCGGCCACGGGAACGCCTGCACCGGGGCATCGGCGTCCCCGGCGTCATCGGCCCCGTCGCGGGGGCGCCCCGGCGAGGCGGTGACGGGCGGCGTGTCCTTCACGAGGCGCGCCCGGTCGATCGCGATGCGGCGCGAGGCGAGCGCCTGCTCGAGCATGGACTTGGCCACCGGCGCCGCGACGCTGCCGCCGTAGTAGGAGCCCTTGGTCGGCCGGTCGATCGTCACGACCACCACGACCTGCGGGTCGTCGGCGGGGCCGAGGGCGGCGAAGGAGGCGCGGTACCCGCCCGGCTCGTAGCGCCCGTTCACGATGCGCCGCGCGGTGCCCGTCTTGCCCGCCAGGTCGAAGTTGGCGACCCGCGCCTTGTCGCCGGTGCCCCCCTCGCCGCTCACCACGGCGCGGAGGTACCGGCGGAGCGTCGCCGCGACCTCGCCCGGCATCACCCGGCGCACCGGCTCCGGCCGGTGCC
The DNA here is from genome assembly GCA_037916975.1 of Gemmatimonadales bacterium. Taxonomy (GTDB): domain Bacteria; phylum Gemmatimonadota; class Gemmatimonadetes; order Gemmatimonadales; family GWC2-71-9; genus JAGGAG01. The sequence goes on from JBAIWX010000284.1 coordinate 18,366, forward strand.
GGTAGAGCACGCGGCCGTCGGGCCCGCGCACCTCGCGCACCAGCGTGGGCGTCACCAGCACCCCGTCGTTGGCGATGGCCGCGTACGCCGCCGCGAGCTGGAGCGCGGTGACGCTCAACTCGTAGCCCATCGCGTGGCTCGGCTTGCTGAAGGCGGTCCAGCGCTCGGGTGGCGCCAGCACGCCGCGCGACTCCGAGGGGAACTCGACCCCGCTCGGGCTCCCGAACCCGAAGTCCCGCAGCGCCTCGAACTGCTCGAGGTCGGAGAGGCGGGTCGAGAACTTCGCCATCGCGATGTTGCTCGAGACCCGGATCGCGTCGGCGAGGGTGAGCGGCTCCTTCTCGGCGTGGACGTCCTCGATCGTGAACGTGACGCCGTCGCCCAGCGGCATCTCGTAGTGCCCCCCCTCGCCGCTCACCCGGTCGGTCGAGTCCACCCGCCCGAGGCGCAACAGCGCCGCCGCGGTGAAGAGCTTCGCCGTCGAGCCGGGCTGGAACGGGGTGGTGAAGGCCGTCGGCTCGTCCGTCATCCGCCCGTCGTCGCCCAGCTGGCGGGACGCCACGGCGAGGATCTCCCCGCTCCGCGGCTCGAGGAAGATGACGTCGCCCCCGGCCGCTCCCATCCCCCGGAGCGCGTCCTCGAGCGCCCGCTCGGCGATGTCCTGCAGCTCCGCGTCGAGGGTGAGCCAGATGTCGTTCCCCGCCACCGGCTCGCGGATCCGCCGCTGGGGCGACTCGAGCCGCCGCCCCCGCTGGTCGCGGAGGTACACCGCCTCGCCCGGCTGGCCGGTGAGGAGCGCGTCGAGCGAGCGCTCGAGCCCCGAGGGGCGGGCGCCGCTGTCGCCGGCGAACTGCCCGACCACCGGCCCGGCGAGCCCCCGCCCCGCCCGGGATCGGCGGTAGAACCCCTCCGGGTGCACGCCCTTGAGGTTCCGGATCGGCGCGATCTGCGTCGCGGTGTACGGGCCGTAGGCATAGACCCACTTCCGCGTCCGCAGCTCGCGCTGGAGCTGCGGGAGCGGGAGGCCCAGCGCCCGTGCCGCCAGCCGCCCGAGGCGGGCGTCGGTGGCCTCGTTGGGCGCGATGCCGACGTGATAGAACTCCTGCGTGATCGCCAGCGGCTCGCCGCGGCGGTCGTAGATCGTCCCGCGCCGCGCCGGCAGGGTGTCGCGCGAGGTCCGCGCCGCCGCCGCCCGCCGGGCCCACTCGGCGCCCTCGACGAGCTGGAGCTGCGCCGCGCGCAGGAGCACGAGCCCCATCGCGAGCGCGAAGCCGACCTGCAGCAGGAGGATGCGCGCCGAGAAGCGCTTCATCGGCGGTCCCCGTCCGTGAGCGGGAGGACGGTGATCTGGGAGTCGGCCGGGAGGCGGAGGCCGAGCCGCTCCGCCTCGGGGATCAGCACGCCGCGGCTGCGCGCCGCGCGGATCCGCCGCTCCAGGTCCGCCCGGCGCGCCTCGAGGGTCGTGCTCTCCTCGCGCAGGACGCGCAGGCGCTTGGCGAGGTCCACCGAGACCGCCTGCCGCATCGCGACGCCGCCCGCCACCACGAGGAAGACGAGCAGCCAGAAGAGGACGTAGTGCCGGCCGCGGAGGGTCATCCGTTCCTGCGGAAGATGCGGAGGGTGGCGCTGCGGGCACGCGGGTTGGCCGCGACCTCGTCCGGCGCCGCGCGCACGGGCTGGCGGGGCTCGAGGCGGCCGAGCGGGCCGCCGCAGGTGCACACCGGCTGGACCGTGGGGCAACGGCACTGGCTCCACGACCGGAAGGCGTGCTTCACGAGGCGATCCTCCCCCGAGTGATAGCTGATGACCGCGAGCCGGCCGCCGGGCGCGAGGGCATCGCGGAAGGCGGGCAGGGCCCGCTCGAGGCCCCCGAGTTCGTCGTTCACCGCGATGCGCACCGCCTGGAAGAGCCGGGCGAAGTCGGCCGGTCCCGACCGCGGGCCCAGCACGGCGCGGATGGCGTTCACGAAGTCGTCGCTCGTGGCGAACCCCGCCCGGTCACGCCGGCGCACCACCTCCCGGGTCAGGGCCCGCGCCCGGCGCTCGTCGGCCCACTCGCGGAAGGCCCGCTCGAGCTCCGCCTCGGGCGCCTCGTTGAGCCAGTCGGCCGCCGTCGGCCCCTCAGCCCCCATCCGCATGTCGAGCGGCGCGCCCGGCCGGAAGGTGAAGCCGCGCGCATCCTGGTCGAGTTGCCTGGACGAGACGCCGAGGTCGAGAAGAATAAAGTCGGGACGGAACGCCGTCACCGCCTCGAGGGCCGCAGCGGAGGCGTACGGTGCCTCGAGCCAGGAGGTCCCGGCCTCGCCGAGGCGGGCACGGGCGGTGGCGAGGGCGTCGGGATCGCGGTCGATGGCGAGGAGTTCGGCGCCGGAGGCCCGCAGGGGGCCGGCATGCCCCCCGTGCCCCACCGTTCCGTCGACCACCCGGCGTGCGCCGGCCGCCGCCGCGAGGACGGGGGCCAGCAGGACGGGGGCGTGGAAGCCGGGGTCGGTCACGGGGCTCGCGCTCGCAGGGGCCCAAAACGACCGCACCCCGCCCACGAGGGGCGGGGTGCGGCGACATGCTGGGAGCGGGGCTGACGGGGCTCGAACCCGCGACCTCCGCAGTGACAGTGCGGCACTCTAACCAAGCTGAGCTACAGCCCCAGGATGCCGTTGCGGGGGGGCAATGTAGGCACCCCCCGCCTTCCCGGCAACCCCCTCGGCGCTACTTGCAGTAGACCTTGATCATGGAGGCCGTCCGCGGCTTGAACTGGGCCACGTAGCCGAGGTACTGCTTGACCGCGTCCGGCCGCGATGCCTGGGCGGCGTTGAACGACTTCTCGGCCTCGAGGACCAGGTCGTTCTCCTTCTTCGCCATGTCGCAGCTCTTCGACTTCTCGGTCTCGGCGTCCATCGCCGCGGCGACCTGGAAGGCCGAGAGGCCGAGGACGAAGTGGCAGCTCGGCGCCACGCGGCCCGCCGGGTTGGCGATCGCGACGCACTGGCGGGTGAGCTCCGCCGCGGTCGGGAAGTCCTGCGTCTCCTTCTGGAGCAGCGGCGCCGCGGCGTTCACCAGGATGGCGGCGAGCTGCTCCTTCTGCTCCGGCGTGCCGCGCGCCACGACCACGTCGCTGAAGGGCCCGGCCTCCTTGATCCGCTTGGCGTTCGCGAGGCCCTGCACCGCCGCCAGCGCCGGCTCGACCGAGGTCGAGTCGAGGGTGAGCAGCTTCTTCGTCACCACGAGGCTCGAGTCCAGCTTGCCCGAGAGCACGAGCGCCTGGTTGAGGTAGCCGAGCAGCTCGACGTTGTTGGGCGAGCGGGCCACGCCGGCGCCGGCCCACCGGAGCAGGCGGGCGGTGTCGGGCTGCTGCGCCGCGGCGACCGCGATCTTCCGGTAGAAGAGGGAGTCCGCGCGCGCCGAGTCGACCTCGAAGGCCTGCTCCAGGGCGTCGATCGCGCACTTGAAGTCACTGAGGAAGAGGCAGGCGTTGCTCTTGAGGTCGTAGAGGTCCCAGTTGAAGGGATCCGTCTTGAGCCCCTCGTCCGCCACCTGCTTCGCGAGGTCGGGCTTGCCGGCCCGCAGCATGTACTTGAAGGCCTGGTCGCGGAGCGGCTGGTTGGTCGGCGCGACCCGGAGCATGTCCTGGAAGATGTCGAGGACCTTGGCCGTGTCGCCCTTGGCGGCGTAGATCTCGTTCAGCTGGCTCAGGACCGGGAGGCTGAGCGAGTCGCCGCGATGCGCGTTCACGAGGTGCGTCGCCGCCTCGTCGCTGTTCCCCGCCGCCTTGGCGAGCTGGGCAAGGCAGTACTCGGCGAGGCCGTGGTTCGGCTGCTCCTTGATCGCCTTGGCCGCCGCCTCCCGGGCCTTGTCGGGCTTGGTCTTCGACTGGTCCACGCAGGCCTTCGCGTCATCGAGCACCGAGACGGCGGGCTTGAACGCGTCGGCGACGCGCTCGCCGAAGTCCTGCACCTTCTCCTGCGGCTGCTGCTGGACCACCTGCACGATGCCGGCGTCGTCGTTCACGCCGAAGAGCCGCCCGGTGACCGAGAAGCGCCCCTCGTTCCGTGCGACGGTGGCGGTGAGGACGTAGCGGGCCGAGATGTTCTTCGCGAGGGTGAGCGCGAGCATCGGGCTCAGCATCGCGTTGCGCGGGTAGCCGAACTGCTCGAGCGCCGCGTTCATGAAGGAATCGGGAATCACCGTGAGGTCCGACCCGGCGTTCTTCCCCATCCGCTTCCGGATCGCGTCGCCGATGGCGACGGACGCCGCCGAGTCCTGCGAGGCCGAGGGGTACGGGTTCGCGACCATCAGCCGGGGGGCATTCGCCGTCGGGGCGCCGAGCCGGCGGGCGTTGCGCGGGATGCCCTGCGCATCCGCGCGGGAGAGCCAGGTGCCCGCGAGCGCGAGCGCGACCACCGAGACGCGTCGGAACAGCGACATGCGGTTGAACCTCCAGGACCGGACCGACAGGGACCCAAGCCGGGTCGAGAAACGCGAGCGGGGGCACGCGGCCCCCATGGGCGAAGAGGGACTCGAACCCCCGACATCCTGCGTGTAAGGCAGGCGCTCTGACCAGCTGAGCTATTCGCCCGGTGCCCCGCCCGGGCCCCGGGCGCCGCCCTTGGCGCAGGGCCCGTGCCGCCGCGCGCCGGGGTGCGCTAGAGCGCGATGCCCAGCGGGAATAGCACGCAGTACCCGAGCACCAGCAGCACCGCCGCCGCGCTCGGGTGACCCGCCACGAGGACCCCGTAGCCCGCCGCCAGGGACACCACGGCGGCGAGGAGGACAAGCCAGTTCTTCCGGCCCAGCGGCACGCCGCCGCGGGTCTGCGCCTGGGGAGCGGACATAGACGCTGAGGTTACTGCGCAGGCGGAGGCGGGTCAAGCGCTTCCGCCGCGGTCGCCGTGCCCGCCTCCGCCCCGTCGGCCCCGTCCTCGGGGACGATCCACCCCTGGTCCAGCGCGGCCCGGCGCCCGGCATCCCGCCGGTGGCGGAGCCGGGTGGCCACCACCACGACGAGCGCCACGATCGCCCACGCGCCCCCCGCGAGCAGCCAGGTGAGGAGCCCGTAGCGGCGCCGGACCGCCCGGCGCCACGCCTCGTCGAGGCGGTCGGGGGCGAGCCCGGTCGTGGCGAGCACCGCCGCGTCGAAGGGCTCCCCGCGCGCCAGGCGCGCGAGCAGCGGCGCCAGGGTCCCCGTCGGGTTCCGCCGGGCCAGTTCCAGCACCGCCGACGCCGCGAGCGCGTAGGCCGCGCCGACGCCGGCGGGGGAGGCACGGAGCTCGAGGTTGAGGTCGTCGAGCCCGGGCACCCGGCCCGTGGCCACGCCCAGGTTGAGCTCCAGCTGGTCCGACAGTCCCCACTCCCCCGCCGCCCACACGGCGTAGCCCTCGTCGAACCAGAGCGGGACCCGGCTCCGGACAACATCGTGGAGAACGAGGTGCGCGAGCTCGTGGCGGAGCGTCTGGAGCGGCTCGGCATCCGCGCGCAGCAGGACGAGGCGGGGACCGGGAAGGGTGATCGCGGCGCCCCAGGCCGGGGCCCGGCCGCGCGAGAGCCGGCGGAGCCCCGCCTCGTCGGGTACCACGACGAGCCGGAAGGGGGGCGCGCTCCGCCGCCCAAGCCCGGGCCAGTCGGCGGGCCGGTCCGCCGCCGCGGCGAGGGCGAGCGCGAGGTCCATCTCCCGCGGCGCCGCGTACACCGCCACGTCGCCCACCTGGGCGCTGCGGAGCGAGTCCGGTCGCTGGGCCCCGGCCGGCGGCGCGAGCAGCGCGGCGAGCAGGAGCCCGGCGGCGGCGCCCCTCAGGCGACGGCGCCGCGCGGGATCTCGGCGCCCGAGGCGGCGAGTTCCAGCAGCTCGCCGCAGCGCTTGGACCACGGGTTGAACCGGTTGGCCTTCTGGCCCTCCGCCCACGTCGCGCGGGCCTGGTCGCGCTCGCCGGCGAACCACTGCGCCCGGCCCAGCTCGAAGTAGGCCTCGATGAGGTTCGGCCCGAGCTGGAGCGTCTTGCGGAAGAAGGACTGCGCGTCCTCGTACATCTCGCGCTCGAGGTACACGAGGCCCAGGTAGAAGTGCGCGTAGAGGGTCGCCTTCCGGTCGTTGTCGAGCCGGATGGCCTTGGAGAGGTGCTCGATCGCCTCGCCGAAGATCCGCTTCTTGAGGCAGATGTACCCGACGTTGATCCGCGCGAGGGAGTTCGCGGGCTCCTTCATGAGCACGCGCGAGAAGGTCGTGAGCGCGTCGTCGTAGTCCTCGTGGAGCATCTGGGCCCAGCCGAGGAGCGACTGCGCCTGCGTGTCCCCGGGGGAGAGCTGGAGGGCCCGCGTGAGGGCCTGGATGGCGCCCGCGTGGTCGCCCAGCGAGATGAGGCTCCACCCCTTCTCGATGTAGGTCGAGGCGCCGAGGTGGTCCGCCTGCACCGCGGGCCGCGCCCCGGTGAACTGCGGCGCCTGGGCCGTCTCGGCGTTGGCGGCGAGCTGCTTGTAGCGCTCGACGAGCGCGCGGATCTCCTCCTTGAGCGCGCCCAGGTCGGCGAGCGCGCCGTCCACCCGCTTGAAGAAGGCGATGATCTCGCGCTTGAGCGGCTCGCGGTCCGCCGGCGCGGCGACCTCGAGCCGCCGCGCGATGTCCTGGTGCTGCGCGCGCAGCTGCGCGACCCACGGGTCGTGGGCCGGGTCGGGCGCGGCGGTCACGTGGCGGCCTCCAGGTCCTGGAGCGCGAGGCGCTCGGTGCTCGAGAGGATGCGCTGCGGGTTGAGCACGACGAGGGTGCGGGCGCCGACGGTCACGAGCCCGCTGATGTAGCGCGCGGCGAGGCCCCGCACCATCGGCGGGGGCGCCGCGATCGCCGTCGCGTCCACCCGCACCAGCTCGCGCGCGGCGTCCACGACCACGCCGACCCGCTGGCCCTCGACGAGGAGCACCATGATGCGCGTCTCGTCGGTGGTTGCCGCGGGCCGCCCGAGGCGGCGGCGGAGGTCCACGACGGGGATGGCGCCCCCCTCGAAGGGGACGACCCCCTCGAGGAAGTCGGGGGCGTCCGGCAGCGGCGCCGGCGGCTCGAAGCGCAGGATGCGCTGCAGCTGCAGGATGTCGAACGCGAAGTCGTGCGGCCCGAGGCGGAACGCCACGAGCTGCACCTCGTCCGCGCCGCCGGCCATGTCCCGCTCGGTCATCGTCCCGCCTCCTTGAGCCGCACCGCGAGCGCCGCGAGGTCGAGGAGCGGCAGGTAGCCGCCGGCGTGCGGCACCACCGCGTGCGCCCACGGGAGCGCCCCGGCCCGCGTCTCCGCGGCGAGCGCCGGCTCGCGGCTCACCAGCTCCGCCGCCTCCACCTCGAGCCCCACCTCGCGCCCGCCCACGCGCGCCACCACGAGCGCCTCCCCGCGGTCCGCCGGGGGCGCCGACCCGGCCAGGAGCGCCCCCAGGTGCACGACCGGGATGAGCCCGCCGCGCCGGCGCGTCACGCCGCGGAGCGCCGGCTCGCGCGCGGGCACCGGCTCCACCGCCCCGGGGTCGCACACCTCGACCAGGTCGTGCAGCTCGAGGCCGACGCGGCCCGCCCCCGCGCGCACGACGAGGAAGCTCGCGAGGCCGCTCATGCGACGAGCCGGAGGCGGCGCAGTTCCCGGTCCACCTGCGCCGCGATCTCGCCGACGGGCAGCACGTGGTCCGCCCCGCCCGACGCCCGCGCCGCGCCGGGCATCCCGTCCACCACCGCCGTGGCGCGGTCCTGCGCGATGCCGACGCCCCCGGCGTCGTGGATGCGACGGAGGCCGTCGGCGCCGTCGCGCCCGAGCCCGGTGAGCACGACGCCCACCGCGCGCGGGCCGAAGTGCTCCGCGACCGAGCGGAAGAGCGGGTCGGCCGCCGGCCGCACGCCGTGCTGCGGCGGCTCCTGGTCGAGCGCGAGGCAGGGGCCGTCGGCGCCGACCGCGACGCGCATATGATAATCGCCGGGCGCCACGTAGGCGGTGTCCGCCACGAGCGGCGCGCCGTGCTCCGCCTCCACCACGTGGAGGCGGCTCTGGCCCGCGAGGCGCTCGGCGAGGCTCCGCGTGAAGCCGGGGGGCATGTGCTGCACGATCACGACCGCGGCGCCCAGGCCCGGCGCCAGCTTCGGCACCACCTCGGCGAGGGCGCGCGGCCCCCCCGTCGACGCGGCGATCGCGACGCACCCGAGCGCCCGGCCCGGCAGCGCCCACAGCGCGCCAGCCGCCCCGCCCCGCGCCGGGCGCGCGAGGACCGGGAGCCGCAGCACCTCCGCCGCGAGCGCACCGTGGAGCGCCGCCACGAGGCGCGCCTCGAACCGCGCGAGCGACGCCGCGTCGCGCCCGTCCTCCTTGGGCACGAGGTCCACGGCACCGAGCTCGAGGGCCCGGATCGCGGCGGCGGTCCCGGGGCCGGCATAGCTCGAGACGACCACCACCGGGCGCGGCGCCTCGGACATGATGTAGCCGATCGCGCCGAGGCCGTCGAGCTCCGGCATCTCGAGGTCCATCAGCACCACGTCGGGCTGCAGCGCGTGCACCTTGCGGAGCGCGTCCATCCCGTTGCGCGCCGTTCCCACGACGCGGAACGCCGGGTGCCGCGCGAGCAGGTCGCCGAGGAGGCGCCGGAAGAACGGGCTGTCGTCGGCGACCAGCACCGTGCGGGGCTCAGAGGAGCTGGAGGCCATGGTACACCGACGTGACCTCGACGCGACCGTCCGCGCAGTGCAGGCGCACGGTGCGGCCGAAGTCGCCGCCGACGGCCTCGCCGACGAGCGGGAGGTGGTGCTGCGCCAGCACCTGGCGCGAGGCGACGAGGTTCCGCTCGCCCATCTGGATCGTGCCCGGGGGGGCGAGCTGCGCGAACATGCTCGCGCCGCCGGCCAGCCGCGCGGTGATCCGCCGCTGCTGGGCCCCGAGCCCGGCCATCCGCTCGAGGAGGTCGGGGATCGCCGTCTGGGGGAACTTGCCGGGCCGCTCCGCCTCCCGCGAGAGGCCCCGCGAGGGAAGGAGGACGTGCGCAAGCCCGCCAACCTTCGCCTCCCGGTCGTGCAGGATGATCGCGACGCAGCTCCCGAGCCCGATCGTCAGGAGCGTGTCCTCCTCCCGCCCGACGGCGAGGTCGGCCACCTTCACCACCAGCTCGCGGCCGCTCACGCCGGCCTCCGGTAGATCCGCTCGCGCACGTCCACGAGCTCGAGGCGCTCGCGGGCGGGCCCGACAAGCGTCTCCACCTTGCCCAGCACCAGGATCCCGCCCGGCACGAGCGCCTCCGCGAACCCGGCGAAGAGCCGCTCCTGGAGCGCCTTCTCGAAGTAGATCACCACGTTCCGGCAGCAGACGAGGTCATAGGCCCGCGCGGGCGGCGGCGCCGCCGTGAGGTCCCCCGCGGCGACCCGCACGCGCGCATGCAGGCGCGGGTCGACGACCCACTCGCCCTCCTCCTCGCGGAACCACCGCTCCGCCCAGCCGGCGGGCAGCTCGGCAAGCGCCTCCTTCCGGTACCGCCCGGCGCGGGCCCGCGCGAGCGAGGCCCGGTCGATGTCGGTCGCGTCCACGGTGAGCCGCTCGAGCGCGGCGGCGCCCGCGCCCTCGGCCCACGCCATCGCGATCGTGTGCGCCTCCTCCCCCGAGGCGCACCCCGCGCTCCAGGCGCGCACCGGCCCCGGGCGCCGCACCAGCCCGGGCAGGACCCGCGCGCGCAGCGCGTCCCACGTCTCCGGGTTGCGGTAGAAGCGGGTGACGTTGATCGTCAGCGCGTCGTGGAGCCGCTCCCGTTCCCCCGGCGAGCGGGCGAGCACGTCCCGGTACTCCGCGTAGGTGTGCGCCCCGACCGCGCGCATCCGCACGTGGACCCGCCGCCGCAGGCACTTCGGCTTGTAGAGCTCGAGCGCCACGCCGGTCCACGAGGCGAGGTCGCGGGCGAAGGCCGCGAAGTCGGCGTCGTCCGCGGACATCACGAGGACGACTCCAGCATGTCGAGGTTGGCCCGCGCGAGCTGGTGCGCCGGGTTGATCGCGGTGGCCCGCTCCCAGCTCTCGCGGGCGCGGCGGTGGTCGCGGCGCTTGTACGCGATGTTGCCGAGCTTGAACCAGAGGTCGTCGCCGAGGCCGGGCTCCAGCTTCGCCGCCCGCTCGTAGGCCTCCCAGGCGTCGTCGTAGCGCCCGGCGCGGTAGAGGAGGTCGGCGAGGTTCTTCGAGAGCTGCGGGAGGGACGGGTCCTCCTGCAGCGCGCGGCGCAGCTGCTCCTCGGCGCCGGCGGCGTCGCCCCGCGCCTCGAGGAGGACGGCGAGGTTGTTCCGGAGCACCGGGTGCTCCGGCCAGGCCGCGGCGCCGGCACGCGCCGTCTCCAGCGCCGCGTCGTGGTCGTCGGCGCAGGCCTCGGCGAGGGTCAGCGCCCAGTACCAGACGGGCGGCGGAGTGCGCTCGCCGAGGAGCTCGCGGGCGCGCGCGAGGCGCCCGCGCGCCACCCCGAAGTCCTCGCGGCGGAGCGCGGCCACCGCCCAGCCGAGCATCACGCGCGCGTCGTCGCGCGCCCGGCCGGCGGCCTCGCCGAAGGCCGCCTCCGCCTCGTCCAGCCGCCCGAGCTGCTCGAGGGCCACGCCGAGGTTGTGGAGCGCCGCGGGGCGCGGCCCGCCCTTCTCGAGCGCGAGCTTGAAGGCGTCCACCGCCTCGTCCCACCTGCCGAGGCGCATGGCGATGAGCCCGAGGTAGAACGGCGCGCTCCCCTCGCTCGGCCGGAGCTCGGCGACCCGGCGGAACTCCCGCTGCGCCTCGTCGAGCATGCCCGTCTTGTAGAACGCGATGCCGAGGTTCCGGTGCTCCTCGATGCGGGTCTCGCCGACGCGCGGCGTGGCGGCGGCCTGCGAGGTGCCGACCCGGTGCGCGAAGCCCGCCGTGATGAGCCCGAACAGCGCCTTGCCCACCTCGAACTCGACGAGCCCCGACGCGTCCACCACCTGCTGCACGTCGCGGGTGCCGTCGAGGAGGGGGAGGATCTGCCGCTGCGCCTCCGAGAGCGGCGCCTCGGCGGCGAGCGCCTGCGCGGCGTCGGCGGCGAAGACGAGGTCGAACGACGGGATCTTCTTCTCGATGACGCTCCACTCGTCCACCCGGCGCGCCCCCTCGAGCAGCAGGAACTCGGGGTTGATCGCCACGAGGGAGTCCTGATGCTCGGGCCGGACGCCCGCCTCGAAGTTGAACGTCCCGGCGGTCCAGGTGAACAGGAAGTAGACCGCCTCCTCGATCTGGACGCGGACGTAGTCGTCCAGCTCCTCGCGCGTGAGGTGGCCGAGCTGGACGAGCAGCTCGCCGAGGCGCCGCTCGCGGTCGGCCGCCTGGAGCTCGATCGCCTGCGCGAGCGCCTCCGCGGTGATCCGCCCGTTGCGCACCAGCATGTCCCCGAGGCGGTCGCGGCGGTTCACGATCGACGCGTACGTGATCCGCCCGTCCTCGAAGTAGATGTAGCCGAGGTTCTGCCGGTCGGCGACGGCGAGGCACCCGGTCCGCCGCCCGAGGTAGAGCAGCTGGATGACGTCCGGGAGGCTCGCCTCCTTGAGCGACCCCTTGATCGCCATGCTACCTCCAGTCCTCGATCAGGCGGTCCAGCGCCTCCGGCCACTGCCAGACCATCTTCTCGCGGCTGCGGATCCCGCCCGCCGCGGGTCCCACGACGCCGCTCGCGCGCACCGGGGCGCTCCGCCGCGGGGGCCGCACCGCGCCCTCGAGGACCTCGCGCGCGAGGGCCGCCGTGGGGCGGGCCTGCTGGGCCTCGGCGGCGTTGAGCACCCGCTGCAGCGTCCCCTGCAGGGCGCGCACCGACTCGGCGGGGCGGGCCGCCACGTACGCGACGAGCTCGGGCTCGGCCGGGACCTCGCGCGCGGCGAGCAGGCGCTCGACCAGGCGCTGTCGCAGCTCCCGGTCCGGCGGGGGCAGCTCGACCACGAGCCCGCCCTCGAGCCGGGTGAGGAGCCGCGCCTCGATCCCCGTCAGCGCCGCGAGCGGCGCGGCCGACGCGAACGCGAGCTGGCGGCCGGTCTCGGCGAAGAGGTTGAAGAGGAGGAAGAGCTCCTCCTGCGTCCGCTCCTTGTCCGCGAGGAGCTGCACGTCGTCGAGGAGGAGCGCCCCGCAGCGGCGGTAGCGGTTCCGCCAGACCGGCACCGCATCCCGGTCGATGGCGTCGATGAGCTCCTGCGTGAAGTCGTGCGCGCTCAGGCAGGCGACCGGCCCGCCCGCGCGCGGGGCGAGCGCGTTGCCGAGGGCGTGCAGGAGGTGCGTCTTCCCCGTGCCCGGCGCGCCGACGACGACGAGCGGGTTGTACTTGGCGCCCGGGTCGAGCGCCACCGCGTGGGCCGCGCGCACCGCCATCCGGTTCACCGCCCCCTCGACGAAGTCCTCGAACACCCAGTGCGGCGCCGGGGCGGGTGGCGGGACCGCCGCGTCGCGCAGGCGCTGGAGGAACCCTTCCGCGACCGCGAGGTTGCCCGGATCGTGGAGCGCAGGGGCGCCGGCGAGGTCGGGCGCGAGCTCCCGCGCCTCCGCCCGGAGGGCGAGGAGGCGCTCCGCATCCGCCTCGTACTGCTCGAGCACGGCGACCGGGTCCTCCGGCTCCGGGACCTCCAGCCGCCGGCCGCGGACGGCGGTCCGGAAGCCCTCGCCTTCCCAGCGCAGGATCGCCTCGCCGACGCGGGCCCGCCACGGCTCGACCTGCGCCGCGAGCGTCGCCGCCAGCTCGGAGAGGAAGTCGCCGAACTCGTCCGCCTCGCCGCCGGCGCTCGCGGCCGGGGCCGGGGCCTCCGCCGCGCGGACGAACCCCGGCGGCACCTCCGCCTCGGGGAGGGCCGCAGGCGGCGCGGCGGGGCGCGCCGGGGCGACCGCGGCGGGCGGCGCGGGCGGCTCCTCGGCGACGGCCGGCTCGAGCGGCGGGAGGCTCCCGCCGACCAGGATCCGCGCCTGCTCCGCGTCGAGCGGCGCCTCGCTGACCGCCTGGAAGGCGACGAGCCGGTTGAGGGCGCCGATGAGCTCGCGCACGCTGTGGATGCCGAGCGTCGCCACCGCCTCGAGCACGCCCGGCGCGAAGGCGGTGCGCCGCTCCTCCGCCTTCCGGCGCAGGATGGCCACCTGCGTCTCGTAGTCCGGCACCGCGATGTCGATGACGAGGCCGCCCGCGAAGCGGCGGATGAGCCGCTCGTCGAGCGCCTCGATCTCGGCCGGCGGCCGGTCGCTGGTCAGGACGATCTGGCGCTGGCGCCGCTGCAGGGCGTCGATCACGCGGAGCAGTTCCGCCTGCATCTCGCGCCGCTGCGACAGGAACTGGACGTCGTCGAGGAGGAGGAGGTCGAGTTCCGCGAAGCGGCGGCGCCACGCCTCCCCCTGCCCCGCCGCCACGGCGGCGTGGAACGCCTCGACGAACTCGTCGAGCGCGAGGTACTCGACGGCGAGCCGGGCGTCGAGGGCGCGCGCGTGGTGCCCGACCGCCTGCAGGAGGTGGGTCTTGCCGAGGCCGGGGCGCGCGTAGACGAAGAGCGGGTTGTACCCGGTGCCGGGTGACTCCGCGACGGCGCGCGCCGCGGTGACCGCGAGGCGGTTCGCGGCCCCCACGACGAGGGTGTCGAAGCGGTAGGCGGGGTGCAGCGCGCTCATGCCGCCGTCCCCCCGGCCGCGAGGCGGCGCAGGACGAGCTCCGAGATCCCCTTGAGCGTCTCGAAGACGCCGCTCCCGTGCAGCGCGTCGGCCCCGAAGCTCGGCACGCCGCGGAAGTTGAGCGCGTCGTCGAGCTCGGCGCGCGTCATCACCAGGTCGGCGGGGAGGTCCTGCTTGTTGTACTGGTAGACGAGCGGCAGCGTGCGCACGTCCACCCCCTGCGCGAGGAGGTTCTCGTGCAGGTTCTGGAGGCTCTCGACGTTGTCGTCGAAGCGGCGTGCCTGGCTGTCGGCCACGAAGACCACCCCGTCGGCGCCCTGCAGCACGAGCTTCCGCGTGGCGTTGTAGTAGCTCTGGCCGGGGACGGTGTAGAGCTGGAAGCGCGTCTGGAACCCGCTGATCGTGCCCAGCTCGATCGGCAGGAAGTCGAAGAAGAGGGTGCGGTCCCCCTGCGTGGCGAGCGAGACCATGCGCCCCCGGCGCGCCTCGGGGACGCGCCCGAAGACGTACTGGAGGTTCGTCGTCTTCCCCGAGCGCCCCGGCCCGTAGTAGACGATCTTGCAGGTGATCTCGCGCGCCGCGAAGTTCACGAGGGACATGTCACCGCCCGAACAGCGAGCGCAGGCTCGCGTTCAATTCACGCTCGAAGTTCTCCGCGAGGAGCACGCCCCCAGGGCGCGCCTCGGGCTCCGCCGCCGCGAGCGCCTGCGCGAGGTCGCGGAAGAAGAGCTGCACCAGCCCCGCCGAGGTCTCCGGCCCGAACACGACGAGCCCGATCCAGCGCCCCCGCCGCGTGTCGAACGGGGCGAGGTAGAGCCCCTGCGCCGTCCCCTGGTGGAGCACCGCCCCGTACCGTCCCGCGCCGGTCAGTTGGGCGATCGCGTCGGTCGAGGCGACGATCGCCGCGCCGAGCGCCGCCGCCGCCATCACGTCCACGGAGCGGGTGAAGCCGTCCTGCGCGATCACCTGCCCCGACGAGGTCATGAGCAGCGTCACGCGCGCGCTCGACTCGTCGAGGAACGCCTGCAGCGGTCCCGCGACCCACGGCTCGACGCAGCGCATCAGCGGACCCGGCCCGCCGCCTCGCGCAGCTCGAGCCGCGCGAGCCCGAGGTTCGCGTCCCGGTCCGCGATCGCCACGAGCAGCAGCTCGTCCGCCGCGGGCACGGCGAGCACGGCGCCCCGCTCGGCGCGGAGCTGCAGGAATTCCGGCGGCGCGAGGCCCGCGCCCGCCGCGGCGCGCCGGAGGCGGGCGAGGAGGCTCGCCGCGAGCGCCGCCACCGGCGCCCCCTCCACGCCCTCCGCGAGCGCCTCCGCGACCACGAGGCCGTCGCCCTCGTGCACCAGCATCGCCCCCCGGATGCCGCGCACCCGGGTCACCCGCTCGAGCGTCGCCTGCAGCGCCGTCACCGGAGCCGCTCCAGCCACGCCCGCGCCCCGCGGGCCGCCTGCTCCGCCTCGAGGACGAGGCGACCCACCGGCACCGACGGGTCGCGCGCCACGAGGAGGACGGCGTCGGGCGCAGGCGGCACGAGCAGGAGGTGGCCGTCACGCGACTCCGCGGCCACGCCCTGCCACGCGCCCAGGTCGAGGAGGCGCGCCGTGCGCGCCGCCTCGCGCGAGACGCCGGCGAGGTGCGCCGCCACCGCGTCGCCCACGTCGCGCCCCGCCGGGTCCCGCATGCCGCCGGCGAGCCGCTGGCCCTGCGCGTCGAAGAGGAGCACCGCCTCACGCGAGGCGAGCGCCTCGAACGCCTCGCCGTCCGCGCGGCTCGGCGGCTGGGGCCCCGCCGCGGCCGGGGCCTCCACCGCCGTGAGCCCCTCGGCGACCTCGAGGAGCGCGCGGACCCGTGCGAGCGCGGCGGGGATGCCGGCGTCGTGCGGGGCGGCCGCCTGCGCGGCCTCGAGGTACGGCAGCGCGCCGCGCGGGTCGCCGGCCCGGAAGAGCAGGAAGGCGAGGCCCTTGCTGGCGCCCGCATGCCCGGGCGCGAGCGCCAGCGCCCGCTCCCACGCCGCGCGCGCGCCGGCCACGTCGTCGAGGTCGGCGAGGATGCGGGCCAGCACGTCGTGCGCGTCGGCGAGCTCGGGATAGCGCGCGAGCCCGGTGCGCGCCACCTTCGCCGCCGGCTCGGGCTGCCCGCGCACGCGCAGCGCCTCCGCCAGGTCCAGGAAGACGAGGCTCCGCGGGTCTGCCGCGAGCTCGGCCGTCATGGCCCGGATCGGATCAGTCACGCCGCCCCCGCACCGCGGCCTGCAGCACGCGCGCCGCCTCCAGCAGCCGGCGGACGTCGGCGACGAGCGCCTGTTCCTCCGGCGGGCGCGTCGGGAGCGCGAGCCACCGCTCCCACTGCTGCCCCGCCTCCGTGAAGTGCCCGAGCGCCACGAGCGCCACGCCCGCGAGCCGCCGAGCCGCCGGCAGGTCGGGCTCGAGGCGCAGCGCCTCGAGGAACGCCTCCTCCGCCTCCGCGAAGCGCCCCAGCGCGTGGAGCGCCCGCCCGAGGACCAGCTGCGCCGCCGCCTCCTCCGGCCAGGCCCGCGCCGCGTCGGTCGCCGCGCCGAGCCCCGTCTCGAGGTCGCCGAGGGCGAGCTGCTCCTCGGCGCGCGCGAGCAGGACGCCGAGGTCGCGGGTCGGCGGCGGCGCGCGCTCCGGGTCCTCGAGGAGCAGCACGCCGGTGCTCAGCAGGCCATAGATCGTCCGCGCGACCTCGAACTCGGGGCGGCCGAGCAGCTCCGCGACGGCGCGCACGTCCCGGACGCCGTCCACCGCCGCGATCACCTCCCACTCGAGGGGGGCGAGGTCGAGCATCCCGTGCTGCTGCCCCGCGTCGTTGAGCCGCGGCACCACGCCCAGGTGCGGGACCCGGGTCTCGATGCGGGACCACTCGTCGATGCGGCGCGCCGCCTCCATGAGCAGCGCCTCGGTCGGGATGTGCACCGTCGCCTCGGCACCGATCCGGGCCACCGCCGACTCCTCGAAGGAGAAGTAGCCCTCGGACCAGTTCATCAGCTCGAAGACGACCTCCTCCACCTGCCGGCGCACCACGCGCTCGAGCTCGCGCCGGCCGATCGCGCCGATGTCCACCAGGATGTCGCCCAGGCGCCGGGCGTCGCCGGCGGCCTGCACGGCCCGCGCCCGCGCCAGGTCCGCCTCGCTGACCTTCCCGCTGCGCAGCAGGACCTCCCCCAGCGGGTGCGGGTTGCTCCGGATCTCGGCCGAGACCACGGCGCCCCGCTCGAAGAAGACCATGCCCGCGTTCTGCCGCAGCTCGGAAGTGACGCACAGCACCCCGGTCTTCCGGCCCAGGTCCAGCAGCTGGAAGACGTCGTGGATGTTGAGCTCCTTGAGCGGGCCCTCGATCGCCATCGCTACTCCGGCCGGGCGGCGAGGATGTGCTGCAGGTCGCGCGCGGAGCGCGCGCGGCTGCGCGCGGTGGCCGCCAGCGGGCCCGCGGGGTCCGCCTGCGCGGCCCGGTCCCACGCCTCGACCGCCTCGCGGAAGCGCCGCTTGCGGGCACGGGCCTCGCCCAGGTGGAACAGCGCCGCCGCGTGCGCCGGCTCGAAGCGGAGCACCCGGGCGAAGGCTTCCGCGGCCTCGTCCACCCGCCCCGCGTCGAGGAGGACGCGGCCGAGGAGCACCAGCGCCTCGAGGGCGTACGGGTCGGCCGTCAGGACCTCGACGAGGACGCGCACGGCGGCCGGGGCCTGCGCCTGCCGCCGGAGCAGGTCCGCGAGGGCGAGGGCCGCGTCGAGGTAGGTGGGGAGCAGGTCGAGGGCGCGCTCGTACGCGCGCTGCGCCGCCGCCCACTGCTCGCGCTGCTCCTCGAGCCGCCCGAGCTCGAGCCAGACCTGCACGAGGGTCCCGTCGAGCTCGAGCGCGGCGCGGCAGGCCTCGATGGCGGCGGCCCGGTCGCCCAGGCGCGCGGCGACCTGCGCCTGCAGGTGCACGAGGTCGGCGCGCCCCGGGGCC
>JBAIWX010000285.1:0-31183 GCA_037916975.1 Gemmatimonadales bacterium
GCCACGTCGTCACCGAGACGGCGCGCACGCGCGACGCCGTGGCCGCCCTCCGCGCGGGCGACCTCCCCGCGCTCGGGGCGCTGCTCGTCGCGGGGCATCGCTCGCTCGCAGCCGACTACGCCGCCTCCTGCGCGGAGGCCGACGCCGTCGTCGCGGCGGCACTCGCGCACGGGGCCCTCGGCGCGCGGCTCACCGGAGCCGGCTTCGGCGGCGCGGTGCTCGTGCTGCCCGCCCCCGGGGAGGCCCGGCGCCTGCTGCGCGCCCTGCCACGCGCGCTCGCGGGCGCCCTCGGCGGCGTCCCGCGCGCGTGGATCGCGCGGGCCTCGGCGGGCGTGCGCCGCGAGGCGGCCGGATGAGCCCCCGGTTCGCGCGCGCGTGTAACTTCCGTCCGGGCCCGGGTGGCGAAACTGGCAGACGCATGGGACTTAAAATCCCTGGAGAGGCGACTCTCGTGTGGGTTCGATTCCCACCCCGGGCATCGCAGGCCCTTCCCGGCGCGGGCACCGGCGGGCGGGCGGCATGATCGTGCCCGGCGCCACGTGGGACGGCCGCGTCACGCGCTTCGCCGTCTGGTCCGCGAACGCGCGTGCCATCGAGGTCGAGCTCGGCCACGAGGGCGGCGTGCTCCGCCTGGCGCTGCGGCCCGGGCGCGACGGCTGGTGGGTCGGCGAGACGACCGACGCCCCGCCCGGCACGCGGTACGGCTTCCGGGCCCACGGTCCCTTCGATCCCGCCCACGGCCACTACTTCAACCCGGCCAAGCTCCTCCTCGACCCGCTCGCCCGGCTCATCGATGGGCCCATCGCCTGGCACGAGGCGCTGCGCACCGTGCGCGACCCGAGGGCCCGCGTCCTCGAGCCCGACCCGCGCGACTCCGCGCCCTTTCTGCCCCGTGCCGTCGTCGTCGCGCCCGCCGCCGCGCCGGCCGAGCCGGCGCTCCGGACCCACTGGTGCGACACCGTGGTCTACGAGTGCCACGTCCGGGGCCTCACGATGCGGCATCCCGACGTCCCCCCGGCCCACCGCGGCACCTATCTCGGTCTCGCCGCCGAGCCCGTGATCGCGCACCTCAGGAGCCTCGGGGTGACCGCCGTCCAGCTCATGCCCGTGCAGCACCACGCGCAGGACGAGCACGTGGCACGGCTCGGCCGCCCGAACTACTGGGGCTACGCGCCGGTCGGCTTCTGCGCGCCCGATGGGCGCTACGCCACCGCCCCGGGGCGGCAGGTCGAGGAGTTCCGGGCGATGGTGCGCGCGCTCCACGCGGCGGGGATCGAGGTGCTCCTCGACGTGGTGTTCAACCACACCGGCGAGGGTGCCCTCGACGGCCCGGGCGTCTCGCTGCGCGGGCTCGACAATCGCGGCTACTACCGCCACGTGGGCGACGCCCCCCTCCGCTACGAGGACGTCACCGGCTGCGGGAACACCCTGGACTTCCGCGTGCCCGCCGTGCGCGCCCTCACGCTGGCGGCGCTCCGGACCTGGGTGGTCGAGTTCGGGGTCGACGGCTTCCGATTCGACCTCGCGCCGGCGCTCGGTCGCGGTGACGCGGCCTTCGAGGCCGAGGCGCCCTTCTTCGACGAGCTGCGCGCGGACCCCGTGCTGCGCGGCGTCAAGCTCATCGCGGAGCCATGGGACCTGGGCCCCGGCGGCTACGTCCTCGGCCGCTTTCCGCACGAATGGACGGAGTGGAACGGCCGCTACCGGGACACGGTGCGGCGCTTCTGGCGGGGTGCGGGGGGCGTCGCGGACCTCGCCACGCGGCTGGCGGGGTCGAGCGACCTCTTCGAGGGGAGCCGCGCCCCGCAGGCGGGCATCAACTTCGTGACCTGCCACGACGGCTTCACGCTGCGCGACCTGGTGAGCTACGAGCGCAAGCACAACGAGGCGAACGGGGAAGGGAACCGGGACGGGAGCGACCACAACGAGAGCCGCAACTGGGGCGTCGAGGGGCCCACGGCGGCGCGCCACGTGCTCGACATGCGCGCGCGCACGATGCGCGCCTTCGTCGCCACGCTCGCCTGCTCCCTCGGCGTGCCGATGCTCGCCCACGGCGACGAGGTCGGCCGCACCCAGCGGGGCAACAACAACCCGTGGTGCCAGGACTCGCCGCTCACGTGGGTGCCGTGGGAGCCCCCCGAGGCCGACCTCGACTTCCTCGCCTTCACCCGCTACGCGTTCGCGCTGCGGCACCGGCTGCACGCCTTCCGGCGACGGAGCTTCCTGCCCCGTGACGAGGGTGCCGGCGCCGCCGCGCGGTGGCTCCGCGCCGACGGGACGCCGATGACGCCGGAGGACTGGGCAGACCCCGATCGGCGTACGCTCCTGCTGCTGCTCGCGCTGAGGCGCGATGCGCGCGCGGGGGCTCCCGGCGAGTCCGAGGCCCGGGCGCTGCTGCTGGGCCTCAATGGCGGGAGCCGCGCCGTGCCGGTCCAGCTCCCCGACGGCCACGACCGCGGCGGCTGGCACGTGCTGCTCGAGTCGGCGCATCCCGCCCGGCATGGCGCGGAGGTCCACTGGCCCTTCGCGCTCCCCGCGCACGGCGTGGCGCTGCTCGCGCACCGCTGAGCGGGGTGGCCCCGGAAACGACGACGCCCGCCGGGAGGCCGGCGGGCGTCCCGCGGAAGGGACCGGGCGCCGCTACATCGAGATGCCCGGCGACTTGATCAGGTAGATCACGTCGGCGCCCAGGGGCGCGAAGGGTGAGCCGAAGACGAGACGGGCGCGGAGCTTCGCGGCAAGCCCGGGGCGCGTCGCGTGGATGTGCACGCCGATCAGGTCGTCGCTCTCGTTCACCCACGCGTAGGTGTACTGGTCGGTGTCCCACGACAGGTTGCCGGGGATGAGCGGTGCGAGCCCCGGCGGCACCTGTCCCGCGCCGCTGTTCGCCGGCCAGGTCTCGGTGTCCGAATGGAGCGCGATCGCCGCGACGCGGATCCCCTCCATGTCGCTCGCGACCCGGGCCGCGAGCGCGTCGTTCTGCAGGTCGATGTAGCGGAACACGGCGATGCTGGCCAGGATCGCGATCACGATCACGACCACGATCAACTCGATAAGCGTGAACCCGCGGCGGTCGCGCGTCATGGCTTCCTCCGCTTCAGCAGCTCCGCCATGGCGGGGCCGAGGAAGGCGTTGAGGGAGTCGCTCTCGGTGAGGCGGACCTGCTCGCCGGCGTGTTCGCCGCGCAGCTCGAACCCGGCGGGCGTCCGGCGGTAGGTGAGCGACACCCCGTCCGGCGCCTGGCGCGACGGCGGCAGGCGGTCGGGGAAGGCGCCCGTCCGCGCCCTCTCGCCCTGGAGCCACTTGGCGGTGAGGTACATCGAGAGCCGGAGGTTGGCCTGCCGCTCCACGGGCGTCTCGACCCGGTCGCGCAGGCCGAACCACTCGGGGTGCAGCGCCACGGCGGCGAGCGCCGCGGCGAGCACCACGAGCGACGTGACGATGACGGGGCTGAGCCTTCGCCGCGAGGCCCGCGCCGCCTCGGCGAGGTCCGCCTCGCGCTGTTTCTGCGCGGCGGCCATGGCGTCGGCGTAGGCCTGCTCGAGTGCCCGGCGCGGCGGCCCGCCCGGCGGCGAGCCGGTCATGGGCGGGAAGCCCCAGTCACGCGGTGACCTTCTCGCCGGCCAGCGCCCGGTTCACCTGCTCCGGGAAGGCCCGGATGTCGATCGGCTTGGTGATGTAGCCGTCGAAGCCCGCCTCGAGCGCGCGCTCGCGGTCGCCCGACATGGCGTGCGCGGTGAGCGCGATGACCCGGCGGCCGCGCTCGGCGGACTCGCGGATCTCCCGGAGGAGCGCGAAGCCGTCCTTCCCCGGGAGCTGGATGTCCATGAGGATCAGGTCCGGCCGGGCCTGCCCGATCTCCTCGAGCAGGCGGTCGCCGCCGGACAGGCCCGTCACCTGGTGACCCTTCAGGGTCAGCAGTGTCCGGAAGAGCTTCATGTTGTCCGGGCTGTCCTCGACGATGAGGATCGACGCCACGCCGCCTCCTTGCGGGGACCGCGGCCGGTCGCCCCGCGTTGAACCTTCGGAGCCTGATAACTACAATGAGCCGGAAGGCGCGGCAACTCCGTGCCGCACGGCCCGCGCCAGCCCCAGGCGCGCCCCCATCCGGATCGCTTCCATCCGTCCCGACTCGCTCGCCGTCATCGGACTCGGCGCCATCGGCGGCTCCGTCGCGTGGCAGGCGACGCGCGCCGGGATCCGGCGCGTCGTCGGCTACACGCCCCGCCGGGGCGATGCGGTGGAGGCCCTCCAGCGCGGGGCCGTGACGGAGGTGGCCGACTCCGCGGAGCAGGCCGCGCGCCGGGCGGCGCTCGTGGTGCTCGCCGCCCCGCCGCAGGCGACGCTCGGCCTGCTCGATCGGCTGGGCGCGTGGCTCGCGCCCGGGGCGATCGCGACCGACGTGACGAGCGTGAAGGCCGGCGTGATGCACCGCGCGGTCGCCGCCGGGCTCGGCGACCGGTTCGCCGGGAGTCATCCCCTCACCGGCACCCATCGCACCGGGTTCGCGGCCGCCGCCCCCGACCGGCTGGCCGGCGCCATCGTCTACGTCTGCCCGACGCCCGCGCCGGGGGGCGAGGCGGCCGCGCGCGGCGTGGCCGGGTTCTGGACCGAGGTAATGGGGGCGCAGGTCGTCACCATCGACGCCGAACGGCACGACGAGCAGCTCGCCTGGACGAGCCACCTGCCGCAGGCCGCCGCCAGCGCCCTCGCGCTCGTGCTCGCCGAACGGGGGCTCGCCGGGGTGTCGTACGGCCCCGGCGGCCGCGACACCACCCGCCTCGCCGGCAGCGACCCCGACCTCTGGGTGGAGATCTTCCTGCAGAACGCCGGCCCCGTCGCCGCGGCCCTCGGTCGCCTCGAGGACGGGCTGGCCCGGCTGCGGCGCGCGATCGAGGCGCGCGACGCGGCCCTCGTCCACGACCTCCTCGCACGTGCGGCGGCGTTCCGCCGCGGGCTCGACCCATGAAGGTGCAGGGAACCGTCCGCGTCCCGGGCGACAAGAGCATCACCCACCGCGCCCTGATGTTCGCGGCGCTCGCGCGCGGCACCTCGCACGTGGGCGGCGCGCTCACGTCGCTCGACGCGAAGTCCACGGCCCGGGTGCTGCGCCAGGGCGGTGCCGCCATCACGCCCCTCCGGCGCGACGCGCTCGTGACGGTCACCGGCCGCGGCCGCCTGCGGCGCCCCGCCGCCGTGCTCGACTGCGGCAACTCCGGCACCACGACGCGGCTCCTCCTCGGCATCCTCGCCGGGCACCCCTTCGCCGCCACGCTCACCGGCGACCGGTCGCTCCGCCGCCGCCCGATGCGCCGCGTCACCGTGCCGCTCGCCGCCATGGGGGCGCGGATCACCGAGCGCGGCGAGCCGGACCGGCTGCCGCTCGCGATCCGTGGCGGCCGCCTCGCGCCGATCGAGTACGAGATGCCCGTCTCGAGTGCGCAGATCAAGAGCTGCCTCCTGCTCGCGGGCCTCACCGGCGGCGTGCCCGTGGCCGTGCGCGAGCCGGCCGGCCGGTCGCGCGACCACACCGAGCGCATGCTCCGCGCCTTCGGCTACGACGTGAGCGACGAGCCCGACGGCTGGATCCGCTTCCGGCCCACCGGGCGGCTCGAGCCCTTCGACGTGCAGGTGCCCGGCGACCCGTCGTCCGCGGCCTTCCTGGTCGGTGCCGCGGTGCTGGCCGAGGGCGGGACGGCGCGCATCGCGGGCGTGGGGGTCAACCCGACCCGGACCGGCTTCCTCGACGTCCTGCGCCGCATGGGCGCCGCCCCGCGGCTCGAGGACGAGCACGCGATGTATGGCGAGCCGGTGGCCGACCTCGTCTGCGAGCCGGCGACGCTCCGCGCCACCGAGGTGACGGCGGGCGAGGTGCCGGGCCTCATCGACGAGATCCCGCTCCTCGCCGTGGTCGCGTCGCGCGCGGCGGGCACGACCGTCTTCCGCGACGTCGGCGAGCTGCGCGTGAAGGAGAGCGACCGTCTCGGGCTGGTCGCGGCGAACCTGCGCGCGGTCGGCGCGCGGGCCGAGGTGCAGGGCGACGACCTGCACGTCGAGGGCGTCGGCGGGGCGCCGGCGGGGCGCGTGGTGACCGAGGGGGACCACCGGATCGCGATGGCGTTCGCCGTGCTGGGGACGCTGCCCGGCGCGCGCATCCGGGTGGACGACATGGCCTGCGCCGACGTGAGCTTCCCCCGCTTCCGCGAGACCCTCGCCGCCCTCCGGGCGCGGGGCCGCTAGTGCGGCCGGGCATCGTCGCCATCGACGGGCCGGCCGCCTCGGGGAAGTCGAGCACCGCCCGCGCCGTGGCCGAGGCGCTCGGCTTCGCGCACCTCGACTCGGGGGCGCTCTACCGCGCCGTCACCCTCGTCGCCCTCACCGAGGCGGCCGGCGCCGCCGACCCGCTCGCCGCCGTGACCCCCGAGCGGATGCTCCGCGCCGCCGAGGACCGTGGCCTCATGCTGCAGCCCGACGGGGCGGGGTTCGCCACCTACCTCGACGGCACGCCGGCGGACGGGCCCATCCGCTCGCCCCGGGTCACCGCCCTCGTCTCGCCCGTCTCGGCCATCCCGGTGGTCCGGGAGTGGGTGAACGCCCGGCTGCGCGAGCTCGCCCGCGCGGGCGTCGGCGTGGTGGTGGACGGCCGGGACATCGGCACCGTCGTCTTCCCCGACGCGGAGGTGAAGGTGTTCCTCACCGCCACGCCGGAGGCCCGGGCCCGGCGCCGGCTGCTGCAGCAGGGGGCCGAGGTGGATCCGCGGGCCCTGGCCGAGGAGGCGGCCCGCCTCGCCGCCCGGGACGCCGCGGACGCCTCCCGGGCGGTCGCCCCCCTCCGCCAGCCCCCCGACGCCGTCCTGCTCGATACGACCGACCTCGACTTCGCGGGCCAGGTGACCCGGATCGTGGCGCTCGCCCGGGCGGCGCTCGACGACTGACCGCCCGGCCCCGAGGCCCCCCGCCCGGGACGCGCCTCTCCGGTCCGCTTGCCCCCATCCTTGGTTGCCGGTACATTTTCGGGCTTCCCCGGAACACCCGGTTCCGGCGGAGGCAGGGACCCCGAGCCCGCGCGGCGGCACGGCGCGGCCGAGAACAGGACACCGACCAACAGCATGGCTACCACCACCCCCACCGGCACCCGCGAGTACGCGACCTCCACCGGCCTCCGCGTCCGCGCCGACCTCCTCGACGAGGAGTATTCCGACGCCGAGTACGAGCAGATGCTCTCGCTCTACGAGGGCACGATGGCGTCGATCGCGGAAGGCGAGATCGTGAAGTCGAAGGTCCTCCGCGTCACGGACAACGCCGTCATCCTCGACGTCGGCTTCAAGTCCGAGGGCTCGGTCCCGCTCGACGAGTTCAACAACCCCCAGGACCTCAAGCCCGGCGACGAGGTCGAGGTCTTCCTCGAGCACCTCGAGGACCAGGAGGGGGCGGTCGTCCTCTCGAAGAAGAAGGCCGACTTCATGCGGGTCTGGGAGAAGATCCGCGTGGCGCACGAGAGCGACCAGCCGGTGCAGGGCACGCTCAAGAAGAAGATCAAGGGCGGCGTGGTGGTGGACCTCATGGGGGTGGACGCGTTCCTCCCCGGGAGCCAGATCGCGCTCCGCCGGGTCCCGAACATCGACGACCTCCTCGGCCAGTCGTTCGAGTTCAAGATCATCAAGCTCAACAAGCGCCGGCGGAACATCGTCGTCAGCCGCCGCGTGATCCTCGAGCACGAGCGCGCCCACAAGCGCGAGCACCTCATGAAGGAGCTCGCCCAGGGCCAGGTCCGGAAGGGCGTCGTCAAGAACATCACGGACTTCGGCGCCTTCATCGACCTCGGCGGCGTGGACGGCCTGCTCCACATCACCGACATGTCCTACGGCCGCGTCTCGCACCCGAGCGAGATGGTGCAGATCGGCCAGGAGGTCGAGGTCAAGGTGCTCGACATCGACTGGCAGCGCGAGCGCATCTCGCTCGGCATGAAGCAGCTCCAGTCGTACCCGTGGCAGAACGTCGCCGCGAAGTACCCCGTCGGCACGCGCGTGCAGGGCAAGGTGGTCTCGATCACCAACTACGGCGCGTTCGTCGAGCTCGAGCCCGGCATCGAGGGCCTCGTGCACATCAGCGAGATGAGCTGGACGCGCAACGTGCGCCACCCGTCGAAGATCGTCTCCATCGGCGAGACCATCGAGGCGGTGGTCCTCAAGGTCGACGAGTCGGAGGAGAAGATCTCCCTCGGCATGAAGCAGACCGAGCAGGACCCGTGGATGGTGCTCCCGCTCAAGTACCCCGTGGGCACCCGCATCAGCGGCAAGGTGCGCAACCTCACGAGCTTCGGCGCCTTCGTCGAGATCGAGCCGGGCATCGACGGCCTGATCCACATCTCCGACATGTCCTGGACCAAGCGCGTCCAGCACCCGTCGGAGGTCGTGAAGAAGGGCGACTCGGTGGACGTCGTGATCCTCAACATCGACGCCGACAACAAGCGGATCTCCCTCGGCCTCAAGCAGGCCCAGGAGGACCCGTGGCTCCGCATCGGGGAGACCTACCCGATCGGCATGGAGCTCCGCGGCACCGTGTCGCGCATGATGGACAAGGGCGTGGTCGTGGACCTCGGCAATGACATCGAGGGCTTCGTCCCGATGTCGCAGCTCGGCGTCGCGAACCTCGAGAACCCCGCCGACGCCGTGAAGGAAGGGCAGCCGGTGGACCTCAAGGTGCTCGAGGTGGACCCGATCCATCACCGCATCGTCCTCGCGGTGATCGGCTACCCGGAGCCCGAGGCCCCGGCGGCCCCGACCGCCTGAGCCGCGCCCGCCGCGCGTGAACGGCGCCCCGGCCCCCCTCGGGCCGGGGCGCCGTCGCGTTGCGGGGGCCGGCGGCGCGGGATTGTCGCCGCCGCCCGCCGGGCGCATGTTTCCCGACCATGCCGACGCCACGCGACCTCCTCGACGACCTCCGCCACCGCCAGTCGCTCGCCGAGCAGGGCGGGGGCCCCGCGCGCATCGCCCAGCAGCACCGGAAGGGCAAGCTCACCGCCCGCGAGCGCATCGACCTCCTGCTCGACCCCGGCTCCTTCACCGAGCTCGACCGCTTCGTCACCCACCGCGCCACCGACTTCGGCCTCGCCGACCAGGTCGTGCCGGGCGACGGCGTGGTGACGGGCTACGGGCGCGTGGACGGCCGGCTGGTCTACGTCTTCTCGCAGGACTTCACCGTCTTCGGCGGCTCGCTCTCCGAGGCGCACGCCGAGAAGATCTGCAAGGTGATGCACCTCGCCGTGCGGAACGGCGCCCCCGTCGTGGGCCTCAACGACTCGGGCGGCGCGCGCATCCAGGAGGGGGTGGTCTCGCTCGGCGGCTACGCCGACATCTTCCTGCGGAACACCCTCGCGAGCGGCGTCGTGCCGCAGCTCTCCGCCATCCTCGGGCCCTGCGCCGGCGGCGCGGTCTACAGCCCCGCGATCACCGACTTCATCTTCATGGTGCGCGGGGTGAGCTACATGTTCGTGACCGGTCCCAACGTGGTGAAGACGGTCACGCACGAGGAGGTGAGCTTCGACCAGCTGGGCGGCGCCGACGTGCACGGCGGCACCTCCGGCGTCTCGCACTTCACCTTCGACTCGGAGCCGGCCTGCCTCGCCGCCATCCGCGAGCTCCTCGGCTTCCTCCCGTCGAACAACCTCGACGACCCGCCGCTCCGCCCGACCGACGACCCCGACGACCGCGCCGACGAGGCGCTCCTCGACGTGGTCCCCGAGAGCCCGGCGAAGCCCTACGACATGCTCGACGTGATCCGGCGCGTCGTGGACGACGGGCACGTCCTCGAGGTCCACAAGGGCTGGGCCGACAACATGGTCGTCGGCTTCGCGCGCCTCGGCGGGCGGCCCGTCGGGATCGTCGCCAACCAGCCCGCCGTGCTGGCGGGCGTCCTCGACATCAACGCCTCGACCAAGGCGGCGCGGTTCATCCGCTTCTGCGACTGCTTCAACGTCCCGCTCGTGAGCTTCGTGGACGTCCCCGGCTTCCTGCCGGGCGTGGCGCAGGAGCACGGGGGCATCATCCGCCACGGGGCCAAGCTCCTCTTCGCCTACTGCGAGGCCACCGTCCCGAAGCTCACTGTCATCACCCGCAAGGCGTACGGCGGGGCCTACGACGTCATGAGCTCGAAGCACATCCGCGGCGACCTGAACCTCGCGTGGCCCACCGCCGAGATCGCGGTCATGGGGGCCAAGGGCGCGGTCGAGATCCTCTTCAAGGACGAGATCGCGAAGGCCGCCGACCCGCAGGAGGCCCTGGCGCGGTTCACGGCCGAGTACCAGGCGAAGTTCGCGCACCCGTACGCAGCGGCGGCCCGCGGCTACGTGGACGACGTGATCGACCCGCGCGAGACCCGGCCCCGCCTCATCGACGCGCTCCGGACCCTCCGTACCAAGCGGGACCGCAACCCGCCCAGGAAACACGGCAACATCCCCCTCTGAACCGGCCGGTGCCCGCCCCGCCCCGGGTGGGGCGGGCAGGCCGGTCCCCCTAGCCAAGTCGTTGTGGGGTGGGCATCTTGCAGTGATGCCCGGATTCCGTGCCGCCGCCCTTGCCTGTGCCGGTGCCCTCGCGTTCGCCGCGGGGAGCCCGCGCGCGGCCATGGCCCAGGGGGCCATTGATCCCCGCATGCCGGCGCGGGCGGCAGCGCTCGACCGCCAGGGCGACCGCGCCGCGGCGACCGACCTCCTCGGGCGCTACCTCGCCGTGGCGCAGGACGACGGCCTCGCGTGGCTCCAGCTTGGCCGGCTCTACCTGCTCGATGCGCGCACCTGGCACCGCGCCCACGCCGGCGAGCCGGACGGCGCGCTCTACCTCGAGTTCTCCGCCACCGCCTTCGACCAGGCCCTGCGGCTGGTCGTGGATTCGGCGCCCGTCTATCGCGCCCTCACCGAGGTGGAGCGCTCGCTCCTCACCTTCGAGGATTCGGGCTGGGATGCGGCGCGGGAGGCATGGCGCGGCCGCGAGCCGCCGCCCCTGCCGGCCGTGGTCGAGGAACTCGGGCGCAACCTCGTGCTCGGCTGCCCCGAGGGCGGCGTGCTGCTCGGCGGGAGCGACCTCGAGAGCGTGGCCGCGTGGTACGCGCTCCTCGTCGTCCGCCTGCGCGACGACCTGCTGTTCGTGCGGCCGGACCTCTACGCGGCCGACGACCGGTACCGCGCGCGCGTGGCGTCGCTCCTGCAGGTGGACGCGGGGCTCCCCGTGCCGGAGGCGATGGCGCGCGTCGCCGCCGTGCGGCCCCTCTGCCTCGCGCCCGCGGCCGACACGATGGCGGTGCGCGCGCTGGTGCTCCGGCCCGCGCGGGTGCTCCGCCTGACCGGCGGCACGCCGCCCGCCGGCGTCGTGCTGAGCCTGACCGCGCTGCTCGAGGCCGAGCGCACCTCGCCCTCGGTCTGGGTCGGCGCCGTGCGGGACGTGTACGCCGGTGCCGCGCGGTTCAACCCGCGGCTCTGCCCGGCACTCGTCGTCGTCTTCGGCGACTCGCCCCCGGCCGCCTGCCGGCCCTGACCGGCGCGCCCGGCCCCGCCGCCGGCCGTTCCCCCTCCCGCCGCCCCGCCCGTCCATGACCATCCGTCGCGTCCTGATCGCCAACCGCGGCGAGATCGCGCTGCGGATCATCCGTGCCTGCCACGAGGAGGGCCTCGAGGCGGTCGCGGTGTACTCCGACGCCGATCGCACCAGCCCGCACGTCCGCGCGGCCGATGCTTCCGTCCGGCTGGGCCCGGCCCCGGCGGCCGAGAGCTACCTCCACATCCCGCGACTGCTCGAGGCGGCGCATGCGGCGGGCGCCGATGCCGTGCATCCCGGCTACGGGTTCCTCGCCGAGCGCGCGGCGTTCGCGGAGGCGGTCACCGCCGCGGGCCTCGCCTGGGTGGGCCCGCCCGCCGGGGCGATCCGCGCCATGGGCGACAAGACGGAGGCGCGCCGGCGCATGCAGGCCGCCGGGGTGCCGATCGTCCCCGGCGCGACGGCGCCCGTGGCCGACATGAAATCGGCGCGCGCGGTGGCCGACGAGCTCGGCTTCCCGCTCCTCGTGAAGGCCGCCGCCGGCGGCGGGGGGAAGGGGATGCGCGTCGTGCGCGCCCCCGGCGAGCTCCGCGGCGCGATGGAGGCCGCCGCTTCCGAGGCGCAGAAGGCCTTCGGCGACCCGAGCGTGTACCTCGAGCGCTTCGTCGAGCGGCCCCGGCACGTGGAGATCCAGGTGCTCGCCGACCACGAGCGCACGATCCACCTGGGCGAGCGCGAGTGCTCGGTGCAGCGCCGCCACCAGAAGCTCGTCGAGGAGGCCCCGTCGGTCGCGGTGAACCCGCAGCTGCGCGAGTGGATGGGGGCGGCCGCCGTCGCCGCCGCGGAGGCGGTGGGGTACCGCGGCGCGGGCACGTGCGAGTTCCTCCTCGCGGCGGGCGGCGACTTCTACTTCCTCGAGATGAACACGCGCATCCAGGTGGAGCACCCGGTCACCGAGCTGGTGTACGGGGTGGACCTCGTGCGCGAGCAGCTCCGGATCGCGCGCGGCCTCCCGATGGGCGTGCCGAACGTGTACCTGCACCCGCGCGGCTGGGCCATCGAGTGCCGCATCACGAGCGAGGACCCCGCGTCGGGCTTCCTGCCGACCACCGGGCGCATCACCTACCTCCGCCCGCCCGCGGGCCCGGGCGTGCGCTGGGACGCCGGGGTCGAGGCGGGCGACGAGGTGACGCTCTTCTACGACTCGCTGCTCGCCAAGCTGATCGTCTGGGCGCCGAACCGGGCCGACGCGATCGCGCGCATGGGCCGCGCCCTCGAGGAACTCGTGATCTGCGGCGTCGGCACCAACCAGGCCTTCCACCGCCGCCTCCTCGCCGACGACGCCTTCCGTGCCGGCGAGGTGGACATCCAGTTCCTCGACCGGCGCCCTGACCTCCTCGCGCCGGCCGCCGACGATGCGCTCGCCCGCGACCTCGCCGTCGCCGCAGTGCTCGCCGAGGCCGAGGCCCGCGAGCGGCGCCTCCCGGCCGGGGGGCCGGCGGGCGAGGCGACCCGGGACGCCTCCAGCCAGTGGCTGCTTGCCGCGCGGCGTGACGCGCTCCGCTGAGCCGCCGGTGGCCACCGCCGTCGCGCCGGTCCGGATCGCCCGGGTCGCGGCGGGGGGCGACGGCGTCGGCCGGCTCGAGGACGGCCGTGCGGTCTTCGTTCCCCGTGCCGCCCCGGGCGACCTCGTCGCGCTCGAGGACGTACGCCTCCACGGCCGCTTCGCGCGGGCCCGCGTCGGCGCGGTCCTCGAGCCGGGCCCCGGCCGCGTGCCCCCTGCGTGCCCGCACTACGAGGGAGACCGCTGCGGCGGGTGCCAGCTGCATCACCTCGCCGCGGATGCCCAGCGCGCCGCGCGCGCCGGGATCGTGGGCGACGCGCTCCGGCGTCTCGCCCGCCTCGACCGTCCCGACCCGCCGCTCGAGCCGGCCGCGGACGACTGGGGGTACCGCACGCGGGTGACCCTCCACGCCGGTCCCGACGGGCGGATCGGCTTCCATCGCCACGACCGACCGGGGCAGCGCTTCGACCTCGCGCGCTGCCTGCTCATGCGTCCCGAACTCGACCGCGCGTGGCAGGCCGTGCGGGCGGAGCGGGCGCGGCTCCCCCGCCGGCTCGACACGCTCACCCTGCGCCTCGAGCGTGGCGGCCGCGTGCACCTGCTCGTGCGCGGCGCCTCACCGGAGGCATGGAGCGGCGGCCGGGCCCTCGCCGACGCGGTCGTCCGGCGTGGCGTCGAACTGACCGTCTGGTGGCAGCCGCCGGAGGGCGCCGCGCGCGTCGTCGCGGGAGGCGGCTCGGCGTTTCCCGCCACCGTCTTCGAGCAGGTGCACCCGGCCATGGGGGACCGCGTGCGCGCCTTCGCCGTGGAGGCGCTCGGGGACGTCGCGGGGCGCGGCGCCTGGGATCTCTACGCCGGTATCGGCGAGACGAGCGCGGCGCTCGCCGCCCGGGGCGCGCGGGTCGAGAGCGTCGAGCTCGACGCGGCGGCGGTCCGGCTCGCCGAGGAGGGCGGCCCGCCGGCCCCCGCGGTGCGCCGGCTCGCCGGGCCGGCCGAGCGGCTGGTGGGTCGCCTCGCGGTGCCCGACGTCGTGGTGACCAACCCGCCCCGCGCCGGCATGGATGCCGCCGTGACCGCCGCGATCGCGGCGAGCCCGGCCCGGCGGGTGGCCTACGTCTCGTGCGACCCGGCCACGCTCGCCCGGGACCTGGTCCGCCTCGCGCCGGCGTTCCGGGTGGCGGACGTCCGCGCCTTCGACCTCTTCCCGCAGACGGCCCACGTCGAGACCGTCGCCGTGCTGGAGCGCGCATGAAGTACTACGTCACCATCGGGGGCCGGGAGCTCGAGGTGGAGCTCGACGGCGATCGCGTCCGCTGCGACGGGACCGAGGTCTCGGCGCACCTCCTGGCGATCCCGGGCACGCCGCTCCGTCAGCTCGTCGTGGACGGGCGGGCGCTGCTCCTCCCCCTCACCCGCGGCGAGGCGGGACGCTGGGAGCTCTCGGCGTGGGGGGAGCGGCACGAGGCGGAGGTGGTGGACGCGCGCCAGCGCCACATCCGGAGCCTCGTGGGGCCGGGGGCCGCGCAGCGCGCGGGGGGGCAGGTCCGGGCTCCCATGCCCGGGCTCGTGGTCCGCATCGCCGTCCGTCCGGGCGACGTCGTGGCCCCCGGGCAGGGGCTCGTGGTCCTCGAGGCGATGAAGATGGAGAACGAGCTCAAGGCCACCGCCGCCGGCGTCGTGCAGGCGGTCCGGGTCGAGCCGGGCGCCGCGGTGGAGAAGGGGCAGGTACTGGTCGACCTGGCCGATGCCGCCTCCCTGGAGGCCGCCGCGGCCGCCCCGGGGGACGGGGACGGCGGCACCTCGCCGGCCGGGGGCATCCAGGACGGGCGGGAGGGGCGGGTCGGCGGCGAGGCTTGACCCTCCGCCCCAATGGCAGGTATGTTTCGTGTCTGTCTTGTTTTGTGTGACTTTCGAGCCTCGAGCAGGGACATGAAGACCTACTCCGCCACCCATGCGGACCTCAGCCACGACTGGCACGTGGTGGATGCCGACGGGGTGCCCCTCGGCCGCCTTGCGAGTGCCGTGGCGCAGCTCATCCGCGGCAAGCACAAGCCGGGCTTCACGCCCCACATGGACGGCGGGGACTTCGTCGTCGTCGTGAACGCGGACAAGGTCCGCTTCACCGGCCGGAAGCTCCAGCAGAAGCACTACTTCCGGCACACCGGCTACATGGGCCACGAGCGCTTCACCGCGGCGCGGGACCTGCTTGCGAAGCACCCGGACCGGGTGATCGAGAAGGCGGTCTTCGGCATGCTGCCGAAGAACTCGCTCGCGAAGCAGAAGCTCCGCACGAAGCTCAAGGTCTACGCCGGGCCGGCGCACCCGCACCAGGCCCAGCAGCCCAAGCCCTACGTCATCGCCCCGAAGGTGAGCGCATGAGCGCCGACACGAACGAGTTCCGCTGGCACGCGATCGGGCGCCGCAAGACGAGCGTCGCGCGCGTGTACCTGGTCCCCGGCACCGGCAAGTGGGACGTGAACGGCCGGACGCTGGGCGACTACTTCCCGCGGCCCTCGCTGGTGCAGCACATCCAGCAGCCCTTCACCGCCACCGACACCCTCGGCGCGTTCGACGTGAAGGCGCACGTCGAGGGCGGCGGCCAGACGGGGCAGGCGGGCGCGATCCGCCTCGGCGTGGCACGCGCGCTCGTGCTCGCCGACTCGCAGCACCGGGCCAAGCTCCGGGCGAACGGGCTCCTGACCCGCGACCCGCGCATGGTCGAGCGCAAGAAGCCGGGCCAGGCCGGCGCCCGCAAGCGCTTCCAGTTCTCGAAGCGCTAGCCGCCGATCCGGGGCGCGGCGGGTGCCGCGTCCCCGGGGCGGGCCACGTGCCCGCCATCCCGCACGCCGCTGGAGGCGGGCCTGGGTGCCCGGCGAGCCCCGAACGGGGCGCCGGGTCGGGCCGGCCGGAGAAGGTGGCGGACGCACAACCCTCACGGTGGAAGGAACGCGTACCCCCGATGGCACAGCCGCAGCTGCAGGACCTGCTCGAGGCGGGCGTCCACTTCGGACACCAGACCCGTCGCTGGAACCCGAAGATGCGCCGGTTCATCTTCGCCGAGCGCTCGGGCATCTACATCATCGACCTCCAGAAGACGCTCCGCCAGATCGCGAAGGCGCAGGAGCTCCTCAAGAGCGTGGTCCTCAAGGGCGACGGCGTCCTCTTCGTCTGCACCAAGAAGCAGCTCAAGGGCATCCTGCAGATCGAGGCCCAGAACTGCGGCGCCTTCCACGTCACCGAGCGGTGGCTGGGCGGCACGCTGACGAACTTCGCCACGATCAAGAAGCAGATCCGCCGCCTGCGCGAGCTGGAGCAGGGGGCGACCGACGGCGACTTCGAGAACTACACGAAGAAGGAAAAGCTGCTCTTCGAGCGCGAGCGCGTGAAGCTCGCCCGCAACCTCGAGGGCATCAAGAACATGAACCGTCTCCCCGGCGCGCTCTTCGTGGTGGACGCGAAGAAGGAGCGCATCGCGGTGACGGAGGCGAACAAGCTCGGCATCCCGGTGGTGGCCATCGTGGACACCAACGCGGACCCGGACGTGATCACGGTGCCGGTGCCGGGCAACGACGACGCGATCCGCTCGGTGTCGCTCATCACGGGCGCGCTGGCCGAGGTGATCCGCGAGGCGCGTGCGCAGATGCCGCTGCGCGAGGTGACCGAGGATGCGGACGCCGAGACCTACAGCACCGACGCCGGCTCGGAGGCGGGCGAGGACGATCGCCGGCGCCGCCGGCCGCGCCGCAAGCGCCGGCCGAAGCCGGAGGCGATCGCGGCCCGGCTGAAGGGCGACGGGGCGGGCGCCGAGGCGGCGGAAGCCGCCGCGGGCGAGGGCGCGTAAGCCGGGGCCGGGCAGTGGACCTGGCCCCTCCGCCGCTCCCGGCCCGTGCGGGCCCGGAGCGGCGGTTTTACTATAGACCTCACTGGACACGACACCGATGGCGGGCATGACGATCTCGACGAAGGACATCAGCGAGCTCCGCGCGCGGACCGGCGCGGGCATCGGCGACTGCAAGAAGGCGCTCGAGGAGGCCGGCGGCGACATGAGCAAGGCCGCCGAGATCCTGCGGGCCAAGGGCATCGCCAAGGCGGAGAAGCGGGCGGGCCGCACGGCCTCCCAGGGCCTCGTGGCGGTGGAACTGGCCGCCGGCGCGGCCTCGGCGGCGATGGTCGAGCTCGACTGCGAGACCGACTTCGTCGCCAAGACGGACGACTTCAAGGGCGCGCTCAAGGCGCTCGCCGCGCACGCGCTCGCCCACGCCCCCGCGGGCGTCACCCCGGGCGACGACGCCGCGCTCGCCGGGCAGGCGATCGCGGGCGTGACGGTCTCGGAGTTCGTCAAGGGCGTGAGCGCCAAGACCGGCGAGGCGATCCACTTCAAGCGGGTCGCGCGCTTCACGCCCGCCGCGGGCGTGGTCGGTCACTATCTGCACTTCAACGAGCAGGTGGGCGCGCTCGTCGAGCTGGCCGGGGCGACCGGCGACGCCGCGCTCGCGCTCGCGCGGGACATCGCGCTGCACGTCGCCTCGGCGGACCCGATCGCCGTCGCCCCGGGCGACATCCCGGCCGAGGTGATGGAGCGCGAGCGGCGCATCGCCGAGGAGCAGGTCGCCGCGGAGGGCAAGCCGGAGAACATCCGCGCGAAGATCGTGGAGGGCAAGCTCCGGAAGTTCGCGGCCGAGCGCGCCCTCCTCGAGCAGCCGTTCATCAAGGACGAGACGACCACCGTCGGCGCGCTGGTCAAGAAGGTGCCGGGTGCGTCCGTCGTGCGCTTCGCGCGGTTCAAGGTGGGTGAGGCCTGATGGCGCTGGCCTACACCAGCGCGCTGCTCAAGCTGTCCGGCGAGGCCCTCGCGGGGGAGAAGGGCTTCGGGCTCGACTACCAGGTCCTCGAGAGCCTCGCCGCCGAGATCCGGGAGGTGCACGCCCTGGGCGCGCGCCTCTCGCTCGTCATCGGGGGCGGCAACATCATCCGCGGGGCCACGGCGAGCCGCGAGGGGCTCGACCGCGTCTCGGCCGACTACATGGGCATGCTGGCGACGGTCATCAACGCGCTGGCGCTCCAGGGGGTGCTCGAGCAGGCCGGCATCCAGACGCGGGTGATGACCGCCATCCGGATGGAGTCGGTGGCGGAGCCGTACATCCGGCGCCGCGCGATGCGGCACCTCGAGAAGGGCCGCATCGTGATCTTCGCGGCGGGTACCGGGAACCCGTTCTTCAGCACCGACACCGCCGCCGTGCTGCGCGCCCTCGAGATGGAGGCGCAACTCGTGCTCAAGGCGACCAACGTGGACGGCATCTTCACCGCCGACCCGAAGAAGGACCCCTCGGCCGAGTTCCTGCCGCGCGTCTCCTTCCAGGAGGCGATCGTGCGGAACCTCGCCGTGATGGACGCGAACGCCTTCGGCCTCTGCAAGGCCAACCAGCTCCCGATCATCGTCTTCAACGTCAACCGCCCCGGGGCCATCGCGCGCGTGCTGCGCGGCGAGGCCGAGGGCACCATCGTGTCATGACCACGATCCCCGACCTCGTCAAGCACGGCCGGGAGCTCATGCACAAGGCCGTCGAGGCCACCAAGCGCGAGCTCGCCGGCATCCGCAGCGGCAAGGCGACCACCAACCTCCTCGACATCGTGCGGGTGGAGGCCTACGGGAGCCAGGTGCCGCTCAACCAGGTGGCGATGGTCGCGGCCCCCGAGCCGCGCCTCCTCACGGTGCAGCCGTTCGACAAGTCGCTCGCCACCGCCATCGAGAAGGCGATCCGCGAGTCCGACCTCGGGCTCAACCCCGCCACGCAGGGGAACCTCATCCGCGTCCCGCTGCCGCCGCTCTCGCAGGAGCGCCGCAAGGAGCTGGTGAAGGTGGTGCACAAGCTCGCCGAGGAGGGGCGCGTCGCGATCCGGCACGCGCGCACCGAGACGCTCCAGAAGGTCAAGAAGCTCGAGCACGTCTCCGAGGACGAGAAGCGGCACGCGGAGAAGGACGTGCAGAAGGTGCACGACGACCACATCCGCCAGATCGAGGACGTGATCAAGGCGAAGGAAGCGGAGATCCTGGAAGTCTGACGGTGGCGGACGACCCCCTCCTCGATCGCATCCGGGTGAACGGCGCCGTGCCCGCGCACGTCGCCATCATCATGGACGGCAACGGGCGCTGGGCCCAGGCCCGCGACCTGCCGCGCCCCCTCGGCCACGCCGCCGGCATGGCCGCGGTGCGCGAGGCGGTGGAGGGGTGCCTCGCCGCGGGCGTGGAGGTGCTCACGCTCTTCGCCTTCAGCCGCGAGAACTGGCAGCGGCCCGCCGAGGAGATCGCGGCGCTGATGCAGCTCCTCGAGGAGTACATCGCCAAGGAGATGGACGAGCTCGCCGCGCAGGGCGTGTCGGTGCGCTTCCTCGGCGAGCTCGAGCGCCTCGGCGAGTCCGCCCGCGCCTCGGTGGAGCGCATCATGGCGCGGACCGCCGCGGGCCGCGCCCTGGCCCTCAACATCTGCATCTCGTACGGCTCCCGCGCGGAGCTCGCGCGCGCGGCGCGCCTCATCGCCGAGGACGTCCGCGACGGCCGCCTCGCCGCCGAGGCGGTGGACGAGGAGCAGGTCGCGCAGCGGCTCTACACGCGCGAGTGGCCCGATCCCGACCTCCTCATCCGCACCTCCGGCGAGCAGCGCCTCTCCAACTTCCTCCTGTGGCAGTGCGCCTACGCCGAGTTCTACGTCTCGTCCGTGCTGTGGCCCGACTTCACCCGCCAGCACCTCTTCGAGGCCATCCTCGACTTCCAGCGGCGCGAGCGCCGGTTCGGGCGCGTCTCCGCGTGACGGCCCCCGGCCATCCCCGCGCGACGCGTCCCCGACCCCATGGCTGACCGGAACCTCGTCCGGCGCGTGAGCTTCGCCGCGGTGGCGATCCCGCTCGCGCTCGGCATCGTCTGGCTCGGGGGCTGGCCGATGACCGCGCTCGTGGCCACCGTCAGCGCCCTCGGCGTGCGCGAGCTCTTCGACCTCGCGGAGCGCCAGGCCGTCCGCCCCGCGCGCGCGCTCGGCATCGCCACCGCCGCGGCAATCCCGGTCATCGCGTACCTCACCGTCTCGTCGCCGGCGGCCGCCACCGCCGTCTCGGCGGCGTGGCCGTACGCCCTCGCGCTCTGGCTCGTGGCGCTGCTCACCTGGGCGCTCGCCACCCGGCACCCGACCGACCGGCCGCTCGCCACGGTGGCGGTGACGCTCTTCGCCGTGGCGTACGCCGGGGCGCTCCCCGCCTTCCTCCTCGACCTGCGGCACTCGGCGCACGGGACCCGCTCGTGGGCCGGCACGTGGCTCACCTTCTTCCCGCTGGTCGTGATCTGGATCTGCGATACCGCCGCGATGTTCGGCGGGCGCGCCATCGGGGGGCCGAAGCTCGCGCCCACGGTGAGCCCGGGGAAGACGCGGTCGGGCGCCGTGGCCGGCCTCGCCGGCGGCCTCCTGACCGTGCCCCTCTTCTCGGCCTGGTTCTTCCCCGCGACGGGCGTGCACGCGCCGACGGGGGCCTGCCTCGTGGTCGCCCTGGTGATCTCGGTGCTCGGGCAGGTCGGCGACCTGGCGGAGTCGCTCTTCAAGCGCGAGGTCGGGGTCAAGGACTCGAGCGCGCTCCTCCCCGGCCACGGCGGCGTGCTCGACCGCTTCGATTCCCTCTACTTCGCCGTGCCGCTCGCGGCGGCGTGCTACCGGCTCCTCGGGATCGGCTGATGCGCGGCGTCGCGATCCTGGGCTCCACCGGCTCGATCGGCGAGAGCGCCCTGCGCGTGCTCGACCGCCAGCGGGAGCACTTCCGCGTGGTGGCGCTCACGGCGGGGCGGAACCGCGCCCTCCTCGAAGCGCAAGTCGCCGCGTGGGCGCCGCACTTCGCGGGGATCGTGCACGGGCCGGCCGCGCCAGGGCTCGCGAGCGGCGCGGCGGTGCTCGTCGAGGCCGCGACCCACCCCGAGGTGGACATCGTGCTCAACGCGGTGGTGGGGGCGGCGGGGCTCGACGCCACCCTCGCGGCGCTCCGGGCCGGGAAGCGCGTGGCACTCGCCAACAAGGAATCGCTCGTGATGGCCGGCGAGCTCGTCGCCGAGGCGGCGCGCGCGGGCGGGGGCGAGGTGGTGCCGGTGGACTCCGAGCACTCCGCGGTGCTGCAGTGCGTGGCGGGGCAGGAGGCCGCGCTCGGGCGCCTCATCCTCACCGCCTCCGGCGGCCCCTTCCGCTGCTGGGACGCCGAGCGCGTGGCGGCGGCGACGGTGGCCGAGGCGCTCAACCACCCCACGTGGCGCATGGGCAGCAAGATCACCGTGGACAGCGCCACCCTCGCGAACAAGGCGCTCGAGGTGATCGAGGCCCACTTCCTCTTCGGGCTCCCGTACGACGCCCTGCAGGTCGTCGTGCACCCGCAGAGCATCGTGCACGCCTTCGCCGAGTTCGTGGACGGGAGCGTGATCGCGCAGCTCGGCTTCCCCTCGATGGAGCTCCCGATCCTGTACGCCCTCACGCACCCGGTCCGGCTCCCCGACGCGGGCGTGCGCCGCTTCGACCCCGTCGCCGCGGGCCCGCTCACCTTCGAGCCGGTGCGCACCGACGTCTTCCGGGCCTTCCACCTCGGCGTGGAGGCGGGCCGCGCGGGCGGCACGGCCCCGGCGGCGTTCAACGCGGCGAACGAGGAGGCGGTGGCCGCGTTCCTCGCCGGCGCGCTGCCGTTCGGTCGCATCGCCGGGGTCATCGAAGCCGTCCTGGCCGCGTTCGGGCCCGCGCCCGCCACCGACGTGGAGGCGGTCCGCGACGCCGACCGCTGGGCGCGCGCGCGGGCGCGCGAGCTCGTGGGGCAGCCGTGCTGACGACCCTCCTCGCCTTCCTCGCCTGCCTCGGCGTGCTCGTCTTCGTGCACGAGCTCGGGCACTTCCTCGCCGCCAAGTGGGCCCGCATCTGGGTCCATCGCTTCTCGATCGGCGTCGGCTCGCCGGTGAAGGCGCTGAGCTTCCGGCGCGGCGAGACCGAGTACGCCATCTCCTGGCTCCCCCTCGGCGGCTACGTGAAGATGGCGAGCCGCGAGGAGGAGGCGACCAGCTCGGCGCTCGAGGGCGAGACCCCGGACGTCGTGGTGCCGCCGGACCGGATGTACGAGGCCGCGCCGATCTGGAAACGCATGGTCGTGATCCTGGCCGGCGTCACGATGAACATCCTGTTCGCGTGGGCGGTCTACAGTGGGCTCGCCCTCCGGAACGGCCGCCCGGTGAACCCGGTGACGCAGGTCGGCCGGGTGGACTCGACGCTCCTCCCGCCGCAGGCGGAGCCCTTCCGGGCGCTGCGCGTGCACGACCGGATCGTGGCAGTGAACGGGCGCTTCGTCTCCTCGTGGACCGACGTCGAGCAGGAGCTCCGCACCGCGCCGGGGGACCGCCTCGAACTCGCGCTGGGCGACGGGCGCCGGCTGGTCGCGCCGATCCACGCCGACGCCGTCGAGGCGCGGGCGGCGGTGGCGGCCGCCATCGAGCCCTTCACGGCGCCGGTCACCGGGCCCGTCGTGCCTGGCCGGCCGGCGGCCCGCGCCGGGATGCAGCCCGGCGACACGATCCTCCGGGTGAACGGGCAGTGGGTGGACCAGTGGGACGCGCTGCTGTCCGCCATCGAGGGATCGCCGGGCCGGCCGCTCAGCCTCGAGATCGCCCGGGGGGGGCAGCGGGTGTTCCTCACCGTGACGCCCGACTCGACCGAGGTGCGGGATTCCGCCGGGACCCGCTGGGTGGGCAAGATCGGGGTGAACGTCTTCCGGGGTACCCGGTACGAGCCCTACCCGAGCGTCTGGGCGGCGCTCGGGGCGGGGGGGGAGTCCACCGCGTTCGCCGCCACGTCGATCGTGCGGACCGTGCGGGGGCTCCTGTCGGGCCGGGTGTCGGGGAAGGCGCTCGGGGGGCCGATCGCCATCGGGCAGATGGCCGGGGAGACGGTCCGGCTCGGGTTCGAGGCCTTCCTGGCCTTCACGGCCTTCATCTCGGTCAACCTTGCGGTGCTCAACCTGCTCCCGATCCCGGTGCTGGACGGGGGCCAGTTCCTCTTCCTGGTGGCCGAGGCGGTGCGGCGGAAGCCCCTCCCGGTGGCGCTCCGGGAGCGGCTGACGCTGGTGGGGCTGGCGCTGATCGTGGCGCTGATGGGGCTGGCCTTCTGGAACGACCTCCGGCGGCTGTTCGAGAGCCTGACCCGGTAGGGTTGCGGCCCGGGACAGGCTCGGCTATATTGCCAAGCTGCAACGAATTAGTGTACACGACCAACGCGCGACGCACAGGACGCACGGCATGACGTTCCAGAAGACGGCGGTGATGGAGAAGTACCGGGCGCACGGCGAGGACACCGGCAGCACGAAGCTCCAGGTGGCGCTCCTCACCGAGCGGATCAACTCGCTCACCGAGCACTTCCGCAGCCACCCGAAGGACCATCACGGCCGCCGCGGCCTCCTCAAGATGGTCGGCAATCGCCGCCGGCTCCTGACGTACCTCAAGCGCACGGACCTGGCCACCTACCGTTCGCTGATCGAGGAGCTGGGGCTCCGGCACTAGCCGGCGACAGTCAGGCGGGCGTCCCGCAGCGCAGCGCGGGGCGCCCGCTCTGCATTGCGCCCCCGCGGGTCGCCGGTCCCCGCAGGCCGACCGGCAAGCGGCCACCCACGGCCAACGACGACGACGACGAGAGAGAAGGCAGACGAAGTGAGCGTTCATCGGCTTGAGACGGAATTCGCGGGGCGGCGCCTCGTGCTGGAGACGGGCAAGCTCGCGAAGCAGGCGGCGGGATCCGCGCTGGTGCAGTTCGGCGACACGATGGTGCTGGCGGCGGTGACGGTCTCGCCGAACGTGTCCACCCTCCCGTTCTTCCCCCTGACGGTCGAGTACCGCGAGAAGACCTACGCGGCGGGCAAGATCCCCGGCGGCTTCCTGAAGCGCGAGGGGCGGCCCTCCGACAAGGAGATCCTCGCCTCCCGGCTCATCGACCGCGGCATCCGCCCGCTCTTCCCCGAGGGCTTCAAGAACGAGGTGCAGGTCTTCGTCACCGTGCTCTCGGCCGACCAGGAGCACGACGCGGACGTGCTGGGCGCCGTGGCGGCGTCCGTGGCGCTCGCCGTCTCCGAGGTGCCGTGGAACGGCCCGCTCGCCGCGGTGCGCGTGGGCAAGGTGGACGGGAAGTGGATCCTCAACCCGACGTTCCAGCAGCTCGAGTTCTCGACGATCGACCTCGTGGTGAGCGGGTCCGAGAACGCGATCTTCATGGTCGAGGGCGGCTCGCTCGAGGTGTCGGAGCAGGAGATGCTCGACGCGCTCAAGGTCGCCCAGAAGGGGATCCGCGACGTCATCGCCATCGAGAAGAAGCTCATCGCCGAGGCGGCGAAGCCGAAGATGGCGTGGGCGCGGCCGGCGCCGAACGCGGCGCTGCTCGCCCGGGTGCGGGAACTGGGCGAGGACGCGATGGCGAAGGCCATCAACGCGAAGGACAAGGCGAGCCGCGCCTCGAACGTGAAGCAGGTGCGCGAGCAGGTGCAGCAGCAGCTCGCGGCGGAGTTCCCCGAGGGGGGCAAGGAGGTCGCGGCGGAGCTCGACGAGATCGAGTACCGCACCATGCGCGCCCAGGTGCTCACGAAGAAGGAGCGCGTGGACGGCCGAGACCTCGACACCATCCGCCCGATCAGCATCGAGGCGGGGCTCCTCCCCCGGGCGCACGGCTCGGCGCTCTTCCAGCGCGGCGAGACGCAGGCGCTCGCGGCGGTGACCCTCGGCACGCAGGACGACGTGCAGCGCATCGACTCGATCGACGCGCCGGGCGAGACCAGCAAGTCGTTCATGCTGCACTACAACTTCCCGCCCTACTCGACGGGCGAGGTGAAGATGATCCGCGGCACGAGCCGCCGCGAGATCGGCCACGGCGCGCTCGCGGAGCGGGCGCTCCAGCCCCTCCTCCCCGCGTACGAGCACTTCCCGTACACGATCCGCATCGTCTCCGAGGTGCTCGAGTCGAACGGCTCCTCCTCGATGGCGACGGTCTGCTCGGGCTCGCTCGCGCTCATGGACGCGGGCGTGCCGGTCAAGGCGCCGTGCGCCGGCGTGGCGATGGGCCTCGTGAAGGAGGGCGACAAGGTCGCCGTCCTGACCGACATCCTCGGCTCCGAGGACGCGCTGGGCGACATGGACTTCAAGGTCGCCGGCACCGAGGCGGGCATCACCTCGATCCAGATGGACATCAAGATCGAGGGAATGGACCTCGCCATCATGGCCGAGGCGCTCGAGAAGGCGCGCAAGGGGCGGCTCCACATCCTCAAGGAGATGGGCAAGGTGCTCGCCGCGCCGCGCCCCGACCTCTCGAAGTACGCGCCGCGCATCTTCACCATCCAGATCAAGCCGGAGAAGATCGGCGACCTCATCGGGCCGAAGGGGAAGACCATCCGCGGCATCCAGGAGGCCACCGGCGCCACGATCAACGTCGAGGACACCGGCATCGTCACGATCGCCGCGGTCGGCGGCGAGGCGGGCGAGAAGGCGCGCGAGATGGTGCTCGCCATCACCGCCGAGCCCGAGGTGGGCAAGATCTACGAGGGCCCGGTCAAGAGCACGACGCCGTTCGGCGCCTTCATCGAGATCCTCCCCGGCGTGGAGGGGCTGCTCCACATCAGCGAGCTGCAGCACGGGCGCGTGGAGAAGACCGAGGACGTCGTCAAGAAGGGCGACGTGGTGCGGGTCAAGCTGCTCGAGGTCGACGAGCGCGGCCGCATGCGCCTCTCCCGGAAGGCCCTCCTGCCGAAGGAGTAGCCCCGTGCACACCGAGCAGCTCGACGCCGGCCTCTTCCGGAGCGTCGCGTCGAACGGGCTCGTG
This sequence comes from Gemmatimonadales bacterium, assembly GCA_037916975.1. GTDB lineage: Bacteria > Gemmatimonadota > Gemmatimonadetes > Gemmatimonadales > GWC2-71-9 > JAGGAG01. The sequence continues at coordinate 25,953 of JBAIWX010000285.1, forward strand.
GTCCTCTCGGAGCGGCTGCCGGGCGTGCGCTCGGCAGCCGCGGGCGTCTGGGTGCGCACCGCGAGCGCGCACGAGCCGCCCGCGCGGATGGGGATCTCCCACCTCCTCGAGCACATGGTGTTCAAGGGCACCGTGCGCCGCTCGGCGCGCGAGCTCGCCCTCGCGCTCGAGGAGCGGGGCGGGAGCCTCGACGCCTTCACCGGGCGCGACCACACGAGCTTCCAGGCGCACGTCCTCGACGCCGACCTGCCGCTCGCGGTCGAGGTGCTGACCGACCTGGTCCGGCACCCGCTCCTGCGGCAGGCGGACCTCGACCTCGAGCGGAACGTCGTGCTCGAGGAGATCAGCGGGGTGGACGACACCCCGGACGACCTCGTCTTCGAGCTCCACGCGAAGGCGCTCTTCCCCGACCATCCCTACGGCTACTCGATCCTGGGCACCCGGGAGACCGTCGCGGCGCTCCAGGCCGCGGACCTCGCGGCGCTGCACCGGCACGCGTACTATCCCGGCAACTGCGTGATCGCGGCGGCGGGCCACGTGGACCACGCCATGCTGCTCACGACGCTCGAGCGGGAAGGGTGGTTCGAGGGGGAGGCCCGGGCACCGCTCGCCCCCGTGGCGCCGGGCACCGCGGCGCGCGGGACCGAGCGGCGGGCGGCGCGGGACCTGGCGCAGGCCCACATCGTGGTCGGCACCGACACGGTGCGCCTCTCGGACCCGCGGCGCTACGCGCTCTCCATCCTCGTGAACCTCCTGGGCGGCGGCATGTCGAGCCGGCTCTTCCAGCGGGTGCGCGAGGAACTGGGGCTCGCCTACGCCATCTACGCGTACAAGCAGTTCTTCCAGGCGACCGGCCAGTTCGGGGTGTACGTCGGCTCCCAGCCCGAGACGGCGCAGGCCGCGCTCGACGCCATCCGGGACGAGCTCGACCGCCTCGCGCGCGAGGGGCTCGCGCCGGCCGAGCTGGAGGGCGGGAAGCGCCAGCTCAAGGGGCAGGTGATGCTCGCGCTCGAGAGCCCCGCCGCGCGGATGTCGCGCCTCGCCGGGTTCACCCTCTACGGCGAGCCGTACAAGACGCTCGACACCGTCCTGGGCGAGATCGATGCCGTGACGCCCGGGCTCGCGGCCGCGACGGCCGCCGAGTTCCTGGCCCCGGGCCGCCAGACGGTGCAGTGGCTCGGCCCGGACGACTGATCCCCCGCGGGAGGGTTCCATGGCCAACCAGGTTGCGGGTACCGCGTCGCTGAGCTGCACCTTCGGGACGTCGCCGTCCACGCTGACGGCGCTCCCGACCCCGCGCGTCACCGTCGAGGGGAAGCCGGCGGCGACGGTCATGGACTTCGCCCCGATGGCGAACATCGCCCCCTTCGGCATGTGCACGACGCCGAGCAACCCGCAGGTGGCCGCGGCGACCGCCGCGGCGCAGGGCGTCCTGACGCCACAGCCCTGCATCCCCGTCACGACCAGCCCGTGGACCCCGGGCGCGCCGACGGTCCGCCTCGGCGGAAACAACGCCCTCGACAGCACCAGCCAGTGCACCTGCGCGTGGGGCGGCATGATCACCATCGCGATGCCGGCCACCACCAAGACCATGATTCCCTAGGCGGCCCGGCCGCCGCCCGGTGCGGGCCTGGCGCCCGGCCGGACGACCTCCCTTTCCGAGACCCGGACCCGACCATGCGCATCGGCGTACCCAAGGAGATCAAGACCAACGAGAACCGCGTCGCCCTCGTCCCCGCCGGGGTCGAGGCGTTCCGCGCCGGCGGCCACGAGGTGTTCGTGGAGCAGGGCGCGGGCGTCGGCAGCGGCTTCCCCGACGAGGCGTACGTCGCCGCCGGGGCGACGATGCTGGCCACCGCCGACGAGGTGTGGCAGCGCGCGGACATGATCTGCAAGGTCAAGGAACCGATCGAGGTCGAGTGGCCGCGCATGCGGCGCGGGCAGGTGATCTACACCTACTTCCACTTCGCCGCGTCGGAGCCGCTCACGAAGGCGGTCATCGCCTCGGGCGCGATCGCCGTGGCGTACGAGACGGTCCAGCTCCCCTCCGGCGAGCTCCCGCTGCTCACGCCGATGAGCGAGGTCGCCGGCCGGATGGCGGTGCAGCAGGGCGCCAAGTACCTCGAGAAGGTCTTCGGCGGGACCGGCGTGCTGCTGGGCGGCGTCCCGGGCGTGCCGCCGGGCGAGGTGGTGATCATCGGCGGCGGCGTGGTGGGCACCAACGCGGCCAAGATGGCGGCGGGCCTGGGCGCCCACGTGCGCATCCTCGACATCTCGCTCGAGCGGCTGCGCTACCTCGACGACGTGCTGCCGCCCAACGTGGACTGCATCTACTCGAACCGCTACAACCTCCTCCAGGCGATCCGCACCGCGGACCTCGTCGTGGGGGCCGTGCTCCTCCCCGGCGCCAAGGCCCCGCACCTCATCAAGCGCGAGGACCTCCGGCTCATGAAGCCGGGGGCGGTCATCGTGGACGTGGCGGTGGACCAGGGCGGCTGCGTCGAGACCATCAAGCCCACGACCCACGAGAACCCGACCTACTTCGTGGACGGCGTGCTGCACTACGGCGTGGCCAACATGCCGGGCGGCGTCCCCCGGACCTCGACGCTGGCCCTGACGAACGCCACGCTGCCCTACGGGCTCCGGCTCGCGAAGCTCGGCTGGCAGGCCGCCTGCCGGGCGGACCGGGCGCTCAGGCTCGGGCTCAACGTGGTGGAGGGGAAGGTGGTCTACCCGGGCGTGGCCGAGGCGTTCGGCCTCCCGCTGGTGGACGTGGACACCGTCCTGGGCTGAGCGGGATGCTCGAGGTCCTGCTCCAGCGGCTGCCGCACGGCGAGGGGCTGGCCGAGCCGGCCCCCGCCACCCCGGGGGCGGCGGGCTACGACATCGCGAGCGCCGACGACGTGGCGCTCGCCCCGGGGGCGCGGGCGCTCGTGCGCACCGGGTTCGCCATCGCGGTCCCCGAGGGGTGGGAGTGCCAGATCCGGCCCCGCTCGGGGCTCGCCCTGCGCCACGGCGTCACCCTCCCCAACACCCCCGCGACGATCGATTCCGACTACCGCGGGGAGCTCAAGATCGCCCTGATCAACCTCGGCGAGGCCCCCTTCGAGGTGACCCGCGGGATGCGGGTGGCCCAGCTGGTCTTCGCCCGGGCCGAGCGGGTGGCCTTCCGGGCGACCGGGGAGCTCCCCCCGACCGGTAGGGGGGAGGGGGGCTTCGGCAGCACCGGCCGGTGACCCCCGTCACCGACTGCACGGGGTGTGTTGCCCGTTGACAGCGGGCGTCCTAAGTTTCGGCCTCACTTGCGCTAAAGCGACGCCCGGCCGATGAAACTCTCGCGGTTCAACCTCGCCTCCCTCCTGCCCGCGAACGAGATCGCGGTGGACCTCGGCACTGCCAACACCCTCATCTACGTGAAGGGTGAAGGGATCGTGCTGAACGAGCCCTCGGTGGTGGCGCTCGAGAAGGCCACCGGCAAGATCAAGGGCATCGGCCTCGAGGCGAAGCGCATGCTCGGGCGCACCCCCGAGGGCATCGTCGCGGTGCGGCCACTGAAGGACGGCGTGATCGCCGACTTCGACGTGACCGAGAAGATGCTCCGCTACTTCCTCAAGACCATCATCGACAAGCACTTCTTCCGCGTGAAGCCGCGCGTCATCGTGTGCGTCCCCTCGGGGATCACCGAGGTCGAGCGCCGCGCGGTGCGCGACTCCGCCGAGACGGCGGGCGCGAAGCAGGTGCTGATGGTCGCGGAGCCGATGGCGGCCGCGATCGGCGTCGGGCTCCCGGTCGAGACGCCGACGGGCAACATGGTGATCGACATCGGCGGCGGCACGACCGAGATCGCGGTGATCGCGCTCTCCGGCATCGTCTCCGACACGAGCATCCGCACCGGCGGCGACGAGCTGGACCAGGCGATCGTCCAGTTCATGCGCAAGAACTACAACCTCCTCGTGGGCGAGGCGACCGCCGAGGCGATCAAGATCAAGATCGGCTCCGCGGCGCCGGTGGGGGAGGAGCGCGAGATGGAGGTGAAGGGCCGCGACCTCGTCTCCGGCATCCCGAAGACGGTGCGCGTGCACTCGAGCGAGATCCGCGAGGCGGTGCAGGAGCCGATCCAGCAGATCGTGGACGCGGTGCGCCGCGCGCTCGAGATCACGCCGCCCGAGCTCGCGAGCGACATCGTGGACCGCGGCATCGTCATGACGGGCGGCGGCGCGCTCATCCGGGGGCTCGACGTCCTCCTCGCGCAGGAGACGGGGCTCCCCATCCACGTGGACGAGGACCCGCTCACCTGCGTGGTCCGCGGGACCGGCCGCATCCTCGACGACTTCGAGAAGTACCGCAACGTCCTCCAGGCCTGATCCATGCCGCGCGCGGTCGAGCGCTCGCAGTCGCGCCGCGACAGCTGGCTCTTCGCCCTCTGCATGGTGCTCTCGGGGGTGGCGCTCTTCGCCCCCCCGCGCGTCGGCGCCGCCGTGGCGGGCGCGCTGCGGCGCACGGCGCTCGCGCCCTTCGTCTGGCTGCAGGAGCGCGCCGCGGAGGGCCGCACGAGCCGCGCGCGCTACCGGGCGATGGAACGGGCCCGCGACTCGCTCGCCGAGGTGGCGCGGGACGTGCCCCTCCTCGCCGCGGAGAACACCGAGCTGCGCCAGCTCCTCGGGCTCGGCCGGCGCCTGGGCCAGGGCTTCGTCGCCGCCGAGGTGCTCCGGCAGACCCAGCCCACCGACGGCCGCACCCTCCTCCTCGACGCCGGCGCCGATCGCGGCATCCGCCCCTTCGATCCCGTCATCGCGCCGGCGGGCCTGATCGGTGTCGTGCGCGACGTGGACCGTCACACCAGCATCGTGATGACGTGGGCGCATCCCGAGTTCCGGGTGAGCGCCGTGACGGCGGCGGGGTCGGTGGCCGGGCTCGTCGGTCCGACCGCCACGGGTGAGGCGGGGCGGACCGCGCTCGAGTTCCGGGCGGTCACGTACCGCGACACGGTGGCGCTCGGCACCATGCTGGTCACCTCGGGCCTGGGCGGGGTCTACCCCCGCGGCGTGCCGGTGGGCACCGTGCTGGGCGTCGAGCGGGAGCAGACCGGCTGGGAGCGCACCTACCGCGTGCGGCCGGCGGCGAGCCCGAGCGCGGTGGGGCACGTGCTGATCCTGCACGCGGCCGGCCGGCCGCTCGAGGCGACGACCTTCCTGCCCGAGGTGCCGCCGCGCGTGGCGGACAGCGCCGCG
>JBAIWX010000286.1:0-15760 GCA_037916975.1 Gemmatimonadales bacterium
CGCAGCGCCGGCCGCACCGCGCACGAGCGCTCGGTGGCGTAGCGGCAGCGCGGCGCGAAGAGGCACCCCGCGGGCCGGTCGTACAGGCCGGGGACGACGCCGGGAATCGTCGCGAGGCGGCGTTCGCCGGTGCTGCGCTCGGGCATCGCCGCGAGCAGCGCCGCGGTGTACGGATGCTGCGGGTGTTCGAACAGCGTCGCGGCCTGCTGCTCCTCGGCCACCTGGCCGGCGTACATCACGGCGACGCGCTGGGCCATCTCGGCGACGACCCCCATGTTGTGGGTCACGAGCACGAGCGACATGCCGCGCGCCTTCTGCAGGTCGCGCAGCAGGTCGAGGATCTGCGCCTGGATGGTCACGTCGAGCGCGGTCGTCGGTTCGTCGGCGATCAGCAGCTTCGGGTTGCAGGCGATCGCCATCGCGATCATCACGCGCTGGTTCATCCCGCCCGACATCTGGTGCGGGAAGTCGCCGAGCCGGCTGGCGGCGGCCGGGATGCCGACCTGCTCCAGCAGTTCGACCGCCCGCTTGCGCGCGGACCCGCACGAGCGGTCGGGCGGGTTGCGCCAGCGCGTGATGATCGCGATGGCGATCGCCGGGCGCCCCGCGCTCGTGATCGCCGACGAACCGACGACCGCGCTCGACGTGACCGTGCAGGCGCAGATCCTCGAGCTGCTCGACCGCCTGCGCGCCGAGCGGGGCCTCGCGGTGCTGCTGATCACGCACGACCTCGGCGTCGTCGCCGGGCGCGCCGACCGCGTGGCGGTGATGTACGCCGGCCAGGTGGTGGAGGCCGCGCCCACCGCCGCGCTCTATGCGCACCCGTCGCATCCCTATACCCGCGGCCTCTTCGGCTCCGTGCCGACGATGGCGGGACCGCGGGCGCCGCTCCGCCCGATCCCGGGCACGGTGCCCGCGCCCACCGCGTGGCCGGCCGGCTGCCGCTTCCAGCCCCGTTGCGGCGAGGCGATGGCGCGCTGCGCGAGCCCGCCCCCGCTCGTCGCCGGCGCGGGGGGCCACGCGAGCCGCTGCTGGCTCGCCGAGCCGGGGGCGCCCGGATGAGCGCGCCGCTCCTCGCGGTCGAGGGCCTCGTCAAGCACTACCGCACGGGCGGCTGGTTCCGCGGCCCGGCACCGCCGGTGCGCGCGGTGGACGGGGTGAGCTTCACGCTGGCGCGCGGCGAGACCCTCGGCCTGGTCGGGGAGTCCGGGTGCGGGAAGACGACCGTCGGGCGCACGCTGCTCCGCCTGCAGGCGCCCACCGCCGGACGGGCGACGTTCGACGGCACCGACCTCTTCGCGCTGGAGGGGGCGGCGCTCCGCGCGATGCGGCGGCGGCTGCAGCTCGTCTTCCAGGACCCGTACGGGTCGCTCAACCCGCGGCTCACCGTGGGGGCCTCGGTGGCCGAGGGGCTCGAGATCCACGGCCTCGCGCGCGGCGCCGAGGCACGGGCGCGCGTGGGCCGCCTGCTGGAGGAGGTCGGGCTCGACCCGGCCTATGCGTCGCGCTATCCGCACGAGTTCTCCGGGGGGCAGCGGCAGCGGATCGGGATCGCGCGAGCGCTCGCGGTGGAGCCCGAGCTCGTCGTGTGCGACGAGCCCGTCTCGGCGCTCGACGTCTCGGTGCAGGCGCAGGTGCTCAACCTGCTGCAGGACCTGCAGCGGCGGCGCGGGCTCGCCTACCTCTTCATCGCGCACGACCTCGCGGTCGTGCGGCAGGTGGCAGACCGCGTGGCCGTCATGTACCTGGGACGGATCGTGGAGTCGGGTCCTGCGGAGGCGGTGCTGCAGCGGCCGAGGCATCCCTACACGGTCGCGCTCCGCTCGGCGGTCCCGGAGCCCGACCCGGCACGGCCGCGGGGGCGGATCGTGCTCGCCGGCGACCCGCCGAGTCCCTCGGCGCCGCCGCCCGGGTGCCCGTTCCACCCGCGCTGCTTCCACCCCGCGCGCGATGCACGGTGCCGCACGGAGCGGCCCGAACTCCGGCCGGTCGAGGGCGCGCTCGTCGCCTGCCACCACGCCGAGCAGCCGCTCGGCGAGCCGGTGCCTGGCGCGGCCGTCTAGCGCCCCTCCATCCACGCGGCGAGGGCCGCGTCCACGCGCGCGAACGCGGCCGCGATGCGCGCTCCCGCCGCCGCCACGTCCACCGCCCGGCCCAGGGCGATCGCCTCCTCCACCTCGCCACAGACCGCCGCCAGTTCCGCCGCTCCCACGGTCCACGACGCACCCTTGAAGCCGTGCGCCACGCGCCGGAGCGCCGCGGCGTCCCCCGCGGCGACCGCCGCGTGCACGGCCGCGACCTTCGCGCAGCCATCGTCGCGGAAGGTGCGCGCCAGCTGGCGCACGAAGCCGGGATCGTCGGGCGAGAACTCGGCGAGGGCACCGAGCGCCTCGACGTCGAGCACGAGGGGGGTCGGCCCGGCGTCCGGCACGGCTCAGCGTCGCCGCGGCGCGGCGGCCGCCGGCTCCTCGGCGAGCGCCATCACCTGGACCACGTCGGCGAACTGGCGCTCCAGCTCGCGGAGGATCGCCGGGAGGTCGGCTTCGTCGAGCCCGAGTTGCGCCCACGCCTCGGGCGCGAACGGCGCCAGCAGCCGGCTCCCTGAGTGACCGAGGCCCAGCGCCAGCGCGACGTGGTCGGCGACGTGCACGATGGCCGTCTCGAGCGCGAACTCGCCGGCGCGCCACGGCTCGTGGTGGCAGCCGACGGGCTCGGTGAGCGAAACCGGGAGGCTCCAGGTCTCGAGCAGCTGGCGCCCCACGTCGGCGTGGTCGAAGCCGAACTGCTCCCGCTCGAGCGTGACGAGGGGGCGCGCCGCCCCCGCCGAGGCCTCCAGCAGCCGCGCCATCGCGGATGGTTCCTCGAGGAAGAGCACCAGGCGTCCCACGTCGTGCATCAGGCCCGCCACGAACGCCCGCTCGGGGTTCCGCTCACACCGGAACTCGGCGAGCACGCGCGCCGCCGTGCCGACCGCGACGCTGTGCCGCCAGAAGGCCTCCATGTCCACGCGCTCCGGCGGGATGCCGCGGAAGACGCGGAGCACGGCACTCGCGAGGGCGAGATCGGTGACCTGGGTCATCCCGGCCATGGCGATCGCCTGCGACACGGTGTCCACCCGCGCCGAGAGGCCGTAGAGCGCGCTGTTCACGAGGCGGAGGAGCCGGGCGGTGAGCGCCGGGTCCTCGCTGATGATGCGCGCGACGTCCGCCACGGACCCGCGCGGGTCGGCGGCGGCGTCGCGGAGGCGGAGCCAGACGGAGGGGAGGCTCGCGAGCTCCGTGGCCCCGCCCACGAGCGCCGCCGGGGTGGTCACGGCGTGCCCCCGGGCGTCGTCACGCCGATCCGCGCGGCGCACGCCTCGTGGAGCCGCGCGAGGAACGGGTGGTCGAGGCCCACGGCGGCGAAGCGCCCCGTGAGCGCGGCGAGGGCCGCCTCGCGCGCGGGCACGGGCTCGCGCTCGCGCGCGGGCCCCTCAGTCCGGTCCGGGATCGTCATGGCGTCCGGTAGCAGACGGCGCGCCCGACCTGTTCCCGCCGGTACGCATCGTCCAGGTTCAGCGTCGTCTCGGCACCGCCGAGGACGAGCGGCGCGCCGGACCGGAGCACCTTGCGGGTACGGGCGAGGATCTCCTTCTTAGTCGGCACGTCGAAGTAGATGAGCACGTTGCGCATGAAGACCACGTCGAACGGGCCCATCGACGGCCACGGCTCGGCGAGGTTCATGGTGCGGTAGTCCACCATCTTCCGCACGTCCTCCACGAGCTGCCACTCGGCACCGACCTTTCGGAAGTACTTCACGAGGAAGGGCGCGGGGAGCCCGCGGTTCACCTCGAGCTGGGAGTACCGGCCCTCGCGCGCGCGCTCGAGCACCTCGGTGGAGAGGTCGGTGGCGACGATCCGCACCGTCCATCCGGCGAGGAGGGGCCCTGCCTCGCGGCAGAGCATCGCGAGGGTGTAGGGCTCCTGTCCCGTCGAGGCGGCGGCGCACCAGATGTTGACCTGCCGGCTCGCGGCATTCCGCTGCGCGACCTCGGGCAGGAGGACCGTGCGGAAGGCGTCGAACGGGTGGACGTCCCGGAACCACGAGGTCTCGTTCGTGGTCATCGCCTCGACGACGCGCTTGGTCAGGCCGCCGTTCGGGCGCAGGCGCAACTCGCCGAGGAACTGCTCGAGGCTCTGGAACCCCTCGCCCCGGGCGACGGTCGTCAGCCGCGACTCGACGAGGTACTCCTTCCCCGGCTCGAGCACGATCGCGGAGCGCTGGTGGACGAGGTCGCGGACGAACGCGAACTCCGCGGGCGAGATGGGCATCAGCGGCCTCCCCGCGCCGGGACCGCGGCGCGCCGGACGATCTCCCCCGCGACCTCGCCCAGGGGCAACACCCGGTCGGCGAAGCCGGAATTGGCGACGAAGCCGGGCATCCCCCACACGACGGACGTGGCCTCGTCCTGCGCCAGCACCTGGCCCCCCGCGTCGTGGATCGCCTCCGCGCCCCGGAGCCCGTCCTGGCCCATGCCGGTGAGCACTACGCCGAGGAGCGCGCCCCCCCAGCACTCCACGGCGGAGCGGAAGAGCGGGTCCACGGCCGGGCGGCAGGAGTTCTCGAGCGGGCCCTGGTGCAGGCGGATGCGCGGCGGGGTGAGCGCACCGCCCCGCTCGGCGACCATGTGCCAGTCACCCGGCGCGACGTAGATCGTCCCCGCCTGGACCGGCATGCCCGCCGTCGCCTCGACCACCCGGAGCTTGCAGCGGGTGTCGAGCCGCTCGGCGAGGAAGCGCGTGAAGACGGGCGGCATGTGCTGCACCACGAGCACGGGGACCGGGAAGTCCGCCGGGAGCGCGGGGAGCACCTCGGCGAGCGCGTTGGGCCCGCCGGTGGACACGCCGATCACCACCGCCTCGGGCGGCAGTGCGGGCGCGACGCGCCGGGGGGCGGCGGGCGCCGGACGCACGGCGGCGGCCGGGGCGGGCGCGGCGGACCCGGGCGCCGGCGCCGAGGCGCGGCCGCAGAGCTGCTTGATGCGCGGGACCAGCTCCTCGCGCACGCGCTGCGCGGCGAGGGCCATGCTCCCGCTGTTCGACGGCTTGGTGAAGTAGTCGGTGGCGCCGAGGGCGAGCGCCTCGAGGGTCGTCGCGGCCCCGCGCTCGGTGAGCGTGCTGAACATGATCACCGGCAGGCGGCGCCACCGCTTCCGGAGCTCGGCCAGGGTGGCGAGGCCGTCGAGCTCCGGCATCTCCACGTCCAGGATGACGAGGTCCGGATTCACCTGCTCGAGCTTCTGCAGCGCGATCCGGCCGTTCGCCGCCACGCCGGCGACCTCGATCGCCGGGTCGGCGGCGAGGATGTCGCTGAGGAGGCGCCGGATGACGACGGCGTCGTCCACCACGAGGACGCGGATGGGGGCCATGGTCAGCCCGGCAGCACGGCGAGGAGCTCGAGCTTCTCGCGGATGACGTCCTTCGTGAACGGCTTCATGATGTACTCGTTCGCGCCCGCCTCGAGGGCCCGCGCGACCTGGGTCATCTCGGTCTCCGTCGTGACCATCACGATGCGCAGGTCGTCGAACCGGCGATCGGCGCGCAGCGCCTGCACGAGCTCGAAGCCGGTCATCTCCGGCATGTTCCAGTCCACGAGCGCGAGCTCGGGGACGGGGCCCGCCCGGAGCTTGTCGAGCGCCTCGCGGCCATGGGCGGCCTCGGTGACCTGGAAGCCGAGCTCGGCCATGATCCGCCCGATCATCATGCGGATGGCTCGCGAATCGTCCACCACGAACACGCGCACGCGGTTCCTCCGGCGTTGATCCCGCGTCAGTGCGCGGGCACGGCGACGCCCAGGTCGCGGACCCGGGCACGCTGGCAGTCGGGACAGAGCGGCCGCGCCGAGACGGCGGCGCGGCGCGCGGTGGCGAGTCGATCGAGCGACTGCCAGCGGCCGTCGTGCGCCACGCGGCAGCAGTCGGGGCAGCTGGGCAGCAGGGCGAGGACCGCCTCGCGGTCGGCCTCGAGCGCCAGGATCCGCTCGGCCACGCGGAGCCGGGCGAGCAGCTGGTCGGGGTCGAACGGCTTCGTCACGAAGTCGTCCGCCCCGGCGTTCATGCCCTCGAGGTAGGAGCTCTTGCCCGCGAGGGCCGTCAGCACGATGACGTAGGTGTAGCGGCGGTAGCGCGCGTCGCCCCGGATCCGGCGGCAGAGCTCGAGCCCGTCGAGGTCCGGCATCATCCAGTCGGTGACGACGATGGACGGCCGCCACGCCTGGAAGCGTGCCCACCCGGCCTCGCCACCGGCCGCGGCCTCCACCTCGTAGCCCATGCGCTCGAGGGTGCGCTGCAGCAGGAGACGCGATGTCGGGTCATCCTCGACGATCAGGACTTGCACGGGCTTCCTCCCTCGGCGACTCCTCCTGCCTCGGGGCAAGTATCGGCCGCGCGGCCGCTTCCCTTGAGGCGGCGCGTCAGGCCGGCGTCACCGCCATCCCCGCGTGGCGCGCCACGGCCTCCGCCAGCGCCGGCGGCGGCAGCACGGTGCCGGCGAGTCCCGCGCGCACCACCGCCCCCGGCATCCCCCACACGACCGACGAGGCCTCGTCCTGCGCCATCACGGTGCCGCCCGCCCGGTGCAGCTCGCGCGCACCGGCCAGGCCGTCCTGTCCCATCCCGGTGAGGACGACCGCGATGGCCCGTCGCCCCGCGACCGCCGCCACGGACCGGAAGAGCACGTCGGCGGAGGGCCGGCAGCTCTGCTCCGCGGGTCCCTGGTGCAGCTGCAGGGCGAGGGCCCCGGGCGTCCCCCGGACCTCGAGGTGCCAGTCGCCCGGGGCCACCCACGCCTCGCCGGCCCGCGGCACGGCGCCGGTCACCGCCTCACGCACCGTGAACGGGCTCACCCGCGTGAGCCGCTCGGCGAGGTAGGCGGTGAACAGCACGGGCATGTGCTGGACGAGGAGGATGGGGGCGGGAAAGTCGGGGGGCAGCGCCCCGAGGAAGGCCTCGAGTGCCTGTGGCCCGCCGGTGGAGGAGGCGACGGCCAGCACGGCCAGCGGCCCGGGGCTGACCGGGGCGACGACGCGGTGCGGCGGCGCCGTCGGGGGCGAGGCCGGGCGGACGCTGCCGATCGGACACCGCGCCGCGAGCCGCACCCGCGGCGCCACCTCGCTGACCACGCCCCGCAGGGCGTCCGCCATGCGGCCGGTGCCGAGCTTGGGGAGGACATCCACCGCCCCGAGGGCGAGCGCCCGGAGCGCCGCCTCGCCGCCGGTGACCACGGCCCCGGTGAACACGACCACGCCCACGCGCGGGGCCCGGGTCCGCAGGGCCTCGAGGCAGGCCAGGCCGTCCATGTCCGGCATGTCGAGGTCGAGCAGGACGACGTCGGGCGCCAGCTCCGCCACGCGGGCGAGCGCCAGCCGGCCGTCGGCCGCCGAGCCGCAGACCTCGAGGTCGGGCTCGGACGCGAGGGCGTGCATGACCATGGCGCGGACGACCACCTCGTCGTCCACCACGAGGACCCGGATCCGTCCGGCGCCCATGGGACCCGCGACCGTCAGGCCCGGCCGCGCCCGGTCACGCCGCGTCGGCGTGGATGGCGACGGTGCGGTCGGTGTCGAGGATGAGGAGCAGCCGGTCCGCGAGCTTGTAGGCGCCCGGGATGAGCGCGCGCAGTTCCCCGCCGAGCGTCTCGGGCGGTCGCTCGAAGGCGTCCTCGCCCACCTCGACGACCTCCCCGATCTCGTCCACGAGCAGGCTCACCGCACCGTCGTCGGTCCGCACGACGATGTTCATCGGCTGCTCCCCCGCCGCGCGCGGGGCGAGCCCCAGGCGGCGGCGGAGGTCCACCGCGGTCACGATCTGGCCCCGCAGGTTGATCAGCCCATGCACCACCGGCGGCGCGAGGGGCACGCGGGTGAGCTGCTGGAACCGGATGACCTCCTGCACGCGCATCACGTCCACCCCGAAGAAGAACCCGTCGAGATAGAAGGTGCAGAACTGCCGGGCGTCGGACATCAGGCGAGCGCCTCCTGCGCGTCGGGTTCGGTGGCATAGAGCCACGGGCACGCGTTGCGCACGACGGTCTGGACGTCGAGCAGGTCCGTGACGCGGTCGTGGATGACGGCGGTGCCGGCCAGGTCCGGGTGGCCCACGGGGGCACGCGACGCGAGCGCGTCCTCCACGATGTCGTGGATGCCGTCCACGACGAGCCCGACCTGGCGGCCACGGTCGGCGTAGACGACGACCTGCAGCGGCTTCGCGGGGTCGTCGATCGCCTCCGCGCCGAGGACCCGGGCGAGGTGGATGAGCGGGAGGATCTCCCCGCGGTACTGCACCACGTCGTGGCTCCCCGCCCGCTCCACGTGGTCGCGCGGCAGCTCCTCGAGGCGCTGCACCGCGGCGAGCGGCATCGCGAGGCGCATGTCGCGGCCCACGCCGAAGACGAGGAGGCTGGTCGTGCTGCCCGCCGCCGCGAGGGAGGCGGCGCGGTCGCGCAGCTCGCGCTTCTGGTCGCGCATCTCGCCCACCACCTTCGCCCGCTGGGCGAGGCTCAGGACGTCGAGGATGAGGGCCACGCGCCCGTCGCCCATGATCGTGGCGCCGGCGAAGACGCTCAGGCCCTTGAGGAGCTGGCCGAGCGGCTTGACGACGATCTCCTCGGTGTCGTGGATCCCGTCCACCACCAGCCCGAACTGGCGCCCGTCGGCGTGGAGCACGACGATGTTCACCGCCTCGCCCTCGGCGGCGGCGCGCTCGGGCAGGCCGAGCTCGCGGCGGAGGTAGCAGAGCGGCAGCAGGTTGCCCCGGAGCCGGTAGACGGGCGCCCCGTGGATGAACTCGATCCCCGTCCCCTCGCCGGGCTCGACGCGCACGAGCTCGAGCAGGTTGACCTGCGGGATGGCGTAGCGGTCGCCCTCCGCGGCCACCGTGAGCGCCGGGATGATGGCGAGCGTGAGCGGGATCTTGATCTTGAGCGTGGTCCCCTGGCCGGCGACGCTCTGCACGTCCACGGTGCCGCCGATCTTCTCGATGTTCGTGCGCACCACGTCCATGCCGACGCCGCGGCCGGAGATGTTGCTCACCTTCTCGGCGGTCGAGAAGCCGGGGAGGAAGATCAGGTTCTGCAGCTCCCGCTCGGACATCCGCGCCGCCTGCTCGGGCGTCACGAGCCCGCGGTCGAGCGCCTTCTGCCGCACCTTCTCGGCGTTGATGCCCCCGCCGTCGTCGGCGATCTCGATGTTGACCTGGCCGCCCTCGTGGTACGCGCGGAGCAGGAGCCGGCCCTCGGCCGGCTTCCCCGCCGCCACGCGCGCCGCGGGCGACTCGATCCCGTGGTCCACGCTGTTGCGCACGATGTGCGTGAGCGGGTCCTTGATCGCCTCGATGATGGTCTTGTCGAGCTCGGTCTCCCGGCCCTCCATCTCGATGGCGACCTGCTTGCCCACCTGCAGGGCGAGATCGCGCACCACCCGCGGGAACTTGCTCCAGATGTTCCCGATCGGCTGCATGCGGGTCTTCATGACCCCCTCCTGCAGCTCGGTGGTGATCAGGTTGAGCCGCTGCGACGTCGCGAGGAACTGCGCGTCCTCGTGCGAGGCGGTGTACTGCAGGATCTGGTTCCGGGCGAGCACCAGCTCGCCGACCAGGTTCATCAGCTTGTCGAGGAGGGCCACGTCCACCCGGATGTTGCTCTCGGAGATGGACGCGCGGCCCTCGGCCTCGGCGGGGTGCCCCGGCTCGGGCGCGTGCGCGGCTTCCGCCGCGGGGGCAGGCGCCGCCGCCGCCGGGACCGGCACCGGCGCGACCACGGGCTCCACGGCCGGCTCCGGGGCGGCCGCCTTCGCCTTCCGGCTCCCCCTCGCCTTTTTCGGCGCGGCGGCTTCCGCCGCCGCGGGCGGCTCGGCCACCCCGGCCGCGGGCGCGGGGGAGCCCTCCGCCAGCCGGGTCAGCGTCGCGACGAGGTCGGAATAGTCCACGTCGCCCTCGCCGCCGTCCGCCTCGATCTGCGCGAGGATCTGCCGGATCGCGTCCACGAGCCGGAGGAGCGCGCTCGTGATCTCGGGCGTCAGGAACAGCTTCCCGTCGCGCAGGAGCGAGAGCAGGTTCTCGCCGACGTGGGACACCGACTCGAGCTTCCCGAACCCCAGGAAGCCGCAGGTGCCCTTGATGGTGTGGACGCAGCGGAAGATCGCCGCGAGCAGCTTCGCGTCCCGGGGGCTCTGCTCGAGCGCCACCAGGTCACGGTCGAGCTGGTCCAGCCCCTCGTGGCTCTCGACCAGGAACTCCCGTACGACGTCGTCCATCTCGCTCATCGTTGCCCCTCCGCCTGGGGACGGTCCGTCCGTCCCGCGCCGCGATCCGTGCCGCCGGTCTCCGCGTCCCGCCTACCGCGCCGCCAGCGTCCGGGCGAGGGCCGGCTCCACCGGCTCCGCCCCCGCGACCTGGAAGCGCCCGAGCTGCCGGCGCAGTTCGCCGGCCAGCCCGTCGAGCTCCGCGCTGCGCTGCGCCGTGGCCTCCGCCCCCGCCTGCGCGCTCCGTGCGGTATCCGCCACGCGCCCCACGCTGTCGGTGATCTCGGTGGCCGCCTTGGCCGCCTCGCCGACGTTGCGGGCCATCTCGTTCGTCGTCGCGCTCTGCTCCTCGACGGCCGTCGCGATCGAGGCCTGGAGCTGGTCGATCTGGGCGATGATCGCGTCGATCCCGCGGATCGCCTCGACCGCGTCGCGGACGTCCGTCTGGATGCCGCCGATCTTGCGCCCGATGGACTCCGTGGCGCGCGAGGTCTGGTTCGCGAGCTCCTTCACCTCGTTCGCCACCACCGCGAACCCCTTCCCCGCCTCCCCGGCCCGCGCCGCCTCGATCGTCGCGTTGAGCGCGAGCAGGTTCGTCTGCTGCGCCACCGACGTGATGAGCTTGATGATCTGCTCGATCTCCGCCGAGCTCTCGCCGAGGCGCGACACCGAGGTGGAGGCGTTCTGCGCGGTGCGCACCGCCTGCTGGGCGACCCGGGTCGCGTCGGTCGCGCTCTTGGCGATCTCGCGCACCGCGGCGGTCATCTCCTCCGTGGCCGACGCGAGGCTCTGCAGGCTCGCCGACACCTGCGACGCCCCCGCCGTCGCGGACTCCGCCTGGAGGGCGGTGTCGCGGGCGCCCGCGAGCAGCTCGCGCGCGGTCTGCCGCAGCCCGTCCGAGGCCCCGGCGAGGGAGCCCGTGCCGCCCGCCACCGCGGCCAGGCTCTCGCGCAGGCTCGCCATGAGGTGCTCGAGCCGCTCGCCCAGCCGGCCGATCGCGTCCTGGCCGCGGACCGGCACGCGCCGCGTCAGGTCGCCGCCCGCCGCGGCCTCCACCACCTCGAGGATCGCGTCCACCTTGCGCTGCAGCCCCTCCGCCTCCGCGCGCTCGCGCTCGTCCGCCGCCACGCGCGCGAGGCCGGCCGACGCGATCCCGGCCACCTGCCGCAGCGCCTCCAGCCGGGCCGGGGACGGCTCCCGCACCTCGGTGGCGAAGAAGTCGAAGGTGCCGACCACCTCGCCGCCGATGCTCACCGGGAACGACACGCCACTGCGCACGCCGGCCCGCACGGCGCTGTCACGCCGCGGGCAGTCGGCGACCTCGCCGAGGTCCCGGACCACGACGAGGTCCCGGGCGCGCCAGGCCCGCCCGTTCACGCCCGTGCCCTCGCGGAAGCGCGCCTGCCGGGACGCCCGCGCGAACTCGGGGCTCACCACGCCGGACTCCAACGCGAAGACCAGTTCCTCGGTCGCCCGGTCGCGCTGCCAGAAGGAGGCGTAGCTCCAGCCGAACTCGCGCCGCACCGACTCGAGCACGGTGGCCGCCGCATCCTCGGTCGTGCGCGCCATCCCGAGCGCCTGCTGCACGTTGCGCAGGAGCGACGCGTGCTCGCTCTCCTCCCGGAGCCGCAGCTGCTCCGCGGCCTGCCGTGCCTGGTCGCGGGCCGCCGCCTCGGCGTCCCGCGCGGCCTGCGCGACCCGCTCGGCCTCGGCGACGGCGAGGGCACTCACGAGACGATTGAGTGCCTCTGCCATGCGGCCGAGCTCGTCGCGACCATGCACGGTCGCGCGCCGGCCGAGGTCACCGGCCGCCGCGCCCTCGATGACGTCCACCAGCTCGGCGGTCGGCCGCGCGATCGCCCGGACGATGCCCCAGCCGAGCCCGACCAGGATGACCATCGCCACGGCGCTGAAGGCGATGGCGAACACCCGGGCACTCCGGACTTCGCCCGCGACCTGTGCCTCGAGCGCGGCGTTGTGCGCCTCGACCTCGCCCACCACGGCCTCGATCGCGGCCCGGTGGCCCGCGAAGAGCGGCTCGATGCGCTCCTCGAGGTACCGCCGCGCCTCGGCGGCCCGTCCCGCCTCGACGAGGGGCACGAAGCCCCGCTCGATCGCGTCGGCGAGCGCCGTGCCGGTCGCCACCGCGCTGCCGGTGACCGCAGTGCGCAAGGGCGCGTCCGGCAGGCGTGACGGCCAGTATGCCGCGCGCCGGTCGAACTCCGCCCGCTGGCGACGAATCTGCGCGATCACGACCGCCCGCTCGGCCGGGGACTGCAGGTCGGCGAGGCGGTGCGCCGCCAGGTACATCTCGACGAGGTAGAGCGGCGGCGGGAGCAGGTCCGCCACGAGGTCCTTGCCATCGGCAACCTGACCGTAGAGCGGCCCCCCCACCGCCACGCGCTGCTCGAGCCGCAGCGCGACCCCACCGACGGCAGCGAGGCCGACCACGCCGGCGGCGATGAGGAGGGACAGCCTGGTCCGGATGCGGAGATGGTTCCAACTGGTCATGGCCGTGCAGTCCTGGTGAAGGTCGTGCGCCGCCCAGCCGCCCCCGGCGCCGGGCCACCGTTCCTGAGGCCCAGTATCGGCGACGGGCACGGCGGCCTTGAATTGGCCGCGGGACCGGGCGCCGGCGCCCCGCCTACCGCGCCGCCAGCGTCCGGGCGAGGGCCGGCTCCACCGGCTCCGCCCCCGCGACCTGGAAGCGCCCGACCTGCCGGCGCAGCTCGCCGGCCAGCTCGTCGAGCTCCGTGCTGCGCCGTGCCGTGCCCTCCACCCCCGCCTGCGCGTTCCGTGCGGTATCCGCCACGCGCCCCACGCTCTCGGCGATCGCGTCGGCGGCCCGGGCCGCCTCGCCGACGTTGCGGGCCATCTCGTTCGTCGTCGCGCTCTGCTGCTCGACGGCCGTCGCGATCGAGGCCTGGAGCTGGTCGATCTGGGCGATGACCCCGCCGATCTCCCGGATCGCCTCGATCGCCTCGCGGACGCCGGACTGGATACCGTTGATCTTGCCGCCGATGGACTCCGTGGCGCGCGAGGTCTGGTTCGCGAGCTCCTTCACCTCGTTCGCCACCACCGCGAAGCCCTTCCCCGCCTCCCCGGCCCGCGCCGCCTCGATCGTGGCGTTGAGCGCGAGCAGGTTCGTCTGCTGCGCCACCGAGGTGATGAGCTTGATGACCTGCTCGATCTCCGCCGAGCTCTCGCCCAAGCGCACCACCGACGCGGACGCGCCCTGCCCGGTGCGCACCGCCTGCTGGACGACCCGGGTCGCATCGGTCGCGCTCTTGGCGATCTCGCGCACCGCGGCGGTCATCTCCTCCGTGGCCGACGCAAGGCTCTGCAGGCTCGCCGACACCTGCGACGCCCCGGCCGTCGCGGACTCCGCCTGCTGCACGGTGTCACGGGCGCCGTCGAGCAGCTCGCGCGCGGTCTGGCGCAGCCCGTCCGAGGCCCCCGCGAGGGAGCCCGTGCCGCCCGCCACCGCGGCCAGGCTCTCGCGCAGGCTCGCCAGGAGGTGCTCGAGCCGCTCGCCCAGCCGGCCGATCGCATCCTGCCCGTGCACCGGCACGCGCCGCGTCAGGTCGCCGGCCGCGGCGGCGTCCACCACCTCGAGGAGGGCGTCCACCTTGCGCTGCAGCGCCTCCGCCGCCTCGCGCTCACGCGCGCTGGCCGCGGTGTCCCGTGCCGCCTGGGCGGCGCGCTCCGCCTCGGCGGCGGCCAGGGCCTCGATCAGGTGGTTCAGGGCCTGCGCGATGCGCCCGAGCTCGTCCTGCCCGTGCACCGCGGCCCGCCGGGCGAGGTCGCCCCGCGCAGCCGCCTCCACCACCTCGACCACCTCGCCCGCGGGCTCCGTGAGGCCCCGAGCGATCGCCCACCCGATCAGGCCCAGCAGGAGGGCCACCACGCCGCCCACGGCCAGTGCGAGCCACTGGCCGCGCCGCAGCCGGGCGGCCACCTCGGCCTGCAGCGCCTGGTTCTGGGCGTCGGCCAGCCGGACCACCTCGGTGATCGCGCTGCGATGCGTCCGGAAGAGCGGCTCGCCCTCCCGCGTGAGGAACTGCTGCGCCTCGGCCAGCCGGCCCGCGGCCACGAGCGGGAGGAAGCGTGCCTCGAGCGCATCCGCGAACGCGAGCCCGGTCGTGCGGGCCTCGCCGAGCAGCTGGGTGCGGAGGGGCGAGTCGGGCAGGTGCTCCGTCCAGAAGGCGACGCGCGCGTCGAAGTCCTTCCGCAACTGGCCGATCTGGGCGACCACCTCGGCCCGCTCCGCCGGCGCCTGCAGGGCGACGAGCCGCTGGGCCGAGAGGTACATCTCCACGACGTAGAGGGGCGGCGGCAGCACGTCGGCGACCACGTCCTTCCCGTCCGACAGCCGCCCGTACAGGGGACCGCCGACGACCACGTCGCGCTGCAGCGCCGCGTCGAGCCCCGCATACAGGGCGCAGCCGAGCAGCCCGGCACCGACCAGCACGGCGACCTTGGTGCGAATGCGCACGTCCTGCCAGTTCATCATGAGGTCCGGTCCTCGTCAGGGTGCCGTCGTGCGCCGGGGATGCTCCTGCCGCCTGCGTGCCTCCTGCCTCCTGCCTCCCGCCCGTCGCCTGCGGGATGACCGCCCACGATCGGCGACAGGCCGGCCCGCCTTGGACGCCACGCGGGACCGGGCGGCGCCCGGTCCCGCATCCGAGGGCGTCAGGCCGTCACCGCCGCCCGGCCGCCCCTCGCGAGCGCCCGTTCACGCGGCGCCCGCTCCTCCAGCACGAAGGCGTTGACCAGCGAGTCGAGCTCGGCGGCCATCTGCGCCAGGGACCGCGATGCCTGCTGGCTCGCCTGGGCGCCGGTCGAGGTCTCGCGCGCCGCGGTCGCGACGCCGGAGATGTTCTCGGCGATCTCGTGCGTCCCCTTCGCCGCCTCGGCGACGTTCCGCCCCATTTCGTTCGTCGTGGCGGTCTGCTCCTCGACCGCGCCGGCGATCGTCGCCTGGATGTCGTTGATCCGGCGGATGATCTCGCTGATGGACCGGATGGCGCCGGCCGACTCCGCCGCGTCGCGCTGGATCGCCTCGATCGTGCGGCCGATCTCCTCGGTGGCCTTGGCGGTCTCCTTCGCGAGCTCCTTCACCTCGTTCGCCACGACGGCGAAGCCCTTGCCGGCCTCCCCGGCGCGTGCGGCCTCGATCGTCGCGTTGAGCGCCAGCAGGTTGGTCTGCTGCGCGATCGAGGTGATCACCTTGATGACCTTGCCGATCTCGCAGCTCGACTCGCCGAGCTTCGCGACCGTCGCGTTGGTATCCGCCGCGACCCGGACCGCCGCCGTCGCGACCTTCGCCGCCTCCGACGCGTTCTTCGCGATCTCGCGGATGCTGGCGCCCATCTCGTCGGCGCCGGTCGCCACCGTGCCGACGTTCTTGCTGACCTGCTCCGCGGCCGCGGAGACGACGCCGGCCTGCGCCGAGGTCTCCTCGGCGTTGGCGCTCATCTGCTGG
>JBAIWX010000287.1:0-11023 GCA_037916975.1 Gemmatimonadales bacterium
GCGACGGCCGCGGTCATACTGCTGTCCGGAACCAGGCCGTGGGTGACCTCCAACCCATAGATATCGGCCTGGTGCTCGATATGGCGGCTGAAGGTGTTCGCGACCGGTTGAGCAACGAATGACAGCACCGAGCCGATGAGCAGTAACAAGGGCAGGGAAGCCCAGTCACCAAGCGCCCGAATCCCCAATCGCTCGCCCCACCGAGCCACGCTGGCGTTCGCAATGCGGAAACCTATGTACAGTCCTATGAACAACAGCACCGCCAGGAACGCCAGTCCCTTCCAGATATGGTTCAGGACATAGTGGCCCATTTCATGACCGAAGACGAACATCGTCTCCGGGATCGTCAAGTCACGTTCCGTCGTGTCCCACACGACAATACGCTTGGTCGATCCGATTCCCGTAACGTACGCGTTGTAAACCGTGAGCTTCTCGCTGGCCTTCATCTCGAACATCCTGCTCTCAGGAATCTCGACGCCGGCGCGCTCCGTCACCCGGTGCAGGGCCGCCGTGAGCGCCGGATTCTTCGGCGCCAGCGGTTCGAATTTGTTGAATAGCGGGTCGAGAACGATCGGCGAGATAAACAACACGAAAACGATGATCGGAAGGCACGCCAGCCAGAAGTAGAACCACCAGCGTTGCGGACTCTTTCGGATGATCAGGTAGAGCAACCAGATCACGAAAGAAAGAATGATGTAGCTGACCAGTTGACCCTTTGTCCAATCCCAGAACCACGATCCCCACGACTGGACCGAGATCCCATAGTCTCTCAAAACGTGCTGGCGGTAAGCATCGGACGGAAGGTTCAACACCGCAATCGTCAGCAACACTAGCGGGACAAAGACATACGCCTGTGCGAAACGGAGGCGCGTGAGTCGCTCCGCGAGATTGCGAAACCTCGGGCCGATATCGAATCGAAGGAGTGCCAGCAGAACGACAAAACCATAGAAGATCGAGAGGGGCACAGCTACCAGGATGATTTTGTACAGCCCTTCTGCTCTTTGCATCTTGTCCGGCGGCAGCGAGTAGTGCGTGATCGTCGGTTCGCTCGACGCACCGGCCTGGTCGGTCGACGCAGTTGACGTACTTTGAGCGCACACAAGCGGCGCAAGCATCAGGGAAAGAAGGAGCAGCAGAATGGCAGAACGCATTTTCAGTTCCTCACCAGTGGGGCTGCATTAAATCCTATCCAGTCATCCGGCGCAAGCTGAGTCTATGCTTTGCCGTTTCCCCTTTTGCCGTTTAGCCGTTTCTTCTCTCTGTGGTGAATCCCCTCTATCCGACTCCCAAATCTCCACATTCACCTCTCACCCGTAACCACTCGCGTAACAAGAGTTTGCAAATCCTCGCCCCATGCGAAATACTGACTAGTTTTCATCCCTCTTCAGGAAGTGACTGTCGCAATGGCTAATACGCAGAAGAACGTCAAGCCGGGCTCAGGCAAGACTGAGATCGCTCCGGCAAAGGGCAAATTAGGCGTCATGATTCCCGGCATGGGCGCCGTCGCGACGACGTTCGTCGCCGGTGTAGAAGCAGTTCGCAAGGGTATCGCCTCCCCCATCGGCTCGCTCACCCAGATGGGTACCATCCGCCTCGGCAAGCGTACCGACGGCCGTTCGCCGAAGGTCAAAGAGTTCGTCCCCCTCGCCAACCTGAATGACATGGTATTCACCGGCTGGGACATCTTCGAGGACGACATGTACTCCGCCGCTCGCAAGGCCGGCGTCCTTGAAAAAGACCTTCTCGACCAGATTAAGCCCTTCCTCAGCGGCATCAAGCCGATGAAGGCCGTCTTCGATAAGAACTACGTCCGCCTGCTCGACGGCCCCAACGTTAAGAAGGGCAAGAACAAGATGGACCTCGCCGAGCAGGTACGCGAGGACATCCGCAACTTCCGCAAGTCCAGTGGCGCCGACCGCCTCGTCATGATGTGGTGCGGTTCGACCGAGAGCTTCACCAAGCCCAGCGAAGTGCACTCAAGCGTAAAGGCTTTCGAGAAGGGCCTGACGTCCAACGACGAGAACATCGCGCCCTCCCAGATCTACGCCTACGCCGCGATGATGGAGAAGGTGCCCTACGCCAACGGCGCCCCGAACCTCACCGTCGACATTCCTGTCATCCAGGAACTCTCGCGTCGCAACATGGCGCCCATCTGCGGTAAGGACTTCAAGACCGGTCAGACCTTGATGAAGACCATCCTGGCGCCCGGCTTCAAGGCCCGCATGCTCGGACTGAACGGCTGGTTCTCCACCAACATCCTCGGCAACCGCGACGGCGAAGTGCTCGAAGATCCCGGCTCCTTCAAGACCAAGGAAGAGTCCAAGCTCAGCGTGCTTGAGCACATTCTCCAGCCGGAACTCTACCCCGACCTTTACGGCAAGATCTGCCACAAGGTCCGCATCAACTACTACCCGCCCCGTGGCGACAACAAAGAGGGCTGGGACAACATCGACATCTTCGGGTGGCTCGGCTACCCGATGCAGATCAAGGTCGACTTCCTCTGCCGCGACTCGATCCTGGCCGCGCCGCTCGTGCTCGACCTCGCGATCTTCGCCGACCTGGCGCAGCGCGCCGGCCTGAGCGGGATCCAGGAGTGGCTGTCCTTCTACTTCAAGAGCCCCCAGGTGGCGCCGGGCCTCTACCCGGAGCACGACCTGTTCATCCAGCAGACCAAGCTCAAGAACACCCTGCGCTGGCTCATGGGCGAGGAGCAGATCACGCACCTCGGCATCGAGTACTACCAGGAGGCCTGACCTGAAGTACTTCCACCGGGCGCACCTCCCGCCCGCGGAGGTGCTCGCGCGGGCCGCGCGCTGGTTCGGCGCGCGGCTCGCCCCGACCGGCGAGGAGCCGCACCGGCGCCGCTTCGCGGGCGCGGTGGGCCAGCTCGCCGTGTCCGCCCGCCCCGAGGGCGGGCACTACACCCTCGTCACCGTCGAGACGGACCAGCCGGGGGAGAGCGAGGCCGACCGGCTGGCCAAGCGCTTCCTCGCCGAGCTCCACGCGGTGGACGAGCCGTCGCATCAGGTGCGCGGGGCCTACTGAGCCCCGCGCGTTCCGTTTCCATCCCCCAGAGAGACCCATGACGATGACGTGGCTGTCCGCCCTCCTGCAGGCCGCGCCAGAGCACCGGCCCGGCGGCGAGGTCAACATCCATCTGCCCGACCTGGCCCAGGGCGACTTCCTGGGCTTCACGGGGCACCAGATCCTCCTCTCCGGCCTCGTGGTGAGCGTCCTCGGCCTCCTCTTCGGCCTCTGGAACTACGCCGGCGTGAAGAAGCTGCCGGTGCACCGCTCCATGGCCGAGGTCTCCGAGCTCATCTACGAGACCTGCAAGGCGTACCTGGTGCAGCAGGGCAAGCTCCTCCTGCTGCTCCTCGCCTTCATCGGCACCGTCATCGTCGCCTACTTCCTCCTCACCGGGCTCGAGCCGGGCAAGATTGCCGTCATCCTCCTCTTCAGCCTCATCGGCATGGCGGGGAGCTACGGGGTCGCCTGGTACGGCATCCGCATCAACACCTTCGCCAACTCGCGCACCGCGTTCGCGAGCCTCGAGGGGAAGGGCTTCCCGGTCTACGCCATCCCGCTCCGCGCCGGCATGAGCGTCGGGATGATGCTGATCTCGGTCGAGCTGCTCTTCATGCTCGCCATCCTCCTCTTCATCCCGGCGGACGTGGCGGGCGCCTGCTTCCTCGGCTTCGCGATCGGCGAGTCCCTCGGCGCGGCGGCGCTCCGCATCGCGGGCGGCATCTTCACCAAGATCGCCGACATCGGCTCCGACCTGATGAAGGTCGTGTTCAAGATCAAGGAGGACGACGCCCGGAACCCGGGCGTCATCGCCGACTGCACCGGCGACAACGCCGGCGACTCGGTCGGCCCGACGGCGGACGGCTTCGAGACCTACGGCGTGACCGGCGTGGCGCTCATCAGCTTCATCGTCCTCGCCGTCACCGACCCGATGGTGCAGGTGAAGCTGCTCGTCTGGATCTTCCTCATGCGCGTGATGATGGTGCTCGCCTCCGGCGCGAGCTACCTCATCAACGACGTGCTGGCCCGCGGGCGCCACGGGAGCGCCGTCAAGTTCGACTTCGAGCAGCCGCTCACCCAGCTCGTCTGGCTCACCTCGATCCTCTCGGTGGTCCTGACCTACGCGCTCTCGTACCTCGTCATCCCCGACCTCGGCGGGAACACGAGCCTCTGGTGGCAGCTCTCGACCGTGATCACCTGCGGCACGCTCGCGGGGGCGATCATCCCCGAGCTGGTGAAGATCTTCACCTCCACCAACTCCCGGCACGTGCGGGAGGTCGTCACGAGCAGCCGCGAGGGCGGCGCGTCGCTCAACATCCTCTCGGGCTTCGTCGCCGGCAACTTCTCGGCCTACTGGCTCGGCATGACGATCATGGCGCTCATGGCCATCGCCTACGGCGTGAGCACCCTGGGCCTCGGCGAGTTCATGAAGGCCCCGGCGATCTTCGCCTTCGGCCTCGTCGCCTTCGGCTTCCTCGGCATGGGCCCGGTCACGATCGCCGTGGACAGCTACGGCCCCGTCACCGACAACGCACAGTCGGTCTACGAACTCTCGGTCATCGAGACGCTGCCGGGCGTCGAGGCGGAGATCCGCCGCGACTTCGGCTTCGCGCCCAACTTCGAGGTGGCCAAGGAGCTGCTCGAGGAGAACGACGGGGCGGGGAACACCTTCAAGGCCACGGCCAAGCCGGTGCTCATCGGCACCGCCGTCGTGGGCGCCACCACGATGATCTTCTCGATCATCATGGCGCTCACCCACGGCCTGACGGCGGGGATGGAGAACCTCTCGATCCTCCACCCGCCGTTCCTGCTCGGCCTCATCACCGGCGGCGCGGTGATCTACTGGTTCACCGGCGCCTCGACCCAGGCCGTCACCACCGGTGCCTACCGCGCGGTCGAGTTCATCAAGGCGAACATCCGCCTCGACGGGGTCGAGAAGGCGTCCGTCGCCGACAGCCGCCGCGTGGTCGAGATCTGCACCCAGTACGCCCAGAAGGGGATGTTCAACATCTTCCTCGGCGTCTTCTTCTCGACCCTGGCCTTCGCCTTCGTGGAGCCGTTCTTCTTCATCGGCTACCTGATCTCGATCGCCATGTTCGGCCTCTACCAGGCCATCTTCATGGCGAACGCCGGAGGCGCCTGGGACAACGCGAAGAAGATCGTGGAGACCGAGCTCAAGATGAAGGGCACCGAGCTCCACGCGGCGTCGGTGGTCGGCGACACCGTCGGCGACCCGTTCAAGGACACCTCGTCGGTCGCCATGAACCCGGTCATCAAGTTCACGACCCTCTTCGGCCTCCTCGCCGTGGAGCTGGGCGTCTACCTCGCCGGGGAGCACGGCACCGGGCTGGGCCACGGGCTGTCCGCCCTGTTCCTCCTCGTCGCGTTCGTCTTCGTGTACCGCTCGTTCTACGGGATGCGGATCGAGTCCCCGGCCTGAGCGGGCCGCGGGCGGCGTCGCGCGCGGGGGCGGTCCCGGACGGGGCCGCCCCCGCGTGCCGTTCCGGGGGTGGCGCCGCTCAGATCCCGAGGAGGTCGAGGAGCCGCGGCAGCCACGCGACGATGGCGAGGTGGCCGACCAGCACGATCGGGGCGAAGAAGAGGCCGTAGATCGCGAGCGTGATCCCGACCAGCGCGAGCGCGCAGCCCAGCAGCACCACCCACAGGACGAGGAAGAGCGGCGCCAGCGCCACGAGGCACCCGGGGTGCCGGCGGGGCGCGGCGAGCGCCGCGGCGTCGGGGTTCGCCCCCTGCCGGACGAGGCGGGCCAGCCGCGCCGCGAGCGGGGCGTGGTAGCTCGCCATGCCGCCGATGGCCGACTTCGCCTGCGCGTCGGTGCCCGCGAGCTCGCGCGCCACGTCCTGGCCCTCCGCCATCATCCCCGCCAGCTCGGCCGGGTCCGCCGCGCCGCCGCGCGCCACCCGCGCGAGGAGCGCCTGCCGCCGCGCGAGGAGCTCGGGCGACGGCACCCCGCGCGGCCCGGGCACGACGAAGAGCAGCTCCGCCCAGCCCGCGCTCGCGGGGATGCCGGCGCCCGCCGCCATGGCGCGCAGGCCGCGCGCGAGCGCGTCGGGCTGGCGCGTGAGCTGCACGGCCGTCGCGTCGGCGAGGTAGCGTCGCGCCCGCCACATCCACGCGAGCGGCGGCTGCACGAGCAGGTCGAAGAGGACGAGCCGGGCGAAGCCGAAGGTGCCGCTCGCCATGAGCGACACGAGGTAGGGGAAGAGGAGCGGGAAGCGGAGCACGCTCCCGACGCAGCCCGCGTCCGAGCGGCCGATCCACCGCGCGAGCCGCCCCTCGTCCGTCACGTCCTGCTGCAGGAGGAGCGCGGCCAGCGCCTCGGGATGGCTCCCGCGCGGCCAGGTCGCGGCGCGCACCAGCTCCCGCACTGCACGGAAGGCGCGCGGCCCGAACGGCGCGCGGAGGAGCGCTTCGGTGGCGCCCAGGGAGCACTGCAGCGCCAGGATCCGGTGGACGATCCGGAGGTCGCCGTTCCCGATCGACGCGACCAGGTGGCCGATCACCGCCTGTGTCTCGTCCCGGCCCAGCTCGTCGAGGAGGGCGCGCGAGACCACGAGCGCCGCGTCGCCCGGCCCGCGGCCGACGGCGGCGGCGTTGCGGAACGGCGCGTCGAGCAGCGCGAGCCGCGGCGCGGGGAGGCCGGCCGCGATCGCCATCTCCGCCACGACGTTCGCGAGCTGGCGTTCCTCGAGGTCGTCGGGACGCGGGGGCCGCGCCCCCACCGCGAGGAGGAAGCCGCCCACGTCGAGCTGCCCGAGCGCGCGCCGGACGAGCAGCGACATCCCGAGCATCACGGCCACGCCGGGCAGGAAGGCCGCCGCCGCGAGGCCCAGCCAGGTGCGGACGTCGAGCTGCGCGAGCACCGGCGCCGGGTCCGGCGCGTCCACGATCCGCCGCAGCGTCGGGAGGAGCCACGGCGGCAGCCACTGGACGACCGACCCCACGTCGTTCACCCAGACGAGCAGGCCGGCCACCAGCGGCGTGATCACGACGCTGAGGGGGATGCCCATCAGCAGGACGCCGGCGCCGGCGAGCAGCGAGAAGCGCCACGCGGCCCGGCGGTTCCGGGCCTGGGCCGCGAGGAAGCTCTCCCGGTCGGCCGGCCCCGCGACCGGGGCGAAGCCGGCCGGCGGCACGGGCTCGGGCGGGATCATGCAGCGCAAGTTCGGTCGCGCCGGGCGCCGCCGCCACCGGGCGGCCGCGGTGCTTGACGCCCCGTGCACCCGGAGGGATGATTCCCGGTCACCCGGCCGCGCCCGGGCCACCCCGCCTCCCGCCACCCGAGCCCATGCGCCTCCTCCCCCGCGACGAGCAGTTCTTCGAGCTCTTCACGCAGATCGCCGCCCGGGGCGTCGAGGTCGCCCGCCACCTCGGCGAGCTCCTCGCGGTCGGCGGCGAGCGCGCCGCCTACCTCATCGACACCATCGGCAAGCTCGAGCACGAGGCCGACCAGTTCACCCACGAGGTGCTGGTCAAGCTCGACCGCTCGTTCATCACGCCGCTCGACCGCGAGGACATCCACCTCCTCGCGCAGAGCCTCGACGACGTGATCGACCGGATGGACGGGATCGCGCGGCGCACGCGGATCTTCCGGGTCGGCGTCGCGCCGCGCGGGGCGGTGCTGATCACCGAGGTGATCCACCGGGCCACGCTGCAGCTCTCGGAGGCGGTCCGCGAGCTCGGGCTCGAGCGCACCGAGGCGGTGCTCGCCGCGTGCCGCGAGGTCCGGCGCCTCGAGGAGGAGGGGGACGCGCTCTACCACGAGTGGCTCGGCCTCCTCTTCGACGACGGGGCGCAGCCGCTCGAGGTCATCAAGTGGAAGGAGATCTACGACAAGCTCGAGAATACGCTCGACAGCGCGGAGGACGTGGCGAACACCCTCGAGTCGGTCGCGATCAAGCACGGCTGAGCATGGCGCCCTCCGTCTCCCTCGTCCTCGCCATCATCGCGGTCGCGCTCGTCTTCGACTTCATCAACGGCTTCCACGACAGCGCGAACTCGATCGCCACCGTCGTCTCGACCCGCGTGCTCCCGCCCGGCGTCGCGGTCGCGTGGGCCGCCTTCTTCAACTTCGTCGCCGCGTTCACCGTCGGCACGGCCGTCGCGAAGACGATCAGCAAGGGGCTCATCCGGCCGGAGGTGGTGGACCCCACCGTCGTGCTCGCGGCGCTGGTGGGCGCCATCGCCTGGAACCTGGTCACCTGGTACCTTGGCCTCCCGAGCTCCTCGTCGCACGCCCTCCTCGGGGGGTACGCCGGGGCCGCGATCGCGAAGAGCGGGGCGGGGGCGCTCCTCCTGGGCGGGTGGGTCAAGCCGATCCTCGGCATCGTCATCTCCCCGGTGCTCGGCCTCGCGCTCGGGCTGGGCCTCAAGGTGGCGCTCTCGTGGCTCCTCCATCGCCGCCCCGCGCGGCCGCTCGACACCCTCTTCCGCCGCCTCCAGCTCGTCTCGGCGGGGCTCTACTCGCTGAGCCACGGCGCCAACGACGCGCAGAAGACGATGGGCATCATCGTCGGCCTGCTCGTCTCGTCCCAGTCGCTCTTCGCCGGTGCCACCGGCGTCCTCGCCCACCTGCACCTCACCTCGGCCGACCAGGTCCCGATGTGGGTCGTGCTCGCCGCCCACTCGGCCATCGCCGCGGGGACGGCTTTCGGCGGCTGGCGCATCGTGAAGACGATGGGCTCGAAGATCACGAAGCTCACCCCCTTCGGCGGCTTCTGCGCCGAGACGGGTGGCGCGGCCACGATCCTGTTCGCGTCGAGCCTCGGGGTCCCGGTGAGCACCACGCATACGATCACCGGCGCCATCGCCGGGGTCGGCGCGAGCCGGCGCCTCACCGCGGTGCGCTGGGGGGTGGCGGGGACGATCGTCCAGGCCTGGATCTTCACGATCCCCGCGAGCGCGGCGATCGCCGCCGTCACCTACGTCCTCGTGACCCTCGGCCGCTGACCCGGCAGCCCCCAAGTCGCGTCCTGACAAGCAGCTGGCTTCACAAGCCGCCCCGTCCGAGGGGGCGCGCCGCGGCTTGACTCCCCCCTCCGGGGGGCCGATGTTTCCCCGGCTTTGCCCCGAACCCACGGAACCCGTCGAGCCCATGGCTGCCAGCCCCGCCGTCCGTCCCGCCTCCGCCCCGCCCGCCGGCCTCGGGCGCGAGCAGCTGCTCGAGCTCTACTACTGGATGCGGCTCACCCGCACCCTCGAGGAGCGGCTGGTGGCGCTCTACCGGCAGACGAAGGTGGTGGGCGGCCTCTTCCGGTCGCTCGGGCAGGAGGCCTGCGCCGTGGGCTCGGCCTACGCCCTCGAGCGCCGCGACGTCCTCTCGCCGCTCATCCGGAACCTCGGCTCGATGCTCGTGAAGGGCGCGACGCCCGTCGAGGTGCTGCGGCAGTACATGGCCAAGGGCGACAGTCCCACGCGGGGCCGGGAGCTCAACATCCACTTCGGCGACGTCACCGAACGCAACTTCGTCGGGCAGATCTCGCACCTCGGCGACATGGTGCCCGTGATGGCGGGGATCGCGCTCTCGTTCAGGCTGCGCCGGCAGGACCGGGTCGGGCTCGTGTACGTGGGCGACGGCGCCACGAGCACCGGGGCGTTCCACGAGGGGATCAACTTCGCGGCGGTGCAGCGGGTGCCGCTCGTGGTGATCGTCGAGAACAACGGCTACGCCTACTCGACGCCGACCGCGAAGCAGACCGCGGCGGCGCGGTTCGTGGACAAGGCCGCGGGCTACGGGATCCCGGGGGTCCAGGCCGACGGGAACGACGTGCTCGAGGTGTACCGCGTGACGAAGGAGGCGGTGGACCGCGCGCGGGCCGGCGGCGGCGTCACGCTGCTCGAGTTCATGACCTATCGCCGCAAGGGCCACGCGGAGCACGACAACCAGTCCTACGTGCCGCCGGGGGAGATCGAGCACTGGGCCGCCACGAACGACCCGCTCGACCGCTACGTCGCCGCGCTCACGGGGACGTACGGCGTGGCGGCGGCGGAGCTCGAGGCGCTCGACGCGCGGGTCCGCGACGAGGTGGACGCCGCGACGGACCTGGCGGAGCGCTCCCCGGTGCCGGAGGCGCTCGACGCGCTGGTCGGCGTGTACGCCGACCCGCCCGTGATGCCGCTCCTCTGGTTTCGCGAGGGCTCGGGGGAGCCGCCGGCGGCGCCTGCCGAGCGCGTGCAGGGGTGGGGGACGTTCAATGGCTGAGGTGACCTTCCTCGAGGCGATCCGGCAGGGGATCGCGGAGGAGATGGAGCGGGACCCCGAGGTCTTCCTCATGGGCGAGGACATCGGGGCGTACGGCGGCGCCTTCAAGGTGACGGAGGGGCTGCTCGAGCGGTTCGGCGAGTCGCGGGTGATCGACACCCCGATCAGCGAGGCGGGCTTCGTCGGCGCCGCCGCGGGCGCCGCGCACATGGGGATGCGCCCCGTGGTGGAGATGCAGTTCATCGACTTCATCTCCTGCGCCTACGACATGCTCACCAACTACGTCGCCACCGCGCGGTACCGGGCGTTCCTCCCGTGCCCGATGGTGGTGCGCGGCCCGAGCGGCGGCTACACCCGCGGCGGCCCCTTCCACGCGCAGAACCCCGAGGCGGCGTTCCTCCACACCCCGGGCCTCAAGATCGTCTACCCGGCGACGCCCAGCGACGCGAAGGGCCTCATCAAGGCGGCCATCCGCGACGACGACTGCGTGCTCTTCTTCGAGCACAAGTACCTCTACCGCCGCGTGAAGGACGTCATGCCCGCCGGCGATCACGTGGTGCCCATCGGAAAGGCACGCGTGGCGCGCGAGGGGCAGCACGTGTCGATCGTGACCTATGCGAGCACGGTGTGGAAGGCGCTCGAGGCGGCCGAGCAGCTGGCCGCCGAGGGGATCTCGGTGGAGGTCCTCGACCTCCGCTCGCTCGCGCCGCTCGACGACGAGGCGATCTACGCCACGGTGCGCAAGACGAACCGCCTGCTGATCGTGCACGAGGA
>JBAIWX010000288.1:0-5801 GCA_037916975.1 Gemmatimonadales bacterium
GGCCCGGAGGGCGTCGGTGAGCTGGCCGGCGGTGGCCTGCGTGCCGCGGAGCACCTCGTCCATCGCCGCGGCCACGTCCCGGCCCGACCCGGCCGCGGTGCCGGCGGCGCGGTCCACCTCGACGCACGAGGCGGAGAGCTGGGCGGCGGCGAACTCGACCTCCTCGATGAGCCGGCGGATCCGGTCCATCGCCTCGCGGTCGCGCGCGGCGAGCGCCTCGAGCCGCGCGGCGCTCTCGCGCGCGTCGGCGAGAAGGGTCTCGACCCGGTCGGCCATCGTGTCGAAGGCGGTGGAGAGCTCGCCGACCTCGTCGTCGCGCCGGAGGCCGGTGCGCGTGCGCACGTCGCCGCCCGCGATGGCGCGCGCGGCGTCCCGGATCGTGCCGAGCGGCCGGAGCGCGCGGCGGACGAGGAGGAAGAGGAGCCCCGTCCCGACGAGCGCCGCGACGACCCCCACCAGCGCGAGGAGCCGCGCGATGCGGAGCGACGCAGCCTCGGCGCTCGCCTCGAAGGGGGCGAAGGGGAGCCCGCCGTAGAGGACGCCGACGGTGCGGCCCGCGGCGTCCCGGAGCGGCTCGTAGCGTGTCCAGCTGTCCACGCCGGCCACGGTCGCCCGGCCCGCGAAGACGCTGTCCCGGGCGAGGACCACGCCCGCGGCCACGGGGCGGCCCGCGGCGTCGCGGTTCGGCATCACGGTGAGGGTGGCGCGGCGGAGGACGCCCGCCGAGTCGCGGCGCGCGACGGTGGTCGCGAGCCGGAGGGCGCGGCCCGCCGTGCCGTCGCCGACCGCGGGGTCGGGGGAGGCGCGGGGCGGGAGGCGCTGGGCGAGCGTGAGCTCGACGCCGGTGAGGCTGTCGATGGCGAACAGGACCTGCTCCACCTTCGGGTTGCCGAGCACCGGCTCGCGGCCCTTCCAGAGCCGGAGCGGGAGGGCCTCCTCCGTGCGGAAGGCGTCCTTCCGGCCGTTGCCGTTGTAGAGCGCGACGGGGGCGCTGCCCGCCGGGGCCGGCTCGAGGTGCCAGGGCCCCGGCACGCGCTCGTCGAAGATGCGGCGCGCCAGCTGGAGGTCCCGCTCGAGGCGGGCGGCGGCCTCGTGCGACTGGAGGGCGACGACCTCGCGGTCGGTCCGGTGCCAGGCGAAGGCGCCGGACGCCGCGATGGCGGCGACGAGGATCACGGAGATGACGAGCGCGACGCGGGTCGCGATGCTGCGGGAGGCAGCCATCGGTCCTCGGGGCGGCTGGGGTCCTGGACGGTGGCCGGGCACGCCCCGGCCGGACCCCCAGTATCGGCCGCCGCGCGCCGCGGCTTGAGCGGGGGCCGGGGTTGCGGCCGGCCCGCCGGTCCTGCATGTTTATGCATTATGCACAACACCCAGCGCCTCGTCGCCCTCGCCTTCTCCGGCGGCCTCGACACCTCGTACTGCGTCCCGCGCCTCGCCGAGGCGGGCTGGACCGTCCACACCGTCTTCGTGAACACCGGGGGGACGAGCGCGGCCGACCGCGCCGCGATCGCCGCCCAGGCGCGGGCGGTGGGCGCCGCGGAGCACCACGAGGTGGACGCGCGCCACGCCGTCTTCGACCGCTTCGTGCGCTTCCTGATCCAGGGCAACGTCCTCCGGGGCGAGGTCTACCCGCTCAGCGTGAGCGCGGAGCGGACGCAGCAGGCGATCTCGGTGATCGAGGTGGCCCGGCGGATCGGCGCGGGGGCGGTGGCGCACGGTTCGACCGGCGCGGGCAACGACCAGGTCCGCTTCGACGTGGCGCTCCGGGTCCTCGCCCCCGAGCTCCAGATCCTCACCCCCATCCGCGAGGAGAACCTCCAGCGCCCGCAGGCGATCGCGTACCTCGAGGCGCGCGGCCTGCCCGTCCCGGCGAAGGCGGGGGCGTACAGCATCAACCGCGGGCTCTGGGGCACCACCTACGGCGGCGGCTGGACGCACGACACGTGGGCGGGCCCGCCTGCCGAGCTGCTCGACCCGCCGGCCACCGCGCCCGCGCCGCGCGAGCTGGTGCTGGGCTGGCGCGAGGGGCTCCCGGTGTCGCTCGACGGCGAGGCGGTGGACGGCCCCACGATCGTGGAGCGGCTCGGCGACCTCTGCGCCACGTACGGCTTCGGCTTCGACGTCCACGTGGGCGAGACGGCCCTGGGCATCAAGGGACGCGTCGGCTTCGAGGCGGGGGCGGCCCTCCTCCTGATCAAGGCGCACCGCGAGCTCGAGAAGCTCGTGCTGACCAAGTGGCAGCACTTCTGGAAGGACCAGCTCGGCCGCTTCTACGGCGACCGGCTCCACGAGGGGCAGTACTTCGACCCGGTGCTCCGCGACATCGAGGCGCTCCTCGCGAGCTCGCAGCGCCGGGTGACCGGCGACGTGCGCGTGCGCCTCGCACCCGGCCGGATGCAGGTGACGGGCGCCCGGAGCCCCTTCTCGATGATGGACCGCGCCGTGGCGACCTACGGCGAGGAGAACCGGCTGTGGACGGGCGAGGAGGCGAAGGCCTTCAGCCGCGTCGCCGCGATTCCCGCGCTCCTCGCCGAGCGCGCCGGGGGGAGGGGCCAGTGATCACGACGCGCGTGCGGCTCAACCGCATCTCCTCGTCCACGCGGAACGCGGCCCTCGTGCCGGACGTGATCGTGGGCGACCGGATCATCGCCGAGGAGGGCTACGTCCTCGCGGTGCGGATCCTCGAGGACAAGAGCACCTACAACACCGTGGAGGACGTGGCGGGGCGCATGGTCGCGCTCGGCGCCGGGGACGTCCTCGCCGGCACCCTGGGCACGCGGCGCGCCCTCCGCGGCTACGCGGGCGTGGTGCCGCCGTCCATCCGGCCGGGGGACACGATCGAGGTGCTCAACCTGGGCGGGATCCTCGGCAAGTGCACCTCGGCGAACCCCGAGTACGGGCAGCCGTTCAAGGCCGAGGTGCTGGGGGCGATCCTCGCCTTCCCCGAGCTCGGCGACCGGGTCGGGCGGCCGGCGCACATCCGCGACCGGGCGGTGCCGGTGGCGGACGCGCTCGAGAGCACGGTGCCCGTCGTGTACGTGGCGGGGACGTGCATGAACGCGGGCAAGACGGTGGCCGCGACGGAGCTCGTGCGCGGGCTCGCGCGCGCCGGGCTGCGGGTCGCGGCGGCCAAGCTCACCGGCGTCTCGCTCATGCGCGACACCCTCGCCATGCTCGACGCCGGTGCCCAGCAGACGCTCACCTTCAACGACACCGGCGTGGCGAGCACGCATCCCGGCGTCACCGTCACGAGCGCCAAGGGCATCTTCAACCGCCTGGCCGCGGGGCGGCCGGACGTGATCGTGGCCGAGCTGGGCGACGGCATCCTGGGCGAGTACGGCGTGCAGGACATCCTGCACGATCGCGAGCTGATGCGGGTGGGCGCGGCGTACGTCATGGCGGCGCCGGACCCGGTGGCCTCGTGGGGCGCGGTCGAGCTCATGCGCCGCGAGTTCGGGCTCCCGGTCACGGTGGTCACCGGTCCCGCCACCGACAACGAGGTCGGGCGCGACTACGTGCAGCAGCAGCTCGGCCTCCCCGCGCACAACGCGCGGCGGGACGCCGGCGGGCTCGTGCGCACGGTGCGGCAGGCGGTGGACGCCTGGGCCGCGCACCACGCCACCGCCGCGGCCGGGGCCTGACCCGGTGAAGGTGGCGGTCATCGGCGCCGCCGGGTACGCCGGCGGCGAGCTGCTGCGGCTCCTCTGCCAGCACCCGGACGTGGGCGACTGGATCGCCACGAGCCGGAGCCAGGCGGGCAAGCCGGTGGCCGACGTGCACCCGGCGCTCCGCGCCCTCAGCGACCGCACCTTCGAGGCGGTGGAGCCGGCCGAGGCGGCGCGCTGGGCGGACGTCGTCTTCCTCGCCCTCGAGCACGGCGAGTCGTCGCGCGTGGCGGCGGGCCTCTTCGGCCAGCGCGCGGAGCTCGTCGTGGACCTCGCCGCCGACTTCCGGGTCCGCGACCTCGCCCTCTACGAGCGCTTCTACGGCGCGCACCCCGCGCCGGAGCTGGTCGAGCGGTTCCGCTACGGCCTGGCCGACGTGGAGGGGGAGCGCCTCCGGGGCGCCGGCGCGATCGCCGCGCCGGGCTGCTTCGCCACCGCGGCGCAGCTCGCGCTCTATCCGCTCGCGCGCGTGGGCGGGGTGCGGCCGTCGCTCTTCGCCGTCACCGGCTCGAGCGGCGCGGGCCAGGGCCCGAAGCCGACCACGCACCACCCGGCGCGGGCACACAACCTCTTCGCCTATTCCGTGCTCTCCCACCGCCACGAGGCGGAGGTGCTGCAGTCGTGGCGGGCCTGGACCGGCGCGCCCGGGGCCGAGGCGCGCCTCATGACGCACAGCGGGCCGTTCGTGCGGGGGATCCACCTCACGCTGCACGCGTGGGTGCCGCCCGGCGCGTGGGAGGCCGGCGCCGACCCCGCGGCGGCGGTGCAGGCGCTCTACCGCGAGGCGTACCGCGGGCGCCCGTTCGTGCGGGTGCTCGCGCAGCCGCCGGAGCTCACGCACGTCGTGGGGACCAACGAGGCACAGCTCTTCGCCACCGCGTCGCCCGACGGGCGCGAGGTGCAGGTGATGCTCGTGCTCGACAACCTGGTGAAGGGCGCGGGCGGGCAGGCGGTCCAGGCGATGAACCTGGCGCTGGGCCTGCCGGAGGTGCGCGGGCTCGTGGGCGGCGGGATCTTCCCGTGCTGACCCGCCCCGCGCCGTGGAGGGACGCATGACCGCGACGACCGCGCCCGGCGCGCTGCTGCCGGTGTACGCGCAGTTCCCGCTCCGCCCGGTGTCGGGGCGGGGCTCCTGGATCGTGGACGAGCAGGGGGAGCGCTGGCTGGACGCCTACGGCGGGCACGCCGTGGCGAACACCGGCCACAGCCACCCGGCGGTCGTCCAGGCGATCGCGGAGCAGGCGGCGAAGCTCCTCTTCTACTCGACGATGCTCCCGCACCCGAACCGCGAGCGCCTCGCGGAACGGCTCGTCGCGCTGATGCCGCCCGGGCTCGACCGGGTCTTCTTCAGCAACTCGGGAGCGGAGGCGAACGAGAACGCGCTCCACCTCGCCCGCAAGCGCACGGGGCGGCAGGCGGTGCTCGCGGTGGCGGGCGGGTGGCACGGGCGGACAGTGGCCACCTGCGCCGTGACCGACGGCGCGAAGTACGACGTCGGCGCGCGGCGGGCGGGGATGCCGCTCGCGGCGAAGGTGCCGTTCGACGACGTGACGGCGCTCGAGCGCATGCTCGACGACACGATCGCGGCGCTCATCGTGGAGCCGGTGCAGGGGATGGCGGGGGCGCGCGACTGTGCGCCGGCCTTCCTCGCGCGCGCGCGCGAGCTGTGCACGGCGCGCGGCGTGGCGCTCATCTTCGACGAGATCCAGTCGGGGGTCGGGCGGACGGGGGCGTTCACGGCGGCCGAGCTCTACGGCGTCACCCCCGACGCGCTCACCCTCGCCAAGGGCCTCGGCTCCGGGCTCCCGGTCGCGGCGACGGTGGTGGGAAGCTTCCTCGCCGAGGGCGTCGTGACGGGCGACCTCGGGAGCACCTTCGGCGGCGGGCCGGTGCCGTGCGCGGCGGCGCTCGCGACGCTCGACGTGCTCGAGGCGGAGGGGCTCGTCGCGAACGCGGCGCGCGTGGGGGCGTACCTGCGGGCCGGCGCCGCGGCGATGGGCCTCGCGACGCAGGGCCACGGCCTCCTCCTCGGCATCCGCCTCGGGCGGCCGGCGAAGGGGGTGCAGGAGGCGCTCCTCGCCCGCCGGATCCGCACGGGGACGGCGAACGACGCGGAGGTCCTGCGGCTCATCC
>JBAIWX010000289.1:0-3361 GCA_037916975.1 Gemmatimonadales bacterium
CGAGAGCGTCGCCGGCGCGACGGCGCCGAGGGCGCCCGCGGCGGGCTCCTACGCGTCCACGACGTCGGCGCCGCCCGCCCGGGCGAGCGCCGCCTCGGCCGGGTCGCGCACGCTCACGAGCAGCAGCACGTGGCTCCCTTGTTCACTCGGGGGCTTCCGGTAAGTTCAGTGCTCCGAAGTTAGCCCGCACGGCGGAACGGGGGAACCGACGGGATGAACGCGAGCGGCGCCGCCGCGGCGCTGGCCGGCAGGTCGGTGGTGATCACCGGCGCCTCGAGCGGCATCGGCCGCGCGATCGCGGTCGCGTGCGCGGCGGCGGGCGCGGACTGCCTCGTCACCTTCCGCCGGAACGCGGCGGGCGCCGCGGAGACGGCGCGCCTCGTGGAGGGACTCGGGCGCCGCTGCCACGTCGTGCAGGCCGAGCTCGCCGACGACGACGCCCTGCACGCCGTGGCGGCGCGCGCGCGCGGCGCGTTCGGCACCGTGGACGGCTGGGTCAACAATGCCGGCGCCGACATCCTGACGGGCGAGGGCCGGGCGCTCTCGCGGCGCGAGAAGCTCGACCTCGTGCTCGCGGTGGACCTGCGGGGCACCGTGCTCGCGAGCTGGGTCGCCGCCGAGCTCCTCGGCGCACAGCCCGGGGGCGGCGTGATCGTGAACATGTCGTGGGACCACGTCACCCACGGCATGGCCGGCGAGAACCCCGGCATCTACGCCGCCGCCAAGGGCGGGGTCGAGGCCTTCAGCAAGGCCCTCGCACGGGACGTGGCCCCGCTGGTGCGCGTGAACGTGCTCGCGCCGGGGTTCATCGCCACCGCGTTCGGCGAGTCGGCGAGCCCCGCGTGGCGCGCGCACGTCGAGGGCGTCACGCCGCTCCGCCGCTGGGGCACCCCCGAGGACGTGGCGCACGCCGCCGTGTATCTCGTGTCGGACCAGGCCGCCTTCCTCACCGGACAGGTGCTCCGCGTGAACGGCGGCGTCGTGATGTAGCCGGCCCCGAGCCGGCGGAGACCAGGGAGGGACGATGAGCAGGGAGAAGGAACCGACGTACGGCGAGGCGGAGATCGCGGCGAAGCTGGCTGCGCTGCCCGGCTGGTACTACGAGGACGGCTGGATCCGCCGCGTCTACAAGACGGACGGGTGGCCCACCACGCTCATGCTGGTGAACACCGTCGGCTACCTCGCCGAGGCCGCCTACCACCACCCGGACCTCAGCGTGACGTGGGCGCGCGTCACGGTGAAGCTGCAGACGCACTCGGCGGGCGGGATCACCGACAAGGACTTCGAGCTCGCACGGAAGATCGACGAGGTCGCGCTCTGGCGCCCGACCGGCGGCTTCCCCGGCCTCGAGGGGACGCCGAACAAGTGGGTCCGGAGCGGGGAGCCCCGCTGACCCCGCGCGCGGGGGCGCCCGGCGCCCCCGCCCCGCTCCCGCCATGCCGCCCGACTCCCCCCGCCAGGTCCTCTTCGTCACGGGCAAGCTCGCCGAGCCCGCGCTCCGCCGCGTGCTCGCGTCGCAGGAGTGGCCGTTCGCCGTCGAGGTGGCGGTGCTCCGGATCACGGTGGCGGCGCTCATGACCACGGAGTGGATCGGCCGGCACCTCGAGGTGCCGGCCGGCACCGACCTCGTCATGCTCCCCGGGCTCACCGAGGGCGACGAGGCCGAGCTCGCCGCCCGCTGGAGCACCGCAGTGGTGAAGGGCCCGAAGGACCTGCGCGAGATCCCGCGCTTCTTCGGGCGCCAGGCCGCGCACGCCGACTACGGCGCCTACGCGATCGAGATCGTGGCGGAAATCAACAACGCCCCGAAGCTCCCGCGCGAGCGGCTGCGCGCGATCGCCGCCTACTACCGCGAGAGCGGCGCCGACGTGATCGACGTGGGCTGCACGCCGGGCCTTCCCTTCCCCGCGCTGGGCGAGGTGGTGCGCGAGCTCGTCGCCGACGGCCACCGCGTGAGCGTGGACTCCTTCGACCCCGGCGAGATCACCACCGCGCTCGAGGCCGGCGCCGAGCTGGTGCTGAGCGTGAACGGGAGCAACCGCGCGATCGCCGGGCGCTTCGCCGGTGCCGGGAAGCGCTTCGTCGTGATCCCGGACTTCGGGCAGGGGCTCGAGACCGTCGAGCCGACGATGGAGGCGCTCGACCGCTGGCGCGTCCCCTTCCTGCTCGACCCGATCATCGAGCCGATCGGCTTCGGCTTCATGGCGTCGCTCGAGCGCTACGCCGAGGCGCACCGCCGCTGGCCGCAGGTGCCCCAGTTCATGGGGATCGGCAACCTCACCGAGCTGACGGCGGCCGACACGACCGGCGTGAACGCGCTCCTCGTGGCGATCGCGCAGGAGGTGGGCGTCACCGCGGTGCTCACCACCGAGGTGGTCGGCTGGGCGCGCGGTGCGGTCCGGGAGGTGGACGTGGCGCGGCGGCTCATGCACTACGCCGTCACGCAGCAGCAGGTCCCCAAGGGGGTGGACGACCGGCTCGTGACGGCGAAGGGCCCCCGCCTCCTCGCCTTCAGCGAGGCCGAGCTCCGCGCCCTGCAGGCCGAGGTCAAGGACGCCAACCTGCGCATCTTCACCGACGAGACGCACATCACCGTCTTCAACGCCGACGTCTTCGTGCGCGGCACCGACCCGCAGGAGATCTTCGACCGGCTCGGCATCGACGAGCCGACGCACGCCTTCTACCTGGGCCGCGAACTGATGAAGGCGAAGCTCGCGATCAGCCTCGGCAAGACGTACCGGCAGGAGGGCGCGCTCGACTTCGGCTACCTGACCCTCCCCGACGACCGCCGCCAGGCGCACGTCCGCCTGACGCAGCGCCGCCGGCGGGAGCCGCCCGCATGACGCCCCCCCTCGTCGAGCGGCTCCACCCGGCGCCCGACCCCGCCGCCTGCGCGGCGCGCCTCGCGCACCTCCCCTGGCTCGTCTGGCTCGACGCCACCGCGGAGCCCCGGGGGCTGGGCCGGCACAGCTTCCTCTGCGCCGACCCGGTGGCGACGCTCCGGGCCACCGACCTCCGCACCGAGTGGCGGGGCCCCGGCGAGTCCGCCTGGCGCGCCGTTCCCGGCGACGCGCTGGAGGTGCTCGCGCGCGAGCTCGCACCGCTCGCCACCGCGCCCGTCCCGGGCCTCCCCGGCTTCCAGGGCGGCTTCGCCGGGATGCTGGGCTACGACTGGGGGCGCGTCCTCGAGCGGCGCCCGCACGCGCGGCACGACGACCTCGCGCTCCCCGGCGCCCTGTTCGGACTCTACGACTGGGTGCTCGCGTGGGACCACGCGGCGGGGGAGTGCTGGCTCGTGAGCACGGGCCTGCCGGAGGCGGGCGCCGCGCGGGAGCGCCGCGCGCGCGCGCGCGCGGGGGCG
>JBAIWX010000290.1:0-1857 GCA_037916975.1 Gemmatimonadales bacterium
AGGATGAGGCGCGGGCCCTTCGGCGTCTCCTCGAGGCGCTTGAGCACCGCGCGGATCGTGTCGCCCTGGTGGAAGTGCTCGCGGTGGTTCTGCTCGCGGTAGGGGATGATCGCCTCCGCCTCGCGGAACTTGTTGAGCATCACCACGAGCTTGCCGCGCTCGATCTGCTGGATCTCGCCCGAGAGCAGCTCGCCCACCTTGCTGGCGAACTCCTCGCGGATCCGGCTGCGCTCGCCCTCGCGCACCCGCTGGATGATCCGCTGCTTCGCGGCCTGCACCGCCAGGCGGCCGAACGACTCGAAGGGGACCTCCTCCTCGAGCATGTCGCCGACCTGGAAGTCCGGGTCCTCGTAGCGCGCCTCGTCGACCGTGATCTGGCAGCTCGCGTCCTCGACGGCCTCGACCACCTGGCGGAGCCGCACCACGCGCAGCATGCCGGTCAGCTCGTCCACGGTCATCTCGAAGCGCACGTTCGGCCCGAAGCGGCGCACCAGCGCCGCCTGGATGCCGTCGCGCAGCAGGTCCAGCAGCTCGGCGCGGTCGAGCTGCTTGGCGCTCGACAGCTCGCGGAACGCGGCCAGCATTTCAGCGGATCCAGCCATGCCTCTGTCTCTCCGTCCGGCGCGGCCTCACGGGCCGCGCGTGTCGTCGGTGCGTCCCGCCCCCGGGCGGCGCGCCTTCACGATCGCCTGCCAATCCACCACCAGGTGCGCCTCGACGACGTCCGCGAGCGCCACCCGCCGTTCCGTCCCGTCGGGGAGCCGGAGCCGTACCGCCTCCTCCCCCTCGACGCCGAGCACCTCGACCTCCGGGCGCCCCGCGAGGCCCGCCGCCTTCACCCGCGCCCGCCGCCCGACCGCCTGCGCCCAGTGCGGCGCGAAGCGCAGCGGCCGCTCGATGCCCGGCGACGAGACCTCGAGCACGTAGCGCGGCCCGACGTGGCCCTCGCCCTCGAGCATGCGCTCGAGCTCGCGGCTCAAGGCGCCGCACTCGTCGGCGGTGATCCCGTGCCCCGGCGTGCTGCCGGGGCGATCCACGCGGACGTCGAGGATCGGCCGCTGCCTCGCGCCCCGCTGGCGGAGATCGACGAGCTCGAAGCCCATCGCTTCCACGGACGCGCGAACCCGGGCGAGAAGAGTGGCGTCGGTCATTCGCGGGCGGCGGGTCAAAAAAAACGTGGGGGAACCTCCCCCACGTCGTCGGTCGGCTAGCCCTTCGACTCCCTCCCAACCCGGCCCAAAAGTAGCGCCGCCGAGAGGAAGCGTCAATGTAAACAGGGTCGGCCCCGCGCCGCTACCGAGCGGTCCTCCACCACCCCGCCGCGACACCGCCGGCGCACGTCGGCCAAGCCCCGCTCGGCGGCGCCCTCAGGGCAGCGCGCCGAGGTAGGCGACCATCCGCCCGTCCGCCCCGCGCGAGCGCCGATGGCTGTAGAAGTGGGCGGCATCATGCGCCGAGCACCATTCCGAGACCGTGATATCCGTAAGCCCGAGCGCCCGTCCCTGCTCGGTCAGGACATCGCGCAGGTCGACGTGGAACGGGCCGGCACCGTCCGCCGGCCGGCCGACGCTGGCCATTACCTCAGAACCCACTTCATAACATGACCCGCAAATGCCTACGCCACAGTGCATTATGATGTCGTACGGCTCGCACCGAACGCGACTCGACAGGAGCTCGACCCCCCGCTCGAGGATGCGCGCCGCGATGCCGCGCCACCCCGCGTGCAGGATGGCGAGCGCCCCGTGCGTCGGCGCGGCCAGATAAACGGGGATGCAGTCGGCGACGGTCACCGTGAGCATGAGACCACCCCGGTCGGTGGCGTGCCCATCCACGCCATCCACGTGGATCCAGCCCATC
>JBAIWX010000291.1:0-26922 GCA_037916975.1 Gemmatimonadales bacterium
CGTCGTGCCGCGCGCGGCACGCCACCGGAGCGCGAGCCACGCCACCACCGAGATCGTGCACGTGGCGACGGCGTACACCTCGGTCTCGTTCGAGTTCTGCCAGTTCGTGAAGGTGAAGGCGCCGCAGAGCGCCGCCGCCGCCGCGGCGAGCCGGCGGAAGGCCGCGTCGCCCCAGGGGCGCGTCGCCTCGTGCGCCACGAGGAACGCCGCCCCCGCGCCCAGCGCGCTGAAGAGCGCGCTCAGGAAGTTGGTGCGCACCGCGTACTCGCCCACGGGCACCAGCATTCCCCACACGTGCGCGATGAGCACGAAGAGCGGCGTCCCCGGCGGGTGCGGGATCCCGAGGGTCTTCGCGGCGGCGATGAACTCGCCGGCATCCCAGAAGGTCACCGTCGGGGCGAGGGTCGCGACGTAGCCCGCGAGGACGGCGAGGGTGACGGCGGCGGCCACGCCGTAGGGCGGGCGCTCGGCGGCGGAGTCGGTCATGCGTTCGGGGAGCCGGTCTCGACCGCCCGGGCGAGCGCGAGGGCGGCGCGCACGAGGCGGACGTCGTGGGTGCGGAAGATCCGGGCGCCGCGCTCCCAGAGGAGCGCGCACGCCACGGCGGTGGCCTCGTCGCGTTCCTCCACGCTGAGCCCCGTCGCGTCGCCGAGGAAGCGCTTGCGCGAGGGACCGACGTAGAGGGCGCGGCCGAGGCAGCGGAAGGCGGCCAGCTGGTCGAGGAGCGCGAGGCTCTGCGGCGTCGTCTTCGCGAAGCCGAAGCCGGGGTCGAGCGCGATCGCCTCGGGCGCGATGCCGGCCTGCACGGCGCCGGCGAGCGCCGCGCGCAGCTCGCCGAGCACCCCGCCGACCGGGTCGTCCCCGTACCCGGCGTGCGCGTAGGACGAGAGCTCGAGCGACGGCCCGCGGGAGTGCATGAGCACGAGCCCTGCACCCGCGTCACGGACCACGGCCGCCATCGCGGGGTCGAGGCGGAGCCC
Organism: Gemmatimonadales bacterium; assembly: GCA_037916975.1. Classification (GTDB taxonomy): domain Bacteria; phylum Gemmatimonadota; class Gemmatimonadetes; order Gemmatimonadales; family GWC2-71-9; genus JAGGAG01. The sequence continues at coordinate 981 of JBAIWX010000291.1, forward strand.
CGAGACGTCGTTCACGACCTCCGCGCCCGCCTCGAGGCAGGCCCGTGCGACCGGGGCCTTGAGGGTGTCGATCGAGATCGGCACCTCGGGAAACTCCCGCGCGAGGCGCTCCACGACCGGCACCGTGCGCGCCAGTTCCTCGTCGAGCGGCACCTCCGCCGTCCGGCCCGGGCGCGTGGACTCGCCCCCGACGTCGAGCATCGTGGCGCCGTCAGCGAGCAGCCGCTCGGCGCGCGCAACGGCGTGGTCCGGCGAGGGGAGCCGGGCGCCGTCGGAGAAGCTGTCGGGTGTGACGTTGAGGATCGCGGCGAGCTGCGGGCGGTCGAGCGGGATCGCGCGGCGCGCGGTGCGCCACGCGGGCGGCGGGTCCTGCGGGAGCGCGGCGGCGAGCGTGGCGGCGAGGGGCCGGAGCGCCTCGGGCACGCGGCCCGGCTGCGCCAGCGTGGCGAGCCGCGAGCGGCCGCCGCTCACGAGCGCCCAGTCGGGCCCGGTGAGCACGTCGAGCCCCTGGGGACCGGCCCAGCGGACGAGGGTTTCGAGGGTGTCGGGGGAAAGTCCGGTGAGGTGCACCGCGAGCGGGGCGAGCGCCTCCGCCGCGGTGCCGGCCTGGCCTCCCTCCCACCCGAGGCGGCCGAGGAGGCCGGCCGCGACGCGGGGGGAGTGGAGGCTCAGGGGTGTCGCATTCACGCGCCCGCGGGCTTGGCGGGCGGGGCGCCGAGCAGGCCCGGCACCGGCGCCGGCTGGCTGGCCGCCTTCGTCGCCACGGGCACCGCCGGTGCCGGCGGGGGCGGCGGCGAGACGCGCGGGGGGAGCGGCTCGCCGCGCACGAGCAGGTCGATGTCGTCGCGGTCGAGCGTCTCGCGCTCGAGGAGCGACTCGGCGATCCGCTCGAGCAGCGCCCGGTGCTCGGTGAGGAGGTGGCGCGCCTTGGCGTAGGCCTCGTCGAGGAGCCGCTTCACCTCGTCGTCCACCAGCTCGGCGGTGCGCTCCGAGACGTCGCGGCGCTGCGCGAACTCGCGCCCGAGGAACACCTCGTGCTCGCGCTCGCCCACCGCCATCATGCCGATCTTGTCGCTCATGCCGAACTGCGTCACCATCCGCCGGGCGATGTTCGTCGCCTGCTCGATGTCGCTCCCCGCCCCGGTCGTCACCTTCTCCGGCCCGAAGACGAGCTCCTCCGCCATGCGGCCGCCGAAGGCGATCGCGAGGCGGCCGACGAGGAACTCCTTCGTCTGGCCGTAGCGGTCCTTGTCCGGCAGGCTCATCATGAGCCCGAGGGCTCGGCCGCGCGGGACGATGGTGACCTTGTGGATCGGGTCGCTCCCCGGCGTCATGAGCGACACCACGGTGTGCCCCGCCTCGTGGTACGCGGTGAGCTTCCGCTCGTCCTCGGTGAGCACGAGGCTCTTCCGCTCCACGCCGAGCATCACCTTGTCCTTCGCCTCCTCGAAGTCGTCCATGCCGACGAGCGTCCGGTTCCGGCGCGCGGCGAGGAGGGCGGCCTCGTTCACGAGGTTGGCGAGGTCGGCGCCGGCCATGCCGGGCGTCCCCTTCGCGATCGTGGCGAGGTCCACGTCGGCGGCGAGGGGGATCTTCCGCGTGTGCACGCGCAGGATCCCCTCGCGGCCCTTCACGTCGGGCGCGTCCACCACGATCTGGCGGTCGAAGCGGCCGGGGCGCAGCAGCGCCGGGTCGAGCACGTCGGGCCGGTTGGTGGCGGCGATGAGGATCACGCCGTCGTTCGACTCGAAGCCGTCCATCTCGACGAGGAGCTGGTTGAGCGTCTGCTCCCGCTCGTCGTGCCCGCCGCCGAGCCCGGCGCCGCGGTGGCGGCCGACGGCGTCGATCTCGTCGATGAAGATGATGCAGGGGGCGTGCGCCTTCCCCTGCTCGAAGAGGTCGCGGACGCGGCTCGCGCCGACGCCGACGAACATCTCGACGAAGTCGGAGCCGGACATGCTGAAGAACGGCCGTCCCGCCTCGCCGGCGACCGCCTTGGCGAGGAGGGTCTTGCCCGTGCCCGGCGGGCCCACGAGGAGCGCGCCCTTGGGGAGGCGGCCGCCCAGGCGGGTGAACTTCTGCGGGTCCTTCAGGAACTCGATCACTTCCTGCAGCTCGACCTTCGCCTCGTCGCACCCCGCCACGTCGGCGAAGGTGAGCTTGGGCGTGTCGCCGGTGAGGAGCTTGGCCTTCGACTTCCCGAACTGGAAGGCGCGGCTCCCGCCGGCCTGGAGCTGCCGGAGGAGGAAGATCCAGAGGCCGAAGATCACGACCCATGGGAGGGCGGCGATGATGAGCGTGCCCAGCCCGCCCTTCGGCTCCCGCGCCGAGATGGGGACGCCGGCGTCCTCGAGGCGCTTCATGAAGGCCTCGGAGTTCGCGATCGGGAGCAGGACCGTGAAGCTCTTCACCTGCCGGCCGTCGGCGGTGACGGGCGCCTTGAAGTCGCCCTCGAGGCGCTTGCCGTCGTAGACCTCGACGCGCGCGACGTTGCCCCGGTCGAGCTCCCGGGAGAAATCGCTGTAGGAGAACTCCTCCGTGGGGTTCCGCTGGCGGCTCATCATCTGGAAGAGCGCCAGCGCGAGGAGGCCCACGAGCATCCACAGCGCGAGGTTCTTGCTCACGTTCCCCCAGCTCGGGCGGGGGGGACGGGGCGGACTGCGATCTGCCATCTAGCCCAAATCCGCGATGAACGGGAGATGCCGATAGTTCTCCGCGTGGTCCAACCCGTAGCCCACGATGAACGCCGGCGGGCAGGCGAAGCCCGTGAAGCGCACCTCGGGGATCGGCGGCGCCAACTGCTTGTCGAGCAACGCACAGACGGCGAGGCTCGCGGGGCGGCGGGCCGCCAGCAGCGACAGGAGCCGCTGGAGCGTCCGCCCCGTATCAATAATATCCTCGACGAGGACGACATGTTTCCCGGCCACGTCGGTGGCGGGGTCGTAGAGGAGGCGGACGTTGCCGGAGGAGGTGGTGCCGGCGCCGTAGCTCGAGACCACCATGAAGTCGACCTGGACCGGCCGCTCGACGGCCCGGACCAGGTCGGCCATGAAGATGAAGCTGCCCTTGAGGAGGCCGATGAGGAGGAGGTCCCCCTCGGGATAGGCCGCGGTGATCTCCCGGCCCAGCTCCGCGACGCGCCGGGCGATCCGCTCGGCGTCGAAGACGATCTCCTTGATCTCCCGGCCGCCGGTGCGGCGGGTTTCCTCAGGCGTGGCGAGCATCGATGCGGAGGGCCTCCTCCCCCGGCCGGGGCACCAGGGCGCCGCTGCGGCAGACCCCCGGGAGCCAGATCACCTCGTCGTCCGTCCGCAGCGCCGGCCATCCCCCCCGCTCGGCGCGATCCACGCGCGCATCCTGGAGGAGCCGCACGAGGAGCCGGCGTCCCCTCCCGCCCAGCGGCCGGAGCCGCTCGCCCGGCACGGGCGGGGCCACGCGGAGGGGGGTCGGCCGCACCCAGGTCGTGAATCCCGACCGGTCGAGCGTCGCCGGCGCCGTCTCGGGCCGCCAGGCGAGCGTCCAGCCGCCCCACCCCACCGCCCCTTCCCTGCCCTCCAACACGGCCACCGGCGGCACCTCCACCGCCGAGCGGCCGAGCGAGAGGCGCCCGAACGACAGCCAGGCGACCCATCCGGCCCCCAACTCGATCCGCCGGCCGCTCCGCCCGCGCCGCACGAGCCCGAGGACCCGGTCCGCCCGGGCCAACCCGAACGGCCGCCCAGCCCGCCGGCCGAGGGCCATCAGCAGCTCCCGGGCGAAGGCGGAATCATAGGCCGCCAGCGGGGGGGCAGCAACGGAAATCACCCCCTGCTCCTCGCGCAGGGCGAGCAGCGCGATCGACTCCAGCGCGCCGTCCCACGCACGCCGGGCGTGCGCCGCCTGCCGGCCGCTCCGGCGGAGCATGGCATCCGCGTCCGGGAGGCCGGCCCGGAGCGCCGGCAGCGCCGTGTGCCGCAGCCACGACCGCAGGTGCCGCGGGTCGGCGTTCGCCGGATCGTCCCAGGACTCCAAGCCGCGGCGTTCCACCCACGCGGCGAGCGCCGCGCGCGGGACACCGAGCAGCGGCCGGACCACCGCGCCCGACCGGGGCGCCATCCCGGCGAGTCCCGCGGGCCCGCTTCCGCGCAGCAGCCGGGCCAGCACGGTCTCGACCTGGTCGTCGGCATGGTGCGCGGTCACAATGGCGACCGCGCCGAGCGCCGACCGGCGGTCCCGCAGCCAGCGCCAGCGCGCATCCCGGGCGCGCGTCTCGGAGCAGTCGGAACCGAGCGCCAACGACACCGACTCGAGCGGGAGGCCGAGGCGCGCGGCGTGCCGGGCGACCAGTGCGGCCACCTCGGCACTCCGCGGGTGGATCCCGTGGTCCACGTGCGCCACGACCAGCGGATGCCCGGCCGGGGGGGCGATCCCGTGGATCAGGTCGAGCAGGGCGACGCTGTCGGGACCGCCCGAGACTGCAACGAGCACGGGGCCCGGCGGCAGGCCCAGCCGCGCCCAGGCGCGCCGCAGCACGCCGGGCAGGTCGGATGCATCGGGGCGGAGGGCGGACGGGACGTGCCTGTCCAAGCGGCTGGCCCCCCGCTCAGGCCGTCGGGCCCGGCGCCTCTTCCGCCTCGAGCAGGAAGCGCGGGATGGTGGCGTCGAAGGTGGAGCCGTCGGTTCGGACGAAGCGGTAGGAGCCTTCCATGTGGCCGCTGCCCGACTGGAGGACGCAGAAGCTCTGGTACTCGTGCACCCGCCCGGGTGCGACCACGGGCTGCTCACCCACCACCCCTTCCCCCTCGACCTCGGTGTCGCGGCCGATGGAGTCGTGGATGAACCAGCGGCGCGACAGCAGCTGCGCGGCCTGGCGGCCGACGTTCTCGATGCGGACGTGGTAGGCGAACACGAAGTGCCGCTGCGACGGGCGGGACTGCTCGCGCAGGTACTCGGGCTTCACGGTGATCCGGATGCCCTCGGTTTCGCGGTAGAAGAAGGGCCGCCCCATCGGGGTAATGTAGCATGCCCCGGCCACGGCGGGACCGGCCGGGCGCCGGCGGGGGCTCTGGCACCTTCGTGGGTGTGACGGGTACCTTCGCCCATAGCCCGGGCACAAAGCGAGCGAGAACCCGTCATGGCCGGACCTTCCGCCGGAAACGCCACCATCCTCGTCGTGGACGACGAGGCCGAGGTCCGGTCGATCATCGTCCGGCTCCTGCGGCGTTTCGGGCACGAGGTGCTCGAGGCCGCGAACGGGGAGGATGGCCTGTCCGCCCTCGGGGAGGCCCCGACGGCGGTCGGCCTCGTGATCCTCGACCTCACCCTGCCCCGGGTGAGCGGCTCGGACTGCCTGGCCACGATCCGCACCCGCTTCCCGGCCCTGCCGGTCATCCTGACGAGCGGCTACACCCAGGAGAGCGCCGCCCCGGTGGGCCGGGACCCGCACACGATGTTCCTCGCGAAGCCGTTCTCGCTGGATGAGCTCAAGGCGGCGGTGGCGTCGGCGCTGGGCGGGAGCTGAGCGGCGCGGCATCCCGAACGGCCCGAGATGCGAGAGGGCGCGTCCCCGGTGGGGGCGCGCCCTCGATCGTCCATAGCAGGGGAGGGACTCGAACCCTCGACCCCGGCATTATGAGTGCCGTGCTCTAACCACCTGAGCTACCCTGCCGAAGGGCCGGAAGGGTACGCGCCCCCGCCGGTGCCGTCAAGCCGATGCGCCGGCCCCGCCTACCGCGCCTCGGCGGTGTCCGGCGGGACGAGCCGGTAGAGGTGCTCCCCCGGCCGGAGCATCCCGAACAGCTCCCTGGCCGTCCGCTCCTGCACCCGCGGGTCCTTCTCGAGCGCCACCGCGACCTTCTCGAGCGAATCCACCGCCCGGCCGAGCTCGGCGGTGCGGAGTTCCTCCGCGCGCACGAGCCGCCGGAGCTCGAGCCAGTCCCCCGTGCCGTACTCCCCGCCGAAGAGGAGGAAGAGGAGCCCGCCCGCCAGCACGAAGGCGGCGATGAGCCGGGCCCGCGTCACAGCGGGTAGAGGTCCCGGCCCGGGTAGTGGCCCACGTCGCCCAGCTCCTCGGCGATGCGGAGCAGCTGGTTGTACTTGGCGAGGCGGTCGGTGCGGCTCGCGCTCCCCGTCTTGATCTGGCCCACGCCGGTCGCGACGGCGAGGTCGGCGATGAAGGTGTCCTCGGTCTCGCCCGAGCGGTGCGAGATGATCGCGCCGTACGCGTTCCCGCGGGCGAGCTCGATGCACTGCAAGGTCTCGGTGAGCGTGCCGATCTGGTTCACCTTCACCAGCACCGCGTTCGCGACGCCCGACTCGATCCCCTTCCCCAGCAGGTCCACGTTGGTGCAGAAGAGGTCGTCGCCCACGAGCTGGACGCGCTCGCCGAGCCGCTCGGTGAGGATGGCCCAGCCGTCCCAGTCGTTCTCCGCGAGGCCGTCCTCGATGGAGACGATCGGGTAGCGCTCGCACCACTTCGCGTACAGGTCCACCATCGCCTCGGCGGTGCGGCGGCTGCCGTCGCCCTTCTTGAAGACGTACTCGCCGTCCTGGAAGAGCTCCGACGCCGCGACGTCGAGCGCGATCGCGACGTCCCGCCCCGGCGCGTAGCCCGCCGCCTCGATCGCCTGCATGACGACGTCGAGCGCCGCCTCGTTGGACGGGAGCATCGGCGCGAACCCGCCCTCGTCGCCCACGGCGGTGGAGAGCCCCATCTTCGCCAGGACCTTCTTGAGCGCGTGGAAGACCTCGACGCCGGTGCGCAGCGCCTCGGGGAAGCTCTCCGCGCCGATCGGCACGACCATGAACTCCTGCGCGTCCACGTTGTTCGAGGCGTGGGCGCCGCCGTTCAGGATGTTCATGAGCGGCACCGGCAGCACGTGGGCCATCGGCCCGCCGAGGTAGCGGTAGAGCGGGAGGCCGCAGTCGTCGGCCGCGGCGCGCGCCACGGCGAGCGAGACGGCGAGGATGGCGTTGGCGCCGAGCTTCCCCTTGTTGGCGGTGCCGTCGGCGTCCATCATCTCCGCGTCCACGGAGATCTGGTCGGTGGCGTCGAGGCCCTCGAGCCGCGGCCCCAGGACCTCGTTCACGTTCCGCACCGCGTCGAGCACGCCCTTCCCCAGGTACCGCGCCTTGTCGCCGTCGCGCAGCTCGACGGCCTCGTTCTCGCCGGTCGAGGCGCCGCTCGGCACCGCGGCGCGGCCCCGCGCGCCGCTCGAGAGGGTGACCTCGGCCTCGACGGTCGGGTTGCCCCGGCTGTCGAGGATCTCGCGCGCATGCACTTCGATGATCGTGCTCATGACCCTGGGGAGTGGAGGTAAGCCGCCAAGCTACCGCGGGGCCGCGACCCCGTCAACGCGTTCCGCGAGCGCCTGCACCGCCGCCCGGCACCGCTCGAGGAGCGCGTCGCGATCGTCGTAGCCGAGCCCCGCCGTCGGGATCGGCGCGCCCACGCGCACGACGACCTCCCCGCGGCGCGGGACGAAGCCGCCCTTGGGCAGGAGGCCGTGCGTCCCCGCGATGTAGACCGGCACCACCGGGACCTGCGCGGCGATGGCGAGCACGAACGGGCCCTTCTTGAAGGGCTGCAGCGAGCCGTCGCGGCTCCGCGTCCCTTCCGCGAACACGACGGCCGACTTCCCGCCGCGGATCGCCGCGGCGGCGCGCTCGTAGGCCGAGAACGCCTGGCGGCGCTTCGCGCGGTCGATGGGGATCTGGCCCGTCACGCGGAGCCCGGTCCCGAAGACCGGGATGCGGAAGAGCTCGCGCTTGGCGACGAACCGGAGCGCGCCGGGCAGCGTCGTGAAGATCGCCCAGATGTCCACGAAGGAGGCGTGGTTGCAGCAGTAGACGCGCGGCCAGTCGCCCGCGACCGCCTCGACCCCCTCGGCGCGCACGCGGATCTCCGCCACCTCGAGGAGCCCGCGCGACCACCACTTGAGGATCGCCTCACCGGGCCCGTGCGGCGCGTCCGCAAGCCCGCGCCACGAGAGCTGCACCAGCCGCGCGACACCGCCCGAGGTCCACGTGACCAGGCGCCAGAGGTAGCGGAGCGAGCGGCTCATCGGGCGAAGTGGTCGAAGCCGTGGAGCGCGAGCGGCGCGCCGTCGAGCAGGAACACGGCCCCCTCCCCCTCCCGCACCGTGCCGATGCGCGTGAGGGCGACGCCCGTCGCCGCCACCGAGCGCTCCGCGCCGGCGCGCGCGGCCTCCGGGAGCGCCACCAGCAGTTCGTAGTCCTCGCCCCCCTCCGCCGCGACGACGGCGGCGGGGACGCCGCGGCGCGCCGCCTCCGCCGCCACCCCCGGGCCCAGCGGGAGCCGCGCGAGGTCCACCTCCACGCGCACGCCCGAGGCGGCGGCGAGGTGGCGCGCGTCGCTGGCGACGCCATCGCTCACGTCGAGCATCGCGTGCGCGCCGGCGGCGGCCAGCGCGCGCCCGGCGGCGAGGCGCGGCACGGGATGCGCGAACGCCTCGCGCGCCGACGGTTCAGGCGTGCGGCCGTCGAGCCAGGCGAGGAGCGCCGCGCGCGCGCCGCCCAGCGTGCCGGTGACGTACACGCCGTCGCCGGGGCACGCCCCGGCGCGCGTGACGGGACGCCCGGCCGAGCCGACGACCGTCACCGCGAGCGCCACCGAGGGCCCGCGCGCGAGGTCGCCGCCGAGCACGCGGGCGCCGGCGTCGTCCGCGGCGGCGCCGACGCCGCGCATCAGCGCCGTCACCTCGCCCTCGGGCAGGCCGGCGGGCGTCGTGAGGGCCACCAGCACGCCGAGCGCCGACGCCCCCTCCGCGGCGAGGTCCGACAGCGCCGCCGCGGTGGCGCGCCAGCCGATCTCCTCGGCCGAGAGCCACGCGCGGCGGAAGTGCACGTCCTCGACGCTCACGTCGGCGGAGAGGACGAGCGCTCCCGGCGGCGGGGCGAGCACGGCGCAGTCGTCGCCGAGGGCGGCGGCGCGCGGGCCGAGCGCCGCCTCGATGGCGCGCACGCGATCGAACTCGCCGCCCGGGCCCAGCGGGAGGTGGGTCACGGCCCGACCACGTCCCGGCGCCAGCGCACGAGGCCGCGCTCGGTGGCGACCCAGAGATAGTCCCCCTCGACCGCGAGGTCGCGCACGGGCCCCGGGAGGTCGGCACCGAGCCACGGGCGCTGGACGGGCGTGCGGAGCCCGGCGAAGCCGAGGCCGCGGTCGCCGGCGACGAAGAAGCCGGGCCCGCTCGCCACGAAGGTGCGGAGCCGGCCGAGCGTCGCGGAGAGGTTGGGCCCCAGCGTCCAGGCGTCGCCGCCCGGGGCACGCCAGAGGAGCTGGTCGGGGGTCAGCGCCACGAGCGTATCGGCGAGCCAGGCGAGCGAGAGCACCGGCGCCTGGAACGCCGCACTCGCGGCGAGCCCAGGGGTCCGGCCCGCCGCCTCCGCTCCCGGTGGGACCAGCAGCAGCCCGGACGGCGTCCCGAGCCAGACGGAGTCGCCGCCGACCTCGAGCGCGAGGACCGGGTCGGTGTAGCCGCGTCCGAGGCGCTCGACCGTGAGCGAGTCGGTGACCCGGGCGATCCCGTGCGGGGTCGCGACGTACACCGAGCCGCGGCGCGGCAGGACCCACGTGGCGCGGTTGTCGGGGAGGCCGCGCCCCATGTCGAAGCGCTCGACGCGCCCGGACTCCACCTCGATGCGCGTGAGCCCGGCGTCGCTCGCGAGCCAGAGGTCGCGCTGCTGGCCGGCGAGGCGGCGCACCTCGAGGCCGCCCAGCCCCTGCGTCGGCGGGCCGCGGAGGACGCGGAACTCGCCGAGGTCCGCCGCCACGTAGCTCAGCGCCGCGTCGTCGAACGCCGTCCGCTCCGACGCGGCCCAGACGCCGCCGGGCGCCGCGAAGAGCGCCGCGATGCGCGTGCCGGCGGTGCCGAAGCGGAGGCGCTGGGGCAGCGCGTCCCCGGGGCGCAGGTAGAGCAGGCCGACGCCGGAGGTGCCGACGTACCAGCCGATCCCGTCCGCAGCCGGTGCGGCACTGGTGTAACGCACGACGCGGCCGCGCTCGTCGAGGAGGATCTGCGCCGCGTTGGCCTCGAGGGTGCGGTTGGCCCGGATCGCGTCGTCCACCGTGGCCGCGGCGAGCGGGCGCCTCGGCGGCGCGGCGGGAACGGCCGAGAGCCCCCCGGGCGGGATGCGCGACCACCCGGCGCTGCCGAGCACGTACACGCCGCTCCCCGGGTCGTCGCGATCGAGCGCGAGCCCGCGCAGCCGGTCGAAGAGCGGCACCACCTGCCAGAGCCGCAGCTCGGGCTGGAAGTGCACCACGCCGTCGGGCCGCGCGAGCCAGAGCGACTGGTCCAGCGGGTCGGCGACGGCGAGGAAGACGCCGCCGAGCACCGTGGCGTCGGGCGGGTCGTACGGCCCGTCCCAGCGCCGCTCGAGCGGCCGCCAGAGCACGACACCGGTGGTCGAGGCGACGTAGACGCGATCGAAGGTGGCGGCGACGGCCGAGACCCGGCCGTAGTCGCCGATGACGGCGCGCTCGTCGGGGGACCAGTCGCGGCCGCCCTGCGCGCTGGCCGGGACGGCGCCGAGGAACGCGGCGCCGGCGAGGAGGGAGGCGAGGCGCCGCACTAGACGGTGCGCGGCCGGGGGAGGTCGAGGAGGACCGGCGGCTCGGCCGGCGTGCCCGTGCGGAGCCGTGCCCCCCACTCGCGCCAGAGGTCGGGCAGCGCCGCGACGACGTCCATCGGGCGCATCGCGCGGGCGGTGTGCCGCTGCGCGGCGAGGTCGGCCGCGCGGCCCAGCGACTGCGCCGCGACCGCGGCGGCGCGATCGGCCTCCGCGCTCCGCGCGAGCACGGCGCCGAGGAGGCCGGACAGGACGTCGCCGCTCCCGCCGGTGGCGAGGCCGGGGTTCCCCGCGCCGAGCGTCAGCGTGGCGCGCCCCGCGCGCGCGACGACCGTGGGCACGCCCTTGAGCAGCACCGTGCAGCCGGACTCCCGCGCGGCCGCCTCTGCGGCCGACCAGGGATCGGTCTCGCGGAGCGCCGCGTGCGCGGGAAAGAGGGCGCGGAACTCGCCCGGGTGCGGCGTGAGGACGATCGGCCGAGTGGCCGCGAGCGCCGCGAGCGCGGGCAGCGACCCGGCGAGCGCCACGAGCGCGTCGGCGTCCACGACGGCGGCGCGCGCCGCCTCCAGCGCCGCCAGCACGAGCGCGGTCCGCCCCTCGCCCCGGCCGAGCCCCGGCCCGATCACGAGGACGTCGGCGCGGGCGATGAGCTCGCCGGCGGCGGGCGCGAGCGGCGCCGCCAGGTCGAGCGCCAGCGTCTGCAGGTCGGGCTCGGCGGCCCGCACGGCGGCGACCGCCGCCTCCGGCGCCAGCACGTGCACGAGCCCCGCGCCCGCGGCGAAGGCGGCCCGACCGGCGAGCCGGGCGGCGCCCGTCATGCCGTGGTCCCCGCCGAGCACGACGACGCGGCCGCGGTCGCCCTTGTGGTCCGCCGCGCGGAGCGGCGGCAGCCAGGCGGCCGCCTGCGGATCCGCGACGAAGCGCGGCCACTCGGCAGCGGCCGGCGGGTGGCCGATGTCCACCACCACCAGGTCCCCGCACTCCTCCCGGGCGAGCAGGTGGCCACGGCGGAGCCCGCCGAAGGTGACGGTCAGGTCCGCGCGCGGCGCGCCGTGCAGCACCCCGGTGCCGAGGTCGAGGCCCGTCGGGCCGTCCACGGCGACGACGGGCACCTCGAGGTCCAGCAGCCGCTCGAGGAGCGCGGCGGCCGCGGGCCGCGGGGCCCCGCGTGCCCCGGTGCCGAGGATCGCATCCACCACGAGGCCGGCGTTGGGCCACGGTCCCTCCGGCGGCACCTCGCGGACGCCCTCCGCGCGCGCGAGCGCCGCCATCCGCGCCGCGAGGGGCGACGGCTCCCCGGCGAGCGGCGCGACCCAGACCGGCACCTCATGGCGGTGCAGCGCGCGGGCGAGCACCCACCCGTCGCCGCCGTTGTTCCCCGTGCCCGCCGCGACGAGCACCCCCGGCATCGCGGCGTGGGGGAAGCGCCGTGCCAGCACCCCCGCGGCGGCGCGCCCGGCGGCGTCCATGAGGGTGGCGAGCGCGATCCCCGCGCGCTCGGCGCGCGCGTCCCACTCGGCGGATTCGGCGGGGGTCAGGACGGGGATCAGGGGCATGGGCGGGGGCGTCGGGGCCGACGGCGCGAGAGGTGAGGGAGCCGGCCGCTCACGCGTCCGGTCCCCTCACCTCCCGGGGGCACGGCGTCACTTGTAACTCTGCCCGATCGCGCGGCCGAAGGAGATCTCGCCGTTGTCGATGCGGAGGTTGAACCCGCACTCCGGGTTCGTGCAGACCCACGCCTTGTAGGTGATGGGAGCCCCTTCGCGTCCGTAGTCGGACAGGGGAATGAGTCGCCCCTGCGAGCACTTCAGGCACTGCGGCCAGTCCTTCGCGTCCATCGCTCACCCCTCCTCCGGGGTGCCCGCCCCGAAGCGCATCCTCAGGCGCCGGGCACCCCCTGCCACACGTACGCCTCGTCGAACGCCGACTCGAAGTCGAACACGGCGTCGAAATCCTCCGCCCGGTCGCCGGGCTGGGTGACGAGGAGTCCCACCTCCACCAGCGCGAAGACGATCCGGCCGAAGTCGGCCGTCCGCGTCACGCCCCAGTGCGCCAGCACCGGCCGCGCGAGCAGGCCGAACTGCCGACTGGCCAGGTCGCGGCACGCCCAGGCCAGCTCGGCCCCCGTGACGTGCCGCCGCACCGGCAACCGCTCCTGCAGGAACTCGATCGCCGCGAGCACGAAGAGGTACGCCCGCTCGTCGAACGCATCCCCCCGGGCGCGCAGGCGCTCGAGGAGCTCGTCGGCGAGGGCGACCCCCGTGAGCGGCACGCCCGCCCCCTCGCTCAGGCGGAGCGGAGGGCGCGCTTCCGCGCGGCCGCCTGGTAGAGCGGGAAGCTGTTGGTCAGCTCCTCCACCTCGCCGTACACCCGCTTCAGGGTGTGCTCGTCCTGCATCGTGAGGGCGGCGTCGATGAGCTCGGCGATCCGGCGCATCTCCGCCGGCCCCATCCCGCGCGTCGTCAGCGCCGGGGTGCCGAGGCGGATGCCGCTCGTCACGAACGGGGACTGCGGGTCGTCCGGGATCGTGTTCTTGTTGACCGTGATGCCGGCCTGGTCGAGCAGCTTCTCGGCGACCTTGCCGGTCAGGTTCTTGGGGCGCAGGTCCACGAGCATCAGGTGCGTGTCGGTGCCGCCCGAGACGATCGCGAAGCCGCGCTCCATCAGCGCCTCCGCGAGCGCCTTCGCGTTCGCCACGACGCGCTGCTGGTAGGCCTTGAACTCCTCCGACAGCGCCTCGCCGAAGGCGACGGCCTTGGCGGCGATCACGTGCATGAGCGGCCCGCCCTGGGTCCCCGGGAAGACCGACTTGTCCACGTCCTTCGCGAGCGCCTCGCCGCAGAGGATGATGCCGGCGCGCGGGCCGCGGAGGGTCTTGTGCGTGGTGCTGGTGACGATGTCGGCGTACGGCACCGGCGACGGGTACACGCCCGCGGCGACGAGCCCGGCGAAGTGCGCCATGTCCACCAGGAACTTGGCACCCACCTCGTCGGCGATGCTCCGGAACGCGGCGAAGTCGATGATCCGCGCGTAGGCGGAGCCGCCGGCGATGATGAGCCCCGGCCGCTCCTGGCGCGCGAGGTCCCGGACCCGGTCGTAGTCGATGCGGCCGGTGGCGGGATCCACGCCGTAGTGCGCGGCGTGCCAGATCCTGCCGCTGTGGTTCACCGACGCGCCGTGCGAGAGGTGGCCGCCGTGCGGCAGCGACATCGCCAGGAGCTTCCCGCCGGGGGGGAGCAGCACCATGAAGGCGGCGAAATTCGCCGTGGCGCCCGAGTGCGGCTGCACGTTGGCGTGCCCCGACTGGAAGAGCTGCTTCGCCCGGTCGATGGCCAGCTGCTCGACCTCATCCACCACCTCGCAGCCACCGTAGTACCGGCGGCCCGGGTAGCCCTCCGCGTACTTGTTGGTGAGCGGGGTGCCCATCGCGTCGATGACCGCCCGGCTCGCGAAGTTCTCGCTCGCGATGAGCTCGAGGCCGTGCTGCTGCCGGCGCAGCTCGCGGTCGATCATCCGCGCGACGATGGGGTCCGCGTCCCGCAGGGTGGCGTTGTGGTCGAGCATGGCTACTCCTCTTCGATCTTGGCGATGCGGCGGCTGTGCCGACCGCCCTCGAAGGGCGTCGTCAGCCAGGTTCGGAGAATCGCGATCCCCTCGTCGTCCGACAGGAAGCGCGCCGGGAGGACGAGGACGTTGGCGTCGTTGTGCTCGCGGGAGAGCCGGGCGACCTCGGGATTCCAGGCCACCGCTGCCCGCACCCCGTGGTGCCGGTTGGCGGCGTAGGACATCCCGAGCCCGGTCCCGCAGAGCAGGATACCCCGCGCGGCCCCCCCGTGCTCCACCCGTCCGGCGACCGCGTGGGCGAAGTCCGGATAGTCCACCGACTCGGTGGCGTGGGTCCCGACGTCCTCCGGGACGTAGCCCAGCCGCTCGAGTTCGGCCTTGAGCCGTTCCTTGAGGGCGAACCCCGCGTGGTCGGCGCCGATGGGGATCGTTTCGGACATCGGCTCAATGTAAGGAACGCGGGGGCTTGTACGGTAGAGGTGCAAGCCGGGATGAAGGATTATGCAGCCTCACCCCGGCCCCGCCCCGCCGGCCTACCACATCCGCTTGAGACCCGCCACGGCCCGGAGCCGCTCCTCGGCCAGCCGGTCGGCCGCCCGGGCGGTGGGGATCCCCTCCCGGGCGGCGAGCTCGACGACCCGGAGGACGGTGTCGTAGATCCCGCCGGTGTGCTCGAAGGCCCGCTGGGGGCTCCAGCCCTGGAGCTCGCCGTAGATGTTGATGACCCCGCCGCCGTTGACCACGTAGTCGGGGGCGTACAGCAGCCCCCTGGCGGTCACGGCGTCGGCATGCCGGGGCTCGGCCAGCTGGTTGTTGGCCCCGCCGCAGACGATCTCGGCCGTGAGGCGCGGGATGGTGTCGTCGTTGAGCGTGGCCCCGAGGGCGCAGGGCGCGAAGATGTCGCACGGGAGGTCGTAGATCGCCTCGGGCGCCGCGACCTCCACGCCGTACTCCGCGACGAGGCGCTCCACCTTGCCGCCGTCGATGTCCGCCACGGTGACGCGCGCCCCCTCCTTCCGCAGGTGCTCGCAGAGGTACCACGCCACCTTCCCGGCCCCCTGCACCGCCACGCGCTTGCCGGTCAGGCTGTCGGCGCCCCAGCGCGCCTTCGCGGCGGCCTTCATCCCCATGTAGACGCCGTAGCCGGTGAGCGGCGACGGGTCGCCCTGGCTCCCCGGCAGCCCGGCGACGTGCCGGGTCTCCATGGCGATGTACGCCATCTCGGCGGAGCTCGTGTTCACGTCGGCGGCGGTGATGTACTTCCCGCCCAGCGTGTCCACGAAGCGCCCGTGCGCCCGGAAGAGCGCCTCGCGGTCCCGGCGCGCGGGATCCCCGACGACCACCGCCTTGCCGCCGCCCAGGGCGAGCCCCGCGACGGCCGACTTGTAGGTCATGCCGCGCGAGAGGCGCAGCGCGTCGGTGAGGGCCGCCTCGGTGGTCGCGTAGTTCCAGAACCGGGTGCCGCCGAGCGCAGGGCCCAGGGTGGTGTCGTGGACCGCGATGATGCCGAGGTAACCGCAATTCGCGTCCTGGGCCACCATCACCTGCTCGTGGCCCAGTTCGCGGACGGAAGCGAAGAGGTCCATGCTCACCTCGCCGGGTAGTCGTAGAAGCCCTTGCCGCTCTTCCGGCCGAGGTGGCCGGCGGCCACCATGCGCCGGAGGAGCGGGCAGGCGCGGTACTTGTCGTCGCCGAGGCCGCGGTGGAGCACGTCCATGATCGCGAGGCAGACGTCGAGGCCGATGAAGTCCGCGAGCGTGAGCGGCCCCATCGGGTGGGCCATGCCGAGCTTCATCACGGTGTCGATCGCCGCCGGGGTGGCGACGCCCTCCATCACGCAGAAGATCGCCTCGTTGATCATCGGCATGAGGACGCGGTTCGAGACGAAGCCCGGGTAGTCGTTCACCTCGACCGGGGTCTTGCCGAGCGCCTGCGCGAGCTCCATCACGGTGCGCGTGGTGGCGTCGCTCGTGGCGTGGCCGCGGATCACCTCGACGAGTTCCATGACCGGCACCGGGTTCATGAAGTGCATCCCGATGACCCGGTCGGGCCGGCGCGTCCGCGCCGCGATCTCGGTGATCGAGATCGAGCTCGTGTTGCTCGCGAGGATCGCCTCGGGCCCGCAGGCGCGGTCGAGCGTCTCGAAGATCTGGAACTTGAGCGCCGGGTTCTCGCTCACCGCCTCCACGACGAGGCTCGCCGGCGCGGCCGCCTCCACCGCGGCGTGGGTGGTGATCCGCCCGAGCGCGTGCTCCACGGCCTCGGCGGGGATCGTCCCCTTCTTCGCCTGGCGCTCCAGGTTCGCGCGGATCGTCGCGAGGGCCTTCTCGAGCGCGGGCGCGTGCGCGTCCACGAGGGCCACGGTCCAGCCGTGCAGCGCGAACACGTGGGCGATGCCGTTGCCCATCGTGCCGGCGCCGATCACCGCCACCTGCCTGCTCATGCGAGGTCCTTTCCGGCCCGACGGCCGAGGAGGAGGCACGCCGCGAGGAGGACGACGGTCGCCGTCAGGCCCCCTTCGGGGCCGAAGGCGCCGCCGGTGAGCCAGTCGCGGCTGCCGGGGTCGAAGTCGATCGCGGGGATGCGGAGGGGGAGCCCGCTCACCGGCGCGTCCAGCGCCGCGAGGGTCGCGTTCCAGCCGAGGTGCGCGCCCCACGCCGCCCACATCCCGCCCGGCGTGAAGCAGACGAGGCTCAGGAAGACGCCCGCGAGCGCGATGTTGCCGAGCGCGAGCGAGGTGACCCCGGGATTCCGTGCGTGCAGCAGCCCGAAGACGAGCGAACAGAGCACGATCGCCGTCGGGCGCCCGAGGGTGCGCGCGAGGAGCTGCAGCGGCACGCCGCGGAGGAGCAACTCCTCGGCGAGGGCCGCGGGTGCCAGCAGGACCGCGGTGCCGGCCGCGGCGCCCACCCAGTCCGCGAGCCCGCCGGCATCCGGCCGCCAGCGGGCGCCCCCCGCCACGGCGACCAGCATCGCGGCGATCGCGAGTGACGCCGCCGCGGCGAAGCCCGCCCCGAAGCCGCGCGCGGGGGCGGGGACGCGCCAGCGCAGGTCGGCGGCGGTGAGGTGGAGCGCGAGGCCGCCGACCAGCAGGGTCATGGCGCCGAACGCGACGACCTCGAGGCCACCCTGGAGCAGGAGGCCCGGGGCGTCGTTCGTCGCGAGCCGCCCGGCGAAGCCCGGGACCAGGTGCGCGCCCGCGTACACCAGCGCGGCGACGAGCGCCCCCGACCCCACGAGGAACGCCACCACCCACCCCGCGGCACGCGCGTGGACGAGCCAGGGGCGCGGCGGGGGGGCGGCGATCACGCGCGCGGGGCGAGGCGCGGGCGGAGGAGCAGGACGAGGAGCGCCGCGAGCCCGATCTTGAGGAGGTCGCCGGTGAAGAACGGCACGAAGCCGACCCGGAGCGCGAGCGCGGGGTCGCCGCCGAGCACCGCGAGCTGCGCCGCACCGCCGGCGTGGATCACGAGCATCCCGAGCGCGCAGCCGAGGAGCGTGCGCCAGGCGCCGCCGCGCACCGCCAGCGCGCCGGCCACCGCCGCCGCGAACGGGAAGGCGAGCAGGTAGCCGCCCGTCGGCCCCATGAGGCGCCCGAGGCCGGCGCCCCCGCCGGCGAAGACGGGCAGCCCGAGGAGGCCGAGCACGAGGTAGGTGGCGAGCGCGGCGCCGCCGCGCCGCGCGCCGAGGAGGCCGCCCACCGCGAGCACCGCCAGCGGCTGGAGCGTCACCGGCACCGGGCTCACCGGGATCGGCACCACCACCTGCGCCGCCGCGGCGACCACGAGGGCGCCGAGGGCGACCTCGACGGCGCGACGCCCGTAGGCGGGGCGCGGCGCGGGAACGGCGGGCGAGAGCACGTCGGACATCAGAGGGCCTCCACGCTGAGGGCCACGGCGCTGCCGCCGCCGAGGCAGAGGGTGGCGAGGCCGGTCGCGGCCTGCCGGTCACGCATGGCGAAGAGGAGCGTCGTGAGCACGCGGGCGCCGCTCGCGCCGATCGGGTGGCCCAGCGCGATCGCGCCGCCGTGCACGTTCACGCGCTCCCAGTCCCAGCCGAGGGCGCGCCCGTCGGCGAGGGCCTGCACTGCGAAGGCCTCGTTCGCCTCCACGAGGGCGTAGTCGCCGATCGCGGTGCCCGCCTTCGCCATCAGGTTCCGCACCGCGAGGATCGGCGCGAAGAAGAGGTCCCTCGGCTCCCCGCCGCCGGTCGCATAGGCGCTGACCCGCGCCATCGGCGCGAGGCCATGCGCCTTCGCGAAGGCGAGCGAGGACACGACGAGGGCGCTCGCGCCGTCGTTGAGGCCCGGCGCGTTGCCGGGCGTCACGGTGCCGTCCTTCTGGAAGGCGGGGCGGAGCTTCGCGAGCGCCTCGAGGGTCGTGTCCTTCCGCGGCCCCTCGTCGGCCTTCACGAAGGTGGAGCCGCCCTTCCCCTTCACCTCCACCGGGACGACCTCGGCCTCGAACTTCCCGGCCTCCATCGCGGCGACGGCCTTCCGGTGGCTCGCCAGCGCGAAGGCGTCCTGGTCGGCGCGCGAGACGCCGGCCTTCTGCGCGGTGTACTCGGCGTAGTCGCCCATGTGGTTGTTGCCGAAGGAGTCCCACAGGCCGTCGTGGATCATCCCGTCCACCATGGTCTGGTTGCCGGCCTTGATCCCCTGGCGCATACCGTACACGTAGTGCGGCGCGGCCGACATCGCCTCCTGGCCGCCGGCCACGATGCACTGGGCGTCACCCGCCCGGATGGCCTGCGCGGCGAGCATCACCGCCTTGAGCCCGGAGCCGCAGACCTTGTTGATGGTGAGCGCGGGCACGGTGCCGGGGACGCCGGCGTGGATCATCGCCTGGCGTGCCGGCGCCTGGCCCGTCCCGCCCTGCAGCACCTGCCCCATGATGACCTCGTCCACCTGGTCGGCGGGGACCCGCGCGCGCTGGAGCGCCTCACGGATGGCCACGGCGCCGAGCTGGGGGGCGGTGAACCCAGCGAGGCCGCCCAGGTACCGCCCGATTGGGGTGCGGCAGGCGGCGAGGATGACGGGGGTGGTCGCGTCGCTCACTAGAGCTCCCGGAAGGTTGGACTGGATGCCGGGGCAAAGATGGGTGCGTCGGCGGGCGGGCGAAAGGGCGGGCGCGCGCGCCCAACCGGATGGAATTCAATGCGTTGGCGCGGCAGAAGATGCGCGCTGAGTCACTGCCCTTCGCGCGCGGGCCGCGCCCACGGCCGGAGCGTGGCGTAGGCCGCCAGCAGCCCCCCGCCCAGCGCGCCCAGCGCGAGCAGCTCGACGCGCGCGAGCGAGGCGAGGAGGTAGGCGATGAGCGCGGCGGCGGCGATGGGCAGCACCGCTCCGCCGGGTGCCCGGAACCCGCCGGCATCGGGACGGGTCCGGCGCAGCCGCAGGACCCCGAGGCAGGTGACGAGATAGACGAGCAGCGTCGCCGAGGCGGAGAGCGTCACGAGGGCGCGGAAGGTCCCCGTGAGCGCGAGCAGGCAGGCGAGCGCCGCGTAGGTGACCACCGCCACGTGGGGGATCCGCCGCACCGGGTGCACCGCCGCGAGCGGCCGCGGGAGCAGGCGGTCCTCCGCGAGGGCGTAGAGCACCCGCGGGCTGCCGAGCAGGTCGCCCGCGACGAGGCCGAGCATCGCGGTGACGCTCGTGACAAGGATCAGCCCGCGGCCCCAGGGACCGAGGACGACCGCCGCCGTCTCCGCGAGCGGCGCCGCCCCGGACCCCGCGAGGCGGTCGCCCAGCGCGGCCTGCGCCACGAGCTGGAGCGCGAGGTAGAGGATCGCGATCGACCCGACCGCGGCGAGCACGCCGCGCGGGATGTTGCGCGCGGGGTCCCGGACCTCCCCGCTCGCGCCGAGCACCGCCTCGGTGCCCATGAAGGCGAAGAAGAGCACGACCGTCGCGTGACCGACGGCCCGGGGCGCCGCGCGGAACTCGAGCGCGAGCCCGCCGAACCCGAGCGTCGCGAGCCCGGCGACGGCGAGCAGGACGAGGGGCGCCACCTTCGCCGCGCTGAAGAGCTCCGACGCGGCGGCGCCGCTCCGGGCGCCGCGCAGCTGGATTGCCGCGAAGATGACGTAGGCGGTGACGAGCAGCGCGGCCCGGGCGGGCGGCGCTGCCAGCGCGGGGACCGCGTGGCCGACGGTGTCCGCCGCCAGCGCCGCGACCGCGGCGTTCGAGACGCAGCCATTCCCGAACCAGAGGAGGTTGCCGGTCACGGCGCCGACGAGCGGCCCGAAGGCCTCGTGCGCGTAGGCGTAGAGCCCGCCGCTCCGGGCGACGCGGCTCCCGATCTCGGCGAAGCAGAGGGTGACGCTGCCGACGACGAGGGCGCAGAGGAGGTAGGCCAGCACCGCGGCGCGGCCGAGGTCGGCGGCGATGAGCGCGGGGAGGCCGAAGATCCCGGCGCCGACGACGATGTTGATGCAGGCGAGGGCGAGGGCCCGGGCGCCGATCACGCGCGCGAGCCGCTCGCCCCCGGGCCGCCCGTCCGGCGGGGCGTCCCCGCTCACGCGGCGGTCACGGCGCGAGCGCGCGCGTCGCCACCTGCTCGCGGACGCGGGCCACGAATTCCGCCACGGGGAGCACCTCCTGCTTCTTCCCCGCCCCGCGCAGGCGGACCGCGACGGTCCCCGCCTCCGCCTCGCGCTGCCCCACCACCGCCATGTAGGGCACCTTCTGCACCTCGCCCTCGCGGATCCGGTAGTTGAGCGTCTCGTTCGAGTCGTCCACCCGCACGCGGAGCCCCGCCGCGCGGAGGGTGCGCGCCACGTCGTGCGCCGCCCCGGCCTGCGCGTCGCTGATCGGGAGCACGAGCACCTGCTCCGGCGCGAGCCAGACCGGGAAGGCGCCGGCGAAGTGCTCGATGAGGATCGCGATGAAGCGCTCGAAGGAGCCGTTCACCGCGCGGTGGATCACCACCGGCCGGTGCTCGGTGTTGTCGTCGCCCACGTAGCGCAGGTCGAAGCGCTCGGGCGCGGCGTAGTCGAGCTGGATCGTCCCCAGCTGCCACTTCCGCCCGATCGAGTCCGCCACGTCGAAGTCGATCTTGGGGCCGTAGAAGGCGCCGTCGCCCGGCTTGAGCTCGTAGGGGAGCCCGGTGGCCTCGAGCGCCGCCTTGAGCGCCGCCTCGGCGCGGTCCCACATCGCGTCGTCCCCGATCCGGACCTCGGGGCGCGTGGCGAACTTGAGCGTCGCCTCGAGCCCGAAGGTCCGGTAGTAGCCGAGGATGAGCCGCACCAGCCGGTCCACCTCGGCGGGGATCTGCGACTCCATCAGGTAGATGTGGCAGTCGTCCTGCGCGAACTGCCGCACGCGCGTGAGCCCCGACAGCGCCCCGGAGACCTCGTTCCGGTGCAGCACGTCGTAGGTGCTGAAGCGCAGCGGCAACTCGCGGTAGCTGTGCTTCTTCGCCGAGTAGAAGATGTGGTGCGAGGGGCAGTTCATCGGCTTGAGCGAGAAGTCGTGCTCCCCCGTCTCGTTGTCGAGCACGAGGAACATGTTCTCGCGGTACTTGCCCCAGTGCCCGGAGATCTCCCAGAGCCCCTTGTGGTACATGAGCGGGGTGCGGATCTCCTGGTAGCCCTCCGCCTGCAGCTCGCGCATGTAGGCGTTGAGCTGGTTGTAGATCGCCGTCCCCTTCTCGGTCCAGAACGCCGCCCCGGGGGCGAAGGGGTGGAACATGAAGAGGTCGAGCTCGCGGCCGACGCGGCGATGGTCGCGCTTGCGCGACTCCTCGAGGCGGTGGAGGTACTGGTCGAGGTCCTCCTTCCGGAACCACGCCGTGCCGTAGATGCGCTGGAGCATCTGGCGGCGCGAGTCGCCGCGCCAGTAGGCGCCGGCGGTGCTCAGCAGCTTGAAGTGCCGGAGCCGGCCGGTGCCGGGCACGTGCGGGCCGCGGCAGAGGTCCGTGAAGGGGCCGTCGGTGTAGGTGGAGATAACCTCGTCCTGCCCCAGCTCGGCGATCCGCTCGAGCTTGAGCGGGTCGTCGGCGAAGCGCCGGTTCGCCTCGTCGCGCGAGACCTCGTCGCGTACGAACGGGTAGTCCGCCTTCGCCACCTCGGCCATCCGGGCCTCGATCCGCTCGAGGTCCTCCGGGGTGAAGGGCCGCGGCACCTCGAAGTCGTAGTAGAAGCCGTCCTCGATCGCCGGGCCGAAGCCGATCCCCGCCGTGGGGAAGAGCTCGCGCACCGCCGTGGCGAGGACGTGCGCCGCGGAGTGGCGCAGCACGCCGAGGGCGTCGGGATCCCGCTCGGTGAGGATCACGAGCCGGGCGTCCGCGGAGATGGGCCGGCCGAGGTCGCGGACCTCGCCGTCCACCTTCACGGCGACGGCGGCGCGCGCGAGCCCGGCGCCGATGGACTCGGCCACCTGGCGCCCGGTGACGCCGGCGGGGTACTCCCGGACGCTGCCGTCGGGCAGGGTGAGGCGCACGGTGCTCATGAGCCCGCCTCCACCCCGGCGGGGTGGACGACCGGCTGGGTCCGGGGCGCGAACCAGAAGTAGCAGCCGATGCCGGCGAGCACGAGCGCCGCCAGGACGAGCCAGCGGGAGAGGTCGCTCAAGGGGATCTGCGGACGGTCGTCAGCCATGGGACGATGCGGTGGCGGTCGGGACGCGCTGCGCTGCAGATCGCGTCCGGGCCGGTTAACTTAACGCCCCTGAACGACTTTTTGCACGAGGACGAGGCACGTGAACGAGGGTACGGAGCGGGGACGCCGGGGCTGGCCGTGGCTGGCGACGGGGCTGGTGCTGGGCGTGGTGGCGGGGGTGGCGCTGGGCCAGGCGATGGGCCACGACCGGCTCCGCACGCTGGCCCGCCGGTTCCGCCGCCCGGAGCCGCCCCCGGTCCGCGGCCGCGACCTGGTGCGGCGCGCCCGCGCCGCGCTCCGCGCCGAGCCCGCGCTCGCCGAACTGCCGCTGGAGGTCGTGCCGGTGGGCCCGGGCACGGTGGAGCTCCACGGCTGGGTGGCCACCCGGACCCAGCGGGCGCACGCCGCGCGCACCGTGCGCGCCGCCACCGGCGTGGACGCCGTCATCAACTGCATCCTCGTGCACGGCGAGGACGACCTTCCCGCGGCCGAGCTTCGCGCCGCCACCGACGACCGCGCATGACCGCCCTGCCCCCGCAGTACGACCCGACCGCCCTCGAGGCGGAACTCTACCGCGCGTGGACCGACGCCGGGCTCTTCACCCCCGCCGCGACCGGGCGGCCGCACTACGTGGTGATGATGCCGCCCCCCAACGTGACATCGGTCCTGCACGTGGGGCACGGCCTCAACCACACCGTGCAGGACGTGCTGGTCCGCTTCGAGCGGATGCGCGGCCGGGACGCCCTCTGGCTCCCCGGCACCGACCACGCGGGCATCGCGACGCAGAACGTCGTGGAGCGCCTGGTGGCGAAGGAGGGGCAGACGCGCTTCGACCTCGGGCGCGAGGCGTTCGAGCGGCGGGTCTGGGACTACGTGCGCGAGACCGGCGGGTCGATCCTCGACCAGCTCAAGGCGATCGGCGACAGCTGCGACTGGACCCGCACCTACTTCACGCTCGACCCCGGCCTGTCGCGCGCGGTGCGCGAGGTGTTCGTGCGGCTCTACGAGAAGGGGCTCGTCTACCGCGGCCACTACATCATCAACTGGTGCCCGCGCTGCCTCACCGCCCTCTCGAACGAGGAGGCGGAGAAGGCCGACGTCGAGGGCCGCCTCTGGTCGCTCCGCTACCCGCTCGCGGACGGGAGCGGCCACCTGGTGGTGGCCACCACGCGCCCCGAGACGATGCTCGGCGACACCGCCGTCGCGGTGCACCCCGAGGACGCCCGCTACCGGCACCTGGTGGGCCGCGCGGTGCGCCTCCCGCTCGTGGACCGCGAGATCCCCGTCGTGGCCGACGCCGCGATCGACCCGTCGTTCGGCACCGGCGCCGTGAAGGTCACCCCGGCGCACGACCCGACCGACTTCGAGATCGGCCGCCGGCACGGCCTCCCCGCCATCGACATCATGACGCCCGAGGCGCGCCTGGCGGAGACGGTCCCGGAGCGCTTCCGCGGGCTCGACCGCTTCGAGGCGCGCAAGCGCGTGGTGGCCGAGGTCGAGGCGCTGGGGCTCCTCGAGAAGGTGGAGGCCCACGCGCACGCCGTCGGGCACTGCTACCGCTGCGACACGGTCATCGAGCCCCGGCTCAGCGACCAGTGGTTCGTGCGCATGGCGCCGCTCGCGGAGCCGGCCCTCCGCGCCTACCGGGAGGGGCGGCTCCGCTTCCTCCCCGAGCGCCGCGGCGACGAGTACGCGCAGTGGATGGAGAACATCCGCGACTGGTGCATCTCGCGGCAGCTCTGGTGGGGGCACCGCATCCCGGTCTGGTACTGCGACGACTGCGGCGCCACCCACGTGAGCCGCGAGGACGTGACGCGGTGCCGCTGCGGCGGCGCGGTGCGGCAGGACGAGGACGTGCTCGACACCTGGTTCTCGTCCTGGCTCGTGCCCTTCTCGAGCCTGGGCTGGCCCGACGACACGCCCGACCTCCGCACCTGGTACCCGGGCGACGTGCTCGTCACGGCGCCGGAGATCCTCTTCTTCTGGGTCGCCCGGATGGTGATGGCGGGGTGCGAGTTCATGGGCGACATCCCGTTCCACACCGTGTACCTGCACGGCACCGTCCGGGACACCCAGCACCGCAAGATGTCCAAGTCGCTCGGCAACGGGATCGACCCCCTCGAGGTGATCCGCCGCTACGGCGCCGACGCCCTCCGCTACACCCTCGTGAGCGGGATGGCGGTCGGCACCGACGTGATCCTCGACCCGAACGACCTCGAGACCTCCTTCGCGCCGGCGCGGAACTTCGCGAACAAGCTGTGGAACGCGGGGCGGTTCATCCTCTCCAACGTCCCGGGCCCGACGCGCCCGCTCGCGGGACCGCATCCCGGCGCGCTGCGGCCGGAGGAGCTGACGCTCGCCGACCGCTGGATCATCGCGCGGTGCGACGCCACCATCCGCGAGGCGACCGAGGCGTACGAGCGCTTCCGGCTCAACGACGCGGCGACCGCGGTGTACCGCTTCCTCTGGAGCGACCTCGCCGACTGGTACATCGAGCTGGTGAAGCCGCGCCTCTACGGTGACGCCCCGGGCGGCGACGTGGCGCGCGCGGTGGCGCTCCGCACCTTCGACGTGGCGCTCCGCCTGCTCCACCCGGTGATGCCGTTCGTCACCGAGGCCCTCTGGCAGAAGATCCCCGGGAAGCCGGAGGGCGCCTGGCTCTGCGGCGCCTCGTGGCCCCGGCCCGACGCCCGCGCGGCCGCGCCGGACGCCCTCGCCGGCTTCGGCGTGGTGCAGGAGGTCGTGGGGGCGGTGCGCGCGATCCGCGCGGAGTACGACGTGCCGCCCGGGAAGCAGGTGCGGCTCTTCGTCACGCATCCCTCCGCCGCCGCCCAGGCAGCGATCCGGGCGGAGACGGGGACGATCCTCCGGCTGGCCAAGGCCTCGGAGCTCACCCTGGGCGAGAGCGCCGACCGCGTCGGCGGGTACGCCGTGCTCTCCGACGGCACCGGCGTCTTCGTGCCGCTCGGCGACGCGATCGACCTCGAGCGCGAGCGCGCCCGCCTCGGGGCGGAGCTCGGGAAGCTCGAGCAGCTCATCGCCGGGCAGGAGCGGAAGCTGGGCAACGAGCAGTTCGTGGCCCGCGCCCCGGCGGAGGTGGTCGCGAAGGAGCGCGAGAAGCTCGCGACCTGGCGGGAACAGGCGGCCCTCCTCGCCGACAAGCGCACGCGGCTCGGGGCATGAGCCGGGCGCGCCCGGCGGCGGTCGA